>NZ_SNWA01000001.1:1871166-2183027 GCF_004361815.1 Paraburkholderia sp. BL10I2N1 | reverse complement strand
TAACCGAACCGGCGCGCGAGTCAAATCCTTATTTTCAGAACGCGTGCGCTCGCGCGCCCGGACGAGAGGCTGCCCAACGCACCTCGATAGGCCCGCAGCGTGGCACATGGAGCGCCTCACGTGACCTCATGGGAATCAGGGAGCCTCATAGGCACCGGTGCCGTCGGGCCATGGAGTCAGCAGCTCAAAGCCGTCGTCCGTGACGGCGATCATATGTTCCCATTGCGCCGACAGCGACCGGTCCTTCGTCACGACGGTCCAGCCGTCGCGCAGCACGGTGGTGCCCGCCCGGCCCGAGTTGACCATCGGCTCGATCGTGAAGACCATGCCGGGCTTGAGGCGCATGCCCTGCCCGGGCTGGCCGTAGTGCAGCACCTGCGGCTCCTCATGATAGACCTTGCCGATGCCGTGCCCACAGTAGTCGCGTACGATCGAGAAGCCCTTGCGCTGCGCCGTCTGCTGGATCGCGTAGCCAATATCGCCGAGCGTCGCGCCCGGCTTCACCTGACGGATGCCGGCAAGCATCGCCTCATAGGTCGTGTCGATCAGCTCACGCGCAACCGTGCTCGGCTCGCCGACGCAGTACATACGGCTCGTGTCGCCGAAATAGCCGTCCTTGATCACGGCGACGTCGATGTTGATGATGTCGCCGTCTTTCAGCACTTCGGCGCGGTCGGGAATGCCGTGGCACACCACCGAGTTCACCGAGGTGCAGACCGTCTTCGGAAAGCCCATATAGCCCACGTTGGCAGGAATCGCCTTCAGCGTATTGATGATGAACTCGTTGCACAGTCCGTCGAGATAATCGGTCGAGACGCCGGCCTTCACGTGTTCACCGATCATCGCGAGGACGTCGGCCGCGAGACGGCCTGAAATGCGCAACCGGGCGATGTCGTCAGGAGTCTTGTAAGTGATGGCCATGAGATCGTATTCGTTTGGTGCAGGGCGGCAGGCGTGCCACGGACATGCAATAACCGCACGCATCGCCGCGTGAGTTCGCATGGGCCGCGACGCCACCAAAACCGGGCCGGAAGACGCAGCCGCCGGGGTTGTCGATCGACCAATTGTACAGATGATGTGAACGCCGCATGAACGACGCGCTCGCCGGGCCGGTTCACGGCAAACGTTTTCGCATGCTGTCAACGCGGGTCAATCAACGAACGGCGCGCCCATATACAACATCGGCACAGCTACGAGCACCAGGGCGACAAGCCGGCGCAAAGCAGTTAGCAGTGGCATTCGCCGAACGTGTTGCGCACTTCCTCGAGCAACGCGCGCAGTTGTCCGTCGCGGTCACGATTCAACATCCGCGCAAGGAGGCGTTTGATCGAAAGACGGCGCGGCGTTTGCGGAGCAGACCGCGCCTCGATGCTATGGATGGACTGCAGGGAGAAGCGATCCGTACCGCCCTCCCTGTTCGTTACAGTCGCGCGAGCGCGTCCAGCGCGCGCTGCCACACCTGCCGGGTGCGCAGCGCCGTCAGTTCGCGCCAGTCGGCATCGGCAGGGAAGTATTGCTCGAGCATCGCTTCCTTGATCCTGCGCCCCGTCGCGTCGAGCGGATCGCCGTGCAGATGCAGCCAGTGATCGTCGCGCAGAATCGAATGGCCGACGCTCCCGTCATACGTTCCGCATTCGATGACGAAAGGCATCAGTTGCACGTCACCCAGTTGATCGAGCAATGCCTGCGATGTGTAGCCGGTTGCGGTCGCCGTGACGCCGGTGTCGGACGTCGCCTCGGACGAAGTGATGATCGTGTGCAGCCACGGACCGTAGATCGACTGCGCCGTGTCATATGCAGCGTATTTGCGCTCCGCGATCGTCATCAGCATCGGGTGGCCGAATGCGCCGGCGCCGGTGTGAAGATCGAAGCTCATCGCGATCCGTGCACCCGCCACGTGCTCGTTCAGGATCGCGCGCATGGTGCGGTTGGTCCATGTCGCCTCCTTGCCGCCGAAGAACAGCCCATCGCCATGCAGATACTGCCCTGCTTCGACGATGTTCATCGTCGCCGTCTGACCGAGGTTGCGAATGTGTGTGGCGAGGATGTCATCGGCCTGGCGACGGCCCGGGCCGTCGAGGTCCTTGCACAGGTAGATTTCGTGCAATGTCTCATACGCGGAATTGACCGGCCGCGCGTGCGTGAAGTCCACGTAGTTGCGATTCACGTCGACGTTGTCTTCATTCACGCGGCGCATCCATGCCGTGCCCCACGGATTGACGAGGTGCACCAGCACCACCGACACATCGTTCGGCACTTCGCGATGGCGCAGATCGTGCAGCAGTTGGATCTGGCACTCGGACCCGTAATAGCCCTCGATGCCGTGCGTGCCCGAAATCGCGACGAATCGCCTCTTCGCATTGCGGTCGCCGAGCAAAGCGACGTCGGTGGCGAGCGTTTCGCCGCGCGGGCCGCGCAGCGGATGACGGTACTCGATACGCTCGGCGCCAGCGTCGTCCGCGGCCTGCGCAAAGCGCTGGCGCTGGTCTTCATAGCTGGGAGTGTCGATGAAAGCGGAGGCCATGATCTGATCCATAAAGCGTGAGCGAAAGCGTGATGATGCCGTCTCGCGCGCGTCAATGCCACAGGGTAAGCCCGCTCACGTCCTTCGTCACCACTGTTCGCTCGCCGGCCAGGGCAAGCGCTGCAACGACCAGTCCAGCTCCACGCCGACGACGCAGCGTCGTCCCTCCGTCTCCGACGCGATCGTCACCGCGATACACGGCCGGCCACTCGCCAGCGACAGATACGGGCCGCTGGTGACAGGCACACCGGGCCGCAGCACGGCGTTGCGGAAATACGGCCGATGATCCCAACGCGCGTCACGCGGATTGGCGACCGGATGCAGCGAGCCGCCTTGAACCCCTGCCGCCATTCCAGGCACTTCGAGACCGACCTGCCGGCCGGCTTCGTCGAGGATGAAACAACTGATGCAAAGCTCGCGTTGCGCAAGATCGGCGAAGGCGTCTTCCTTCGGGACGCCCCTCAACAACCCGGTTGCAGCGATATCGAGGGCGAGCCGGTACGGCTCTACTTCCGACTCGAACAGCGCATGCTGAGACGTCCGCCCTTCGGCGATCACGTCGAACGCGTGATCGATGCGACGCTGCACTGCGTCAGGCGGCGTAATCGACGGCGCAGGCCGGCCAAGCAGATAGCCCTGTGCAAAGTCGACATTCGATTCGACCGCGAGGATCAGCTCCTCCGTCGTCTCGACGCCTTCCACGACCACCAGCATCCCCGCCTGATGCAGCAGCGACACCAGCCTGGGCAGGATCGGCTGTTGCGCGCCCGGTCTCGTTGCACGGATGAGTTCGCCGTCGAGTTTCACGAGGTCGGGCCTGATACGGAACAGACGATCGAGGTTCGAATGGCCCGCGCCGAAATCGTCGACCGCGATCAGGAAACCGTGATCGCGATATTGGCTGGCCGCGCGCGACAGGTCGTCCACGCTGCCGCCGTGCGACTCGAGCAGTTCGAGAACGACCCGTTCCGGCTTGAGACTCGCCGAACGGGCAATGGCTGCGAGTTCGTCCGGATAGCCCTCTGCGACAAAGGTCGCGGGCAGGATGTTGAGAAACACCCAGGCGTCGTCGGGAATCAGCCGCCTCGCGTTGCCGAGATGCAGCACGTGACTCGCCCGGTCGAGGTCACCTTCGTCGGTGAATGGCTTTGGCGCGAACAGGACCACGGGCGGCACGAGCGTTCCGTCGTCACGCTCGCCACGCAGCAGCGCCTCGAATCCCACCTGCTTCTGATGCGACAGACTGTAGAGAGGCTGGAAATGCGAGGTCAGGTAGTGGTCTTCCCAGCGCTGCCGTATCGGCCCGGACACTCCGGCCGGGTCGAGTCCTTCGCTCCACGTCAACCACACGGAGTCGACGGACATCGCGCGTTCCGCACGCACGCGATTCCTGCCGGAATGCTTGGCCCGCAGCAAGGCTTCGTCCGCGCGGTCGAGCAGTGCCATGATGCTTTCGCCGGCACGATATTCAGCCACGCCGAAGCTTGCGCTCAGGAATCCATCAGGCCGCGCCACGCCCCCAATCGCCGCGCGCAGGGTCTCGGCAAATTCAACCGCCGCACGCAGGCCTTCAGGCCGCAACAAGGCGAACTCTTCGCCGCCGATCCGGCCAATGCAGTCCGCCGTCGTGACCCAGTCCCGCAATGCCTGGGCGACATCGACGAGGGTTTGATCGCCGGCCGCGTGCCCGAACTGATCATTCAGCGACTTGAAGTAGTCGATGTCGATAAAGATTGCGCTCACCTTCGCGTCTTCGGCGAGCGACGACAACCGCTGCTTTGCCGCCTCCATGAAAGCACGGCGGTTTTGCAGACCGGTCAGCGGGTCGGTCGCTGCAAGTCGCGCCAGCCGGTCTTCCAGCAGAAAATGATTGCGCCTGAACCAGTAAAAACCGAAATGAAACACCGCAGCGGTCGGCAGGCCGATCACCACCCACATCCAGCACACGATGCCGACTTCGCCCTTTAGTTGCGGCAAGTCGAGCAGCAAAGACAGGCCGGTCGCGTAAAAAAGCAAGGTGCCGGCGAGGAAGTGCGCCGGCGTCAGCCACAGAGGCGCGGCGCAGATCGGAATGACCACCATCGCCGGCAGTGCCCACAACATTGGTTGCTCGAGACCGGCGATGTTCAGCGCGATACCGGCCTGCATCACAAGCGCGTACGCGATGCCGATCCCACCGAATACCCAGGTCGATTTCGTTCCCGGAATCGCGACGACGAGCAACGCAAGGCAGAGCGCGCAGGCAAGCCGGTACTGAATGGGGACGACCGGGCCCGCCTCGAGGCTGCGCGCCACGACGAACGCCAGATAGGCGACGACGGTGAATGCCATCGTGACCGTCGAAAGCGGTCGCTGGTGGTCGAGAGAGCGGCGGTGAAACCGGCTAAGGAAGCCGGCGTCCGAGATCTGCTGCGCTGAAGAAGAAAGCATATTGATCGATGGAAATCAGGCCAGATCCGGTCACTTTGCCCTTGTATAACGGCAAAATCGGAGCAGGGTTAATACCTCATACGAAATTGATAAGGGACCCGGTGCGGCGAGGTCGCGGGCTGTGGAGCGGGGTGGGCGGACGGGAATGATGCAGGCGGGACGCAAGAGCCGGAACAGGATTTCACGCGTGTACGACTCGCGCGTTCCGCGGCTCACCTAGGGTTTCCCCAACTACGGCAAAGGTCCCTTCCAGGCAAGGGGCTTAATTTTAAGCGATTACTTACCTAGACTACGACCACTGATTACGGACAGGGCTGTTCGTAGCAGGACAAGAAATCTGGAGGTAGTCAATCATGAAGTCTCTGATTCAAGTCGCTGTTGTTGCCGCTGTACTCGCTGCGCCGATCGCCTCGTTCGCTCAATCGAACGCACCGCTGACCCGTGCGCAGGTGCGCGCCGAGCTGGTCCAGCTCGAGAAGGCGGGTTACAACCAGGCAAGCCGCAACGATGCGACCTACCCGGCTGAGATCCAGGCCGCCGAAGCACGCGTATCAGCAGAGACCGGCGCTGCAACCAGCTATGGCGGAGTCGCGAGCGGTTCGTCGAACTCGGGTGGTCGCGCAGCTGTTTCTGCAGCCGACTGGAACGCCATGTACAACCATCCCTGATTGGTTGATTGATCCGCCCGTTAAGGCAGGACGTAGAACGTACTCAAGCTGGACATCGTAGTCCGGGCGCATGGTTATATGCGTCGCTGTGCGCCCCTGATCAAAGAAGACCTGGCCCGCTATCGCGGTAGCTCCGATAGCGGGCCAGGTCTCCCTGGATCGAGACCCCCTCCAACGGATCATCACAATCCTGTTTGCCCAGCTTCCCAGTCTGGGTTTTTTTCATCTGCGGGGCTCGATGCCGGCCTGGTCTTCGAGGCTATCCCAGCAGACGGCTCGCACCCGCGATTCCGAATGGCGTCTGGCTGCATTCGACACACTCATATTCTAAAGAAGTACTAACCAGATGAATCGCTTTGCTCGCCTCCCCAACATGCCAAGGAGCAAGTCTCTGCGCGCCACGAGGCAGCATGATGAACGAATGAATCGGCTCCGCTCACCGGTGCCGTGGGCAAGCCGGAAAGCGAAAAGCCCCGCAGACTTTTGGATCTGCGGGGCTTTTCTAATGTTCTGGCGGAAAGGGTGGGATTCGAACCCACGGTACAGCAAAACTGTACACCGGATTTCGAGTCCGGCGCATTCGACCACTCTGCCACCTTTCCGGCATTGTTGACGGGCTGCTGATACGCTACCGTCTCTGCACCAAGCGGGTCGCTGCTTGGCGAAACGAAGATTATAGAACAGTTGAAACCGCTTTCCAAGTCCCTTTTAGCAAAAAGCAGAAAGGCGTCTGCTCGCGGTTTCGTTCACACAACTTTCAGCTCGCAGCCGGCACTTCCAGCCGCTCGACCCCACCGAGGTACGGACGCAGCGCCGAAGGCACTGTCACCGAGCCATCCGCGTTCTGGAAGTTTTCGAGTACCGCAACCAGCGTGCGACCGACTGCCAGGCCCGAGCCATTGAGCGTATGCACGAGTTCCGGCTTGCCCTGGGCATTGCGATAGCGCGCCTGCATCCGGCGCGCCTGGAACGCTTCGGTGTTCGAGCAGCTCGAGATCTCGCGATACGTGTTCTGTGCCGGTAGCCACACTTCGAGATCGTAGGTCTTCGTCGCGGAGAAGCCCATGTCGCCGGTACACAGTGTGATCACGCGATACGGCAGTTCAAGCTTCTGCAGAATCGCCTCGGCATGTCCGACCATCTGCTCGAGCGCCTCATACGACGTTTCAGGCGCGACGATCTGCACCATCTCTACCTTGTCGAACTGATGCTGGCGAATCATGCCGCGCGTATCGCGACCGTACGAGCCGGCCTCCGAGCGAAAACACGGTGAATGTGCAGTCAGCCTGATCGGCAGCGCGCTGGCTTCGACGATGCTGTCGCGCACGGTGTTCGTCAGTGAAATTTCAGACGTCGAGATCAGGTACTGAGTGACCGTGTGCTCACCACCGCCCTTCTCGACGCGGAACATGTCGTCGGCGAATTTGGGCAACTGGCCAGTGCCGTACAGGATTTCCGGATTGACGATGTAAGGCGTGTAGATCTCGGTATAGCCGTGTTGCAGCGTGTGTGTGTCGATCATGAACTGCGCGAGCGCACGGTGCAGCCGCGCAATCCGTCCGCGCAACATCGTGAACCGTGCGCCCGACAGTTTCGCCCCGGTTTCGAAATCGAGACCAAGCGGCGTGCCCACATCGACGTGGTCTTTCACCTCGAAATCGAACTGGCGCGGCATGCCCCACCGGCGTACTTCGACGTTATCGGCTTCGTCGTTGCCAGCGGGCACGCTTTCGTGCGGCAGGTTCGGCACGCCGAGCAGCAGATCCGACAGACCCTTCTGGATCTCTTCAAGCTGCGCCGCCGACGCCTTCATCTCATCGCCGAGCCCACCCACTTCGGCCATCACCGCCGACGTGTCCTCGCCCCGCCCCTTCATCGCACCGATCTGCTTCGACAGGCTGTTGCGGCGCGCCTGCAGCTCTTCGGTACGGGTCTGGATGGAACGGCGTTCTGCCTCGAGCGCGGAGAACGCCGCTACGTCGAGGGTGTAGCCGCGATCGGCGAGGCGTTTGGCGACGCCGTCGAGGTCTTTGCGCAGCAGCTGGATGTCGAGCATGGGATGGGGCGGGTGTTCGTTGTATGAGGATGCGATTTTAGCGCACCGGCAGGTGGATCAACTCGCGCGTGGCGGCAATGCGGGCGTCGTGTGCATGCTCAGCTCTTCTTCGACCTGTTTTCGCCGCGCCATTGCGCATCGAGTTCGGCGAGACGCGTGAGCTTATCGGCGATCTTGCCTTCGAGCCCGCGCGGGGTCGGCTCGTACCAGTGCGGCTCGCGCATGCCGTCAGGCAAATAGGTCTCGCCCGCCGCGTACGCGTCGGGTTCATCGTGCGCATAGCGGTACTCGTGACCGTAGCCGAGTTCCTTCATCAGCTTCGTCGGCGCATTGCGCAGATGCACCGGCACCGCGCGCGACTGGTCCTTGCCGACGAAGCGCCGCGCCTCGTTATAGGCCATATAGCCCGCGTTCGACTTCGGCGCCACCGCCAGATAGATGATCGCCTGGGCAAGCGCCAGTTCGCCCTCCGGCGTGCCAAGCCGTTCGTAGGTTTCAGCTGCATCGAGTGCGATTCGCGCCGCGCGCGGATCGGCCAGACCGACGTCCTCCCACGCCATGCGCACGATGCGCCGCGCCAGATAACGCGGGTCCGCGCCGCCGTCGAGCATGCGGCAGAACCAGTACAACGCGCCGTCCGGGTTGCTGCCGCGCACCGACTTGTGCAGCGCGCTGATCTGGTCGTAAAACGCGTCGCCGCCCTTGTCGAAGCGGCGCAGGTTTTCTGCGAGTGCACTGCCGAGCAGCGCGCCGTCGATTCCCGTGGTCTTTTGCTGGGCAGCCGCGCGCGCGACGATCTCGAGGTTATTCAACAGCTTGCGGCCGTCGCCGTCGGCTGAGCCGATCAGCGCGTCGCGGGCATCGTCACTGAATGTGAGGCCGCCGAGCTCCTTTTGCGCGCGGTCGAGCAGTTCGCACTGCTCGTCGTTGTCGAGACTCTTCAGCACGTATACTGCGGCCCGCGACAGCAGCGCGCTATTCACCTCGAACGACGGATTTTCCGTCGTCGCGCCGACGAACACGAACAGCCCCGACTCGACGTGCGGCAGGAAAGCGTCCTGCTGGCTCTTGTTGAAGCGGTGCACTTCGTCGACGAACACGAGCGTCTGCCGCCCGCGCACGCGATGCATCTGCGCGGTCTCGACCGCCTCGCGAATGTCCTTGACGCCCGAGAGCACCGCCGACAGCGCGATGAATTCCGCGTGAAACGCATCGGCCATCAACCGCGCGAGCGTGGTCTTGCCGACGCCGGGTGGCCCCCAGAGGATCATCGAATGGGCTTCGCCAGATTCGAATGCGACGCGCAACGGCTTGTTCGGCCCGAGCAGATGTTTCTGGCCGATCACTTCGTCGATAGTGCGGGGCCGCAGGCGTTCTGCGAGCGGCACATTGGCACGGGGTTCTTCAAACATGGCGTTTTGGCGATAATCTCGGCTTTTCGGTGCAGCAAGGCGCATGCATGGACATTGGGCGAAAGGCGGTGCGAGGCCGGCATGCGCGCTGCGGCACGGTCCTGCATTATGACAGCCGCGCGCGAGTACGAGGCGGAACGGCGTGATGTTAGCCATCCGGCCTGGAGCGCAGTTGCCCGCGCGCGAGGCACAATGCGCTCAGTCCTGCACCGACCGATTAACCAGATAACGATCAGCAACGCTCAGGAACATCCTTCGATGGCAAACGATCCGCTCACCGGCGAAGCCGGTCCCACTTACGCACCGCTTACGCCGGTGCCCGACTCGCGCCGCGCGTTCCGTACCGGCGACGCCTTCGCGTTGTGGTTCTCACTTGGTATCGGCCTGCTGGTCGCGCAGGCCGGCGCGCTGCTCGTGCCTGGACTGTCGCTGCCGCAAGCCATGACGGCAATCGTCATCGGCACGGCGATCGGCGTCGTGCTGCTCGCGCTCGCGGGTGTGATCGGCACGGATACGGGGCTCGCCGCCATGTCGTCGCTGCGTCCTACCCTCGGGGTACGCGGCGCCTCGGTGCCGGCTGTGCTAAACGCGGTGCAACTGGTCGGCTGGGGCTCATTCGAAGTCATCGTGATGCGCGATTCCGCCGACGCATTGGCCAAACAGTCGTTCGGCCTCTCGATGCCCCTGGTGTGGACCGTGATCTTCGGCCTGCTGGCAACGCTGCTCGCGATCAGCGGTCCGCTTTCTTTCGTGCGGCGCTTCCTGCGCACATGGGGCATCTGGTTGCTGCTCGCCGGCGCCGCGTGGCTGTCGTGGAACCTGCTAGCCAGGCACGACCTCGGCGCGCTGATGCGGCGTCCGGGCACGGGCGAGATGTCCTTCGGCGGCGCAATCGACCTGGTGGTGGCGATGCCGCTGTCGTGGTTGCCACTGATCGCCGACTACACACGCTTCGGTCGCCGCCCAGGCGAGACGTTCCGCGGCACGCTGCTTGGCTACGGCATTGCAAACATCTGGTTCTACGGGCTTGGGGCCATCTACGGCCTTGCAGCCGGCGGCGGCGATGCGCTGCTGACCACGGCGCTCGCGCAGGCGGGCGGCGGACTCGCACTGCTGCTGGTTCTGATCGATGAAATCGACAATGCATTCGCCGATATTCACTCGGCCGCCGTGTCGACAGGCACGTTCTGGACACGCGGAAGTGTGCCGGTCCTGTCGCTCGCATTCGGTGCGTTGTGTACGCTCATCGCGCTGGCCGTGCCGATGGCGAAGTACCAGAACTTCCTGCTGCTGATCGGCTCGATATTCGCGCCGCTCTTTGGCGTCGTGCTCGTCGATCACTTCATTGTCCGCAAGCGCCGCATCGAAGCAGCCGTGCTCGGCGATCTGCGTGGCCGCTATGGCTTCTCGGGCGGCTGGCACGTGAGCGCGTTCACCGCGTGGGCGATCGGTATCGCGGCGTACCAGGTGATCAACCAATGGCTACCGAATCTCGGTGCCACACTGCCCGCACTCGCGATTGGCGCGCTGTGCTATCTCGCGTTCGTATCGGCACGGCGCGAAGCCTACGCGTAAATGACAAAGGCCCGCAATGCGGGCCTTTCTGGCGTCGTGACGAACGCAAACGCGATGGGATAAAGCGCCCGCCCGCAACGTTCAATGCGTTGCCGCCCGATACTCGACGCCCGGCAACACACACAGCAGTTCGTACGCGAGATTCGCGCCGAGCAGCGCGGTCGTCCCGAACGGATCGTACGGCGGCGCCACCTCGACCAGATCGCAGCCAACGATGTTCAGCCCATGTGCACCACGAATGATTTCCAGCGCCTGAGGCACAGTCAGTCCGGCGATTTCGGGCGTACCTGTCCCCGGAGCGAACGCCGGATCGATGCCGTCGATATCGAACGTGATGTACACCGGGCCGTCGCCCATCCGTTCCCGTACACGCGACATCAGCGGCGCCAGGGACTGGTTCCAGCACGCCTCCGCCTGCACTACCTCAAAGCCCTGGTCGCGGCACCAGTCGAAGTCTTCGGCGGCGTAGCCCGTGCCGCGCAGACCGATCTGCACGACGCGTGAGGTGTCCAGCAGCCCTTCTTCAACTGCGCGGCGAAACGGCGTGCCGTGCGCAATCTTCTCGCCCATCATGGTGTCGTTGACGTCCGCGTGCGCGTCCACATGAATCAGCCCGACCTTGCCATACTTGCGATGAATGGCGCGCAGGATCGGTAGCGCGATCGTGTGGTCGCCGCCCAGTGTGATCGGCTTCGTACCGTACTGAAGGATCTCGTCGTACGCCGTTTCGATGCGCGCAATCGAATCGAGCAGGTTATACGGATTGATCGCGACGTCGCCAATGTCGGCAACCCGAAGCGAATCGAACGGTGCGGCGCGCGTCGCCATGTTGTACGGGCGAAGCAGCACCGATTCGGAACGGATCTGGCGAGGACCGAAACGTGCGCCGGTACGGTTCGAGGTGCCCAGATCGAACGGCACGCCGACAAAGCACGCGTCCAGACCTTCTGCCGATGCGACGTACGGCAGGCGCATCATCGTCGTGATGCCGCCGCAGCGAGCCATTTCGTTGCCGGAAAGAGGTTGCGGCCGCTCGGCAGTGGCGTCCGGGAAAGCGAAGGAGGAAGGTTTCATCGTGGCTGGCCAATGAAGAAGAAGCGAGGAAATCCGGCGGCTTGGGGCAAACCCGATGCCACCTGAGCCGGTTGAATTTTCATTCTCGTGCATTTTTTCCAAAGATAAAATGCGAACAGATTAAACTTCACATCGATCCTCATCGATGTATCCGCTTCCACGTCCACCGACCCCATGTTTTCCCAGCTCACCGACCTCGACCTGCGGCTAATCCGCGTGTTCCTCGCGATCGTCGATGCAGGCGGCGTCACGCCCGCCCAGGCGACGCTCAACGTCGGCCAGTCGACAATCAGCACGCAGCTCGCGACGCTCGAAACGCGGCTCGGTTACAGGCTGTGCGAACGCGGCCGCAGCGGCTTCAGTCTGACGGCGCGCGGCGCGCAGTTCGTCGATGCCGCCCGCACGCTTCTGTCGGCGATCGATACGTTCGGGATGCAGGCGCGCAATGTCGGCAGAAAACTGGTGGGTACCCTTGGCATCGGCATGATCGGCCACACGCCGGTCGCCGCCAGCGCGCGGATCAGCGAGGCAATCCGGCGCTTTCGGACGCGCGACGAGTCGGTGCGCTTCTCGATTCTCGTGCGCTCGCCGGGAGAACTCGAAGAGCTGTTGCTGAGCGAGCGCATCCAGGTTGGCATCGGCTACTTCTGGCATCGGGTGCCATCGCTCGAATACACCGAGATCTTCGCCGAAGACCAGCTCGCTTACTGCGCAAAGGACCATCCGCTCTTCGCGCAGGCAGGCAACGTGACCCCCGCCGACGCCGCGCAGCACGAGTGGGCGTGGCGCAGCTATCCGTTGCCGGAGGCTGGCAGTTCGACCACGCCGCACAACGTGACCGCCGTTGCCGACAACATGGAGGCCGTCGCAATGCTCGTGCTGTCAGGCTGCCATCTCGGCTATCTGCCCGAACATTACGCGGCGCGGTATCTGAAGGAAGGTTTGCTCGCGGCGCTGAACCCGGAGCAGATGCGCTACCGCGTCGCGTTTCATATGGTCACGCGGGCGCGGCAGCACCGGACAGACATCGTCGAAGCATTCATCGACGACATGCAAGCCGCGCATTCATCACGCGGCGAGGAAGAAAGCCACACGCCGGTCAGCCGTTGATCACATCCGCGCCCTTCGGGACTGTGAACCTGAACTGATCTGCCGGAAGCGACGGATTCTTCTGGATGTTCGAGAAAGTCAGGAGCGTCACGTTGCCGAATACGTCGTGCAATTCCATTGCTTCGAGATTGCCGTCGCGAAAACCGATGCCGACGCGCTGGAACTGCGTGTCCTTCGACTTCGGCGTCAGTTCGAGCCAGTCGATGCCGTCCTTCATGCCCGCGTCGCGCAGCGTGAAGTTCTTTTCAAGGTCATTGCTGCCGAACAGGATCGCCGCCGGACTCGCGCCGAGCGCGCCGCCGAGCTTGCGTACCGTCACCTGGTTCAGATCCTTGTCATACACGTAGAGCTTGTCGCCGTCCGCCTGCAGCAGTTGCTGGTACGGCTTTTCGTACGACCAGATGAACTTGCCGGGCCGCGCGAACAGGAACGTGCCGCTCGAGGTGCCGCCGCTCGACATCGCCGGCATCGCGCCGCTCGCGCCCTGCGCGTCCTTCGGCGCCTTGATCTCGCGCTGCACGAAGGTACCGCGCGCTGCATGAACCTGCGCGACGAAGGCTTTCAGCTGTTCGGTGCCGCTCGCAAAAGCCTGCGACGCGAACAGAACCGACGCGCCGATTGCGACGCCGCCGATACCACGCACGACCGTGCGAACCAGTTGGCTCAAATGGCGGGGACGGGCACTCTGCCTGGCGTATTGCTGCATATCATTCTCCATACATGGAATCAGAGCCGACGGCGCCAGGCAGCGCGGTCGCGCCGCGGCGGTCTTTGGCGGTCAGTCGGCCTCGCGGACCGGCACGAGAATCTCGCGATTGCCGTTCGACGACATCGCGGAAACGATTCCTGATTGCTCCATCTGCTCGAGCAGCCGCGCAGCGCGGTTATAGCCGATGCGCAGATGCCGCTGCACCAGCGAGATCGACGCCCGACGGTTTTTGGTCACGATTTCGACCGCCTGATCGTAAAGAGGGTCCGACTCGCCACCGTCTGCGCCGGTTCCCGCGCCCCCTGCGGAGCCCTCGTCGCCTTCGCCTGCCAGGCCACCTTCGAGGATGCCCTCGATGTAGTTCGGTTCGCCCTGCTCCTTGAGTTTGTCGACGACGCGATGCACTTCCTCGTCAGACACGAACGCGCCGTGAACGCGCACGGGCAAACCGCTGCCGGGCGGCAAATACAGCATGTCGCCCATGCCGAGCAGCGATTCCGCACCCTGCTGGTCGAGAATCGTGCGCGAATCGATCTTGGACGACACCTGGAAGGCCATCCGCGTCGGCACGTTCGCCTTGATGAGGCCCGTGATCACGTCCACCGACGGCCGCTGCGTGGCGAGAATCAGGTGGATACCGGCGGCGCGCGCCTTCTGCGCAATCCGCGCGATCAGCTCCTCCACCTTCTTGCCGACCACCATCATCAGGTCCGCGAGTTCGTCGATCACGACGACGATGTTCGGCAGCCGCGTAAGCGGTTCCGCATCGTCCGGCGTCAGGCTGAACGGGTTCGGAATCTTTTCCTCGCGTTTGGCCGCTTCGTCGATCTTGTTGTTGTAGCCGCCGAGATTACGCACGCCGAGCTTGCTCATCAGCTTGTAGCGGCGCTCCATTTCGGCAACCGCCCAGTTCAGCGCATGACCAGCCTGGCGCATGTCGGTGACAACCGGGCACAGCAGATGAGGAATGCCTTCATAGACGCTCATTTCGAGCATCTTCGGATCGATCAGGATCATGCGGACCTGCTCGGCGCTCGCCTTGTACAGCAGCGACAGGATCATCGCGTTGATCCCGACCGACTTGCCCGAACCGGTCGTACCCGCGACCAGCAGGTGAGGCATCTTGGCCAGATCGGCGCAGACCGGCTTGCCGCCGATATCCTTGCCCAGGCCCATGGTGAGCGGCGAGGCAGCGTCGGCATAGACCGCCGAGCCGAGGATCTCCGACAGGCTCACGGTCTGGCGGCGCTGGTTCGGCAATTCGAGCGCCATGAAATTCTTGCCCGGAATGGTCTCCACCACCCGAATCGACACCAGCGACAGCGAGCGCGCCAGATCCTTCGCGAGGCCGACGATCTGGCTGCCCTTCACGCCGGTGGCCGGCTCGATCTCGTAGCGCGTGACAACCGGACCCGGATACGCGGCAACCACGCTCACTTCGACGCCGAAATCCTTCAGCTTCTTCTCGATCAGCCGGGAGGTGAATTCGAGCGTGTCGGCGGAAATGGTTTCCTGGGCGGCCGGCGCGGCATCGAGCAGCGAGATGGGCGGCAAGGTCGAATCGCCCGGCAAGTCGGTGAACAACGGCACCTGACGCTCTTTCTCGACGCGCTCCGATTTGGCCGGCGTGACCACGGGCGGCACGATCATGACCGGCTCGTGTTCCTCGATCCGCACGCGCCCCTGCTCGACCTTGCCTTCGCGTTTCACTGCAGCCGCTTCGCCGAGCTTGCGGTCGCGGCCGGCCTCGCGGCGCAGCCTGGCGAGCGTCACGGCAGAAATGATCGATTCACCCACGCGCTCGCATACCGACAGCCAGGAAAAGCGGAAATACAGCGACAACCCGATCGCAAGCGCGATCAGAAGCGCGAGCGTGCCCCCCGTGAAACCGAGCGCATGCGAAACACCGCGTGCAACCGCTTCGCCGATCACGCCACCGGGGGCGCGCGGCAACGGTACCTTCAGCGACCACATGCGAAGCGCCTCCAGGCCGTTGCTGGAAAGCAGGACGAGGACGAACGCGAACGCTTCTGCGATCCAGCTCGTGTCGCGCGGCGCATCTTCCGGCAGCGCCTCGTGGTGCGTGATGCGGCGGTAGTTGGCGGAGATTCGCCGCGCCAGCAGGACGACCCACCAGTACGCGGACAGGCCGAAGAGCAGCAGCAGGATGTCAGAAGTCCAGGCGCCGACGCGGCCCGCCCAGTTGGAAATGTGGTCAACCTGCGCAGCGTGGGTCCAGCTCGGATCGCGCCGGGTATAGCTGACGAGCGCCATCAACAGGAAGACGCCGAGCGCGACCTGCAAGATCCAGCGGATTTCGGTGAAGAGGCGAGACATGCGGTGTGGCAATGCCTGCGCGTTCGCGGAATAGGTAGCTTTTGCCATTGATCCTGTTGCGTGTGCGGCCCGGAACGGGGTGCGCGGCCGCCATTCGTTCGATCGAACCTATTGTAAACGCAGTGCCGCATCCAAGGCTGTAAATGACAGTAACCGTTGCCAGCCGGCCAGTTCCCCGTTTGCGCAGCCCCGCCGCCCGGCGGCCGGGGCTATCGCACCGATGATAAAGCTTCATGAAGCAGCGGCTGGCCCCCACCTTTATAATGTCGCCTTGATACCCATCTACTGCTTCGAAACAAGTCACCCGGCTTCGCACTGGCGAGGCAGACGCTTTTAAACGGATTTCGATCATGCCCGCACCCACGAAACACGCCAAGGTTCTGATTCTCGGTTCCGGCCCCGCCGGCTATACCGCCGCTGTCTACGCCGCGCGCGCCAACCTGTCGCCGGTGCTCGTCACGGGCCTCGCGCAGGGCGGCCAGCTGATGACCACGACCGACGTCGAAAACTGGCCGGCCGATGCGAGCGGCGTGCAGGGTCCGGAACTGATGCAGCGTTTTCTGGATCACGCCGAGCGCTTCAACACTGAGATCATCTTCGACCACATCCACACGGCGAAGCTGGACGAGAAGCCGATTCGCCTTGTCGGCGATTCAGCCGAATACACCTGCGATTCGCTGATCATCGCGACCGGTGCGTCGGCGCAGTACCTGGGCCTCGCGTCGGAAGAGGCGTTCATGGGCCGCGGCGTGTCCGCCTGCGCGACCTGCGACGGGTTCTTCTACAAGCAGCAGCACGTCGCCGTGGTCGGCGGCGGCAATACGGCTGTCGAAGAAGCGCTGTACCTCGCCGGCATCGCGAAGAAGGTGACGGTCATCCATCGCCGTGACAAGTTCCGCGCCGAGCCGATCCTGATCGACCGCTTGCTGGAGAAGGAAAAGGAAGGCGTTGTCGACATCAAATGGAACCATGTGCTTGACGAAGTGAAGGGTAACGACGGCGGCGTCAACGGCCTGCGCATCAAGCACACGAAGACCGGCGAAACCACCGATATCGACCTGCAGGGACTGTTCGTCGCGATCGGCCACAAGCCGAACACGGACATCTTCGAAGGCCAGCTGGAGATGAAGAACGGCTACATCATCACGAGCGGCGGTCTGAATGGCAACGCAACCGCCACGAGCGTGCCAGGCGTGTTCGCCGCCGGCGACGTGCAGGATCACGTGTATCGTCAGGCGGTCACGAGCGCCGGCACGGGCTGTATGGCCGCGCTCGACGCACAGCGCTACCTGGAAACCATCAACGATGGAATCGGCGAACACGTGATGAGCGCGGAAGCCGAGCGATAAAATAGCGACAGGGCGCTTCCCCGACGCATAGAAAGGGCCGCGGCCGCGAGGCAAGCGGCCCTTTTTGCATCCGGGCGCCCGGCGATCGCTCCCATCCGGAAGCCATCGCGCGACGATCCAACCGCAGCTGCAGCGCGACTTACCGTCATGCCGAAAAACCTGCCTCATCCAAGCGAACCTAAACGCGCGCGCACTGCCGCGCCTCGCCCCGCCGAGACGCCCAGCGCGCCAGCGAAGCCGTTGCCTGAACCCGCCGCGGGGCTCGCCTGCCTCGGCGCACTGCGCGACGCGCTGAAAGGCGAGGCGCAAAAGCTTGAGCGTCAGCGCGTCGCCGCCGTAGCGGCGCAACGCGAAGCCTCGGCCGACGCCGAACTGTTCCGCCGCGAGATCGGCAGTGTCGCGCCGCTTGTCGTGCCACCGCGCGCGACGCAGCCGCGCAACCCGCCCCCTCCGCTGCCTGTTCAGACGAAGCTCGACGAAGAGGCCGTCCTTCACGAGGCCATCTCGGACGAATTCGATCCGGAGATCCTGCTCGATACGGACGAAACGCTGTCGTATTGCCGCCCCGGCGTGAGCCACGAAGTGGTGCGCAAGCTGCGCCGCGGATCGTGGATCGTGCAGGCGCAACTCGATCTGCACGGCATGCGTCGCGAGGAAGCGCGCGAGGCGCTGGCCGAATTCATCCGCGAGTCAGTGAAGCGTGGGCTGCGCTGTCTGCGTGTGATCCACGGCAAGGGGCTCGGCTCGGTCGGCAAGGAGCCCGTCCTGAAGGGCAAGGTCCGCGCCTGGCTCGTGCAGAAAGAAGAAGTGATCGCGTTCTGTCAGGCACGTCCTCACGATGGCGGCGCCGGCGCCGTGCTCGTCCTGCTGCAGCCGGGCGCCGCGCCCGCCCAACCCAGACCCTGACGGAGCGCCGGTGATTCACCCAAGGCTCACGCTGGCGCTGACCATCATGGAAGCGCTGGCCATTTTTGCGTACGCGATCTCCGGCTTCATCGAGGCGCGCACGCGGCGCCTCGACGCGGTCGGCACATTCCTCGTCGCCATCGCGACGGCGTTCGGGGGTGGCACCGTACGCGATGTGCTGCTCGAACGGCGACCCTTCTACTGGGTTCAGCATCAGGACTACGTGATCGTGATCTTCGCGCTGTCGATCTTCGCGCCGATGTTGCTCAAAGCGATCTCGCGGGTGGTCTCAGAGCGCATGCTGCTGATCGCCGATGCGATCGGGCTCGGGCTCTTCAGCGTGTCCGGCACGTCGCTCGCGCTCGATGCGCAGATGCCGTGGTTCACGTCGGTGATGATGGGCGTGTTGACGGGCGTATTCGGCGGCGTCATTCGCGACGTGCTGTGCAACGAAGTGCCGCTGATCCTGCGCGATTCACGACCCTATGCCACGTGTGCGTTCGTGGGCTGCTGGATCTATCTGCTGCTCGATTACATCAACTTCGACACCATTTATAGCGTGCTGATCGGCACCGGCTTCATCCTTGTTGCACGGCTGGCCACCTACAAGCTGAACGTGCGACTGCCGCACTAGAAGCGTCACATGCAAAAAGACAGGCCCCGATGCGTTTCCGAACGCATCGGGGCCTGTCTTGCTTCTCGCGATAAACAGGCTTCGAGCTTAGGCGATCCGCTCTTCGTTCGCCGGATCGAACAACACCGCCTTCGACACATCGAACAGCAGTGTCATCGGTTGCGTCGGCTGCGGGTTGGACCCCGGGTGCACGCGGCTCACGATCCGTTTGCCATTGACCTGCGCGAACACCAGCGTGTCCGGCCCCGTCGGCTCGATCACGTCGACGTTCACTTCGATCGGCTGCAACTGGCCGCCTTCCATGTTGTGCGCATGGCGGGCGTCGGTGATGCGCTCCGGGCGCAGGCCGAGAATCACTTCACGGCCCACATGCGACTTCAGCTTCGCCGCGTCGAACGGCAGATTCAGCACGCTGCGCTTCGCTCCGGTATCGAGTTCGATGCCGGCGCCCGCGCCCTGCTCCACCAGCTTGCCCTGGATGAAGTTCATCGGCGGCGCGCCGATGAAGCCCGCGACAAACAGGTTCGACGGCGAATCGTAGATTTCCTGCGGGGCGCCGAACTGCTGCACGATACCGTCCTTCATCACCGCGATGCGGTCGCCAAGCGTCATCGCTTCGATCTGGTCGTGCGTCACGTAGACAATCGTCGTGCCGAGGCGTTGATGCAGCAGCTTGATTTCCGAGCGCATCTCGATACGCAGCTTGGCGTCGAGGTTCGACAGCGGTTCGTCGAACAGGAACATCACCGGATCACGCGCGAGCGCGCGGCCCATCGCCACGCGCTGACGTTGACCGCCCGACAGCTGGCCGGGCTTGCGGTCGAGCAGATGCTGGATCTGCAGGGTGTTCGATACGCGATCGACGATCTGCGTCTGTTCGGTCTTCGGCACCTTGCGGATGTTCAGACCGAACGAGATGTTCTCGCGCACCGTCATCGACGGATACAGCGCGTATGACTGGAACACCATGGCGATGTCGCGATCTTTCGGCGACAGGTTGTTCACCGTCTTGCCGTCGATCTGGATCTCGCCCTTCGTCACGGACTCGAGGCCGGCGATCATGTTGAGCAGCGTCGATTTCCCGCAGCCCGAGCCGCCCACGAGAATCAGGAACTGGCCGTCTTCGATGTCGATGTTGACACCCTTCAGGACCGGCACCCCGTTCGGGTAGGTCTTGTACACGTCACGGATGGAAAGGCTTGCCATGCTGTGATTCCTCTAGTCTCTGGTACTGCGTCTCTTGCGTCCCGCCGATGCCGGCCGGATGCCGTGTTCGGGCCGCCGGCGCATCGTGTGCGCGGGCGGCGTTCTTAAGTCTCGATCAGCCCTTCACCGCGCCCGCCGTCAGGCCACGCACGAAGTAGCGGCCGGCGACGATGTAGACGAGCAGCGTGGGCAGCGCGGCAATGATCGCGCCGGCCATGTCGACGTTGTATTCCTTCACGCCCGTCGACGTATTCACGAGGTTGTTCAGCGCCACTGTGATCGGCATCGAGTCGACTCCGGAGAACACGATACCGAACAGGAAGTCATTCCAGATCTGCGTGAACTGCCAGATCAGGCAGACCATGAAAATCGGCAGCGACACCGGCAGCAGGATCTTCGTGAAGATCGTGAAGAAGCCCGCACCGTCGATGCGCGCCGCCTTCACGAGCTCAGCCGGAACGCTCACGTAGAAGTTGCGGAAGAACATCGTCGTGAACGCGATGCCGTAGATGACGTGCACGACCACGAGGCCGGTAATGCTATTCGACAGACCCAGGATGCCTTCGAGGCGCGCCATCGGCAGCAGGATCGCCTGGAACGGAATGAAGCAGCCGACCAGCAGCATCGTGAAGATCGGATCGGCGCCGCGGAAGCGCCAGTGCGTGAGCACATAGCCGTTGAACGCACCAATGATCGACGAGATCAGCACGGCCGGAATCACCATCCGCACCGAGTTCATGAAGAACGGCTGCATGCCGTCGCAACGCACGCCGGTACACGCCCCGCTCCATGCCTTGATCCAGGGCGCAAAGGTCCAGGTGGTTGGCGGCGTCAGCAGGTTGCCCGTGCGCAGCTGGTCGATGTCCTTGAACGACGTCGACAGCATCACATACAACGGAAACAGGAAGTACAGCGCGAACAGAACCAGGGCCGCATAAATGACGGCACGGCTTAACGTCATCTTAGGCATTGCGGGTGCTCCTCGATTCCAGATACATCAGCGGCACGAGCACGGCCACAACGGTAGCGAGCATCATGATCGACGACGCTGCGCCGACGCCAAGCTGCCCGCGGTTAAACGAAAACGTGTACATGAAGATGGCCGGCAGCGACGACGACGTCCCCGGGCCACCCGCCGTCAATGCGACGACAAGGTCGAAGGTCTTGATCGTGATGTGACAGAGAATCAGCAGTACCGAGAAGAACACCGGGCGCATGCTCGGAATCACGATCTTGCGATAGATGGTGGGCAGTCCCGCGCCGTCCATCTGCGCGGCCTTGAAGATTTCAGCGTCGACGCCGCGCAGGCCAGCCAGGAAAAGCGCCATCACGAAGCCCGTCGACTGCCAGACGGCCGCGATCACCACACAGAAGATCGCCCTGTCAGGGTCGCCCAGCCAGTTAAACGAGAAACTCGTCCAGCCCCAGTCGTGGAACACCTTTTCGATGCCGATACTCGGCGTCATGATCCACTGCCACGCAGTGCCGGTCACGATGAACGACAACGCCATCGGATACAGAAACACGGCGCGCAGCGCGCCTTCGTTACGGATCTGCTGGTCGAGCAGGATGGCGAGGAAAAGCCCCAGCCCGATGCAGATGCCGATGAACGGAATGCCGAACCAGCCGAGGTTCGCAGCCGACGTCCAGAAGACGTCGTTGTCAAAGAGTTCCCGATACCGCTCGAGGCCGGCGAACTCAAAGCGTGGCATCAGTCGCGAACTGGAGAGCGACAGATAGCCGGTAATCAGGATGAAACCATACACAAAGATGAGGCTGATTACGACGCTGGGTGCGAGCACCAGCTTCGGAATCCAGCGATCGGCGAGCGCCGCGGTCGGCGACGTGCGGCGGGTAACGGAGGCCGTCTTCTTCCCGTTTCCGCTGATAGAAGCAGTCACTACTCGACTCCTGCTGAAACTGTGCCGCCAGGTGAGCGCGCCTACCGCACGCGGCGCCTTGCCGGCTCAGGTGTGACTCTACGTGAGCTTGCCCGCAAAACCCCGTGGTCAAGCCGTGTTGCCTGAAGGGCGCGCTTCACGCCTGCATGGACAGGCAGTGAAGCGCGCCGCTGCGCCTGCTTCGCGCTTTACTTCGCGCGTTACTTCGTCTTCGCTGCCTTCGCGAGCGCTGCGACTGCGCTCTTCGAATCCTGCTGCGAGTTCATGAACTTCGTGACGACGTCGGAGATCGCACCGGCAGCTGCATCCGGTTGAGCCATGCCGTGCGCCAGCGAAGGAACATAGCCGCCCGACTTGATGGCGATCTGTTCATCCGCGTACGACTTCTTCGCGCAATCGTCGAACTTGTCCATCGGCACGCCGAGGCGGACCGGGATCGAACCCTTGTACAGGCTGAACTGCTCCTGGAACTCCGGCGACATGATCGTCTTCGCCAGTGCGAGCTGACCTGGCGTTGCCGCCTTCTGGCCCTTCTGCTGGAAGAACACGAACGAGTCGACGTTGAACGTATAGGCCTTTTCCGTGCCCGGCACTGCGGCGCAGACATAGTCCTCACCAGACTTCTTGCCGGCGTTGGCGAATTCGCCCTTCGCCCAGTCGCCCATGAACTGCATGCCAGCCTTGCCGTTGATGACCATCGCTGTCGCGAGGTTCCAGTCACGGCCGGTACGGCCTGCGTCGAAGTAGCCCTGGATCTTGCGGACCGTGTCGAACACGCCAACCATCTTTTCCGAGGTCAGCGTCTTCTCGTCGAGATCGACCAGCGCCTTCCTGTAGAAGTCCGCACCCTGCGACAGCACGACGTCTTCCCACAGCGTCAGGTCTTGCCACGGCTGGCCGCCCATCGCGATCGGCTGGATGCCGGCTGCCTTCATCTTGTCAGCGACGGCGAAGAACTCAGGCCACGTGGTCGGGACCTTGCCGCCTGCCTTCTCGAGCGCAGCCTTGTTGATGTACAGCCAGTTCACGCGGTGCACCGAGAACGGTGCGCCGACATAGTGGCCGTCCGCGCGCATGATCTTGTCGATTTCCGGCGGCAGGTTCTTTTTCCAGTCGGCAGCCGCTGTATCGATCGGCACCAGCACGCCTTGCTGCGCCCATTCCTGGATCAGCGGACCCTTGATCTGGGCTGCGCTCGGCGCGTTACCCGAGATCACCTGTGTCTTGAGTGCCGTCATGGCTGCCGCGCCTGCGCCGCCTGCGACCGCGAAGTCTTTCCACGTGTAGCCCTGCTTCGTCATGTCGTCCTTCAGGACGCCGACGGCCTTCGATTCGCCGCCCGAAGTCCACCAGTGCAGCACTTCGACCGACTCGGCCGCCTGCACAGCCGACACGCCACACATCAGACCTGCGGCGCACAGAGCGCCCATGATCGTGCGAAATTTCATTGCTTATCTCCTCCAGACACCTGAAAAAAACGGATGCCCCTGGTTAGACAGGGTGCGGTGGTTGGTCAAACAGGCAAAACAAGGGCGGTCGAACGTCGGGCAGCCGATGCGTGTGCATGGCCGGCGCACCGGAATCCGGCCGCTGGACGCTCAAGAGATGAGTGGTTCTGGGTGCAACTGACTGTCTCCTCTTCTGGTTTTTGCCTGCTCGCTGTGGCGCGCTGCAGACTCGAGGGCGGGCCGCACATGAAGCTGGATACCCGCCTGCAGCAAGCCGGCTGGAAGACCCGCCAGACCATACTGAAACGCAATGTCCGTTAACATGCAGGGACGCTTCGCTGATTCGGGAAAACGCGTATCTCGCCATGCAGCGCACGCTTTTTTATTCGAATTAGCGTTACCTCTTGATTTGGATTGTAGTTAAACTACAATTCAGTGTCAAAAAAAAATTTTATCGGACTACGGTCGCCTGCCGCGGCCCCAGGACATCGACGGAGACACATGCAAACCGATTCAAGTTTCACCTTCGTTCTCTTCGGCGGAACCGGCGACCTGTCGATGCGCAAGATACTGCCTGCACTGTATGAAGCACACCGTGCAGGCATGCTGGCGGCAAGCGGCAGGATCGTGGCGGTCACGCGTCATGAGGAAGACCGCGACAGTTATCTGCAGTGGGTCAACGAACACGTCAAGGCGCATGTGTCGAAGGAGGGTCTCGATGAAGCCGCGTGGGCGAGCTTTCTCGAGCGCATCCTCTATGTGAAGCTCGACCTGGGCAAAGCCGAAGACTTCACGGTGCTGCGCGATGCGGTGAGCAACCTGCCCGGCATCCGCGTGTTCTATCTCGCGACGGGTCCGTCGCTGTTCGTGCCGATCTGTCATGCGCTCGCCTCGGTCGGGCTGAACGAAAACGCCCGCATTGTGCTGGAAAAGCCGCTCGGCTACGACCTGCGGTCATCGAACGCGATCAACGATGCAGTCGGCGAAATCTTCGCGGAAGAGCAGATCTACCGGATCGACCACTACCTCGGGAAAGAGCCGGTGCAGAACCTGCTCGCGCTGCGTTTCGGCAATGCGCTCTTCGAGCCGCTGTGGCGTCGCGAGTGGGTCGAAAGCATTCAGATCACGATCGCGGAAGAACTGGGTGTCGAAGCCCGCGGCGATTTCTACGACAATACCGGCGCGCTGCGCGACATGGTGCAGAACCATTTGCTGCAACTGCTCTCGATTGTCGCGATGGAGCCGCCGCATTCGATGGATTCCGATTCGGTCCGCGATGAAAAGCTGCGTGTGCTGCGCGCGCTGAAACGAGTCGACCCGAACGAGATCGGCAAGGTTGCCGTGCGGGGCCAGTATCATGCCGGCGGAATCCGTGGCACGCCGGTGCCGGGCTATGCATCCGAACCTGGCGTCAAGCCGGAAAGCACGACGGAAACCTTTGTCGCGCTGAAGGTGGAAATCGAGAACTGGCGCTGGTCCGGCGTGCCGTTTTTTCTGCGCACCGGCAAGCGGCTCGCGGATCGCGTGGCGGAGATCGTCGTCAATTTCCGTCCGGTGCCGCATTCGGCGCTGGGACCGACGGCCCTTCGTCCAGGCGCGAACCGTCTTGTCATCCGTCTGCAGCCGAACGAGACGATTCGTCTGTATTGCCTTGCCAAGCAGCCCGGCGAAGGCATGAACCTGGCAAGCGTGCACCTCGACCTCGCGTTCGACCGGTTCTTCCGCGAAGGCCAGATGGAGGCATATCAGCGTCTGTTGCTAGACGTGATCAACGGCCGCCTCGCGCTCTTCGTGCGACGCGACGAACAGGAAGCCGCATGGCGCTGGGTCGAGCCGATCCTGAATGAGTGGAGTAGTTCGCAAAAACCGCCGAAGCCGTATGCGGCGGGTACCTGGGGGCCGGCGGCAGCGAGTGCGATGCTCGCGCAGCATGGCACCTGCTGGCTGGAAGAAGAGAACTGACGTCGTGGTAACGCGAGGCCGCGTACGGCTTTCGCACGACCTCGCCTGTCGCGACGCCGCATTGGCAAATATTGAAGCGGGTTGAACCGGACCTGCAGCAGCCCCGCAGTGCACAAGCCTGAAGTGATGGCATGAGGTGATTGCCTGAAGGCCGCAGCGGGAAACGGTCGACGTACACCCGTAGACCAACAAGAAAGCAGCATGGAGGAGAAGTGATCGAGCTTCACGCTTTCGACGACCCGCGCGCCCAATCCGACGCGCTGGCGAAGGCGGTGGGTGACGCGTTACATGCGTCGCTTGCCGCACAGGCGAGCGCGCGCGAGACCGGCGTGCGCCGCGCGACGCTTGCAGTGTCCGGCGGCACCAGTCCGCGCCCGTTCCTGCAGACGTTGTCGACTCAACCTTTCGACTGGGCGCAGATCGATGTGACGCTGGTCGACGACCGCTGGGTGCCGGAAACGGACAACGCCAGCAATGCGCGTCTCGCCCACGAAACACTGCTTCGGCACGCCGCGCGCGATGCCGCCTTCTGGCCGCTCGTCGATACGACGCAGCAGCTCGACGCTCATATCGCGCGGCTCAACGCCGACCCGTTGCGCCGCGTGCCGGACGTCGCGGTGCTCGGCATGGGCGAAGACGGTCATACGGCATCGATCTTCGCGGACGCGCCCGAGTGGGATCACGCGATCACCACGCCGGAGCGCTTCGTTGCCGTGCACCCGGGCAATGCGCCGCATGCGCGTGTGAGCTGGTCGCTTTCCGCGTTGCAACAGGTGGGACATCTGTATCTGCTGATCGCCGGACCGCGCAAGCTCGACGTGCTGCAAGAGGCAGCGGCTGCGCCACAAAAAAATGCCATCTCGAAGTTGGCAAATGACAAGGGAGTGAGACTCGATGTCTACTGGTGTGCAAACTAAGTCTGTCCCGGGCGCGGGCCAGCACGCCGATGGACCGAGGCTTCTCGCCGACATCGGTGGTACGAATGCGCGCTTCGCCCTCGAGACGGGCCCGGGCGAAATCGTCAACGTGCTGGTGTACCCGTGCGCGGATTATCCCGGCGTCGCCGAAGTCATCAAGAAGTACCTGAAGGACACGAAGATCGGCCGCGTGAATCACGCAGCCATTGCGATTGCGAATCCGGTCGACGGCGATCAGGTCAGCATGACCAATCACGACTGGACCTTTTCGATCGAAGCGACGCGCCGCGCACTCGGCTTCGACACGCTGCTGGTCGTCAACGACTTCACCGCGCTCGCGATGGCATTGCCGGGACTCACGGACTCGCAGCGCGTGCAGGTAGGGGGCGGCCAGCGCCGGCAGAACAGCGTGATCGGCCTGCTCGGTGCGGGCACGGGTCTTGGCGTATCGGGCCTCATTCCCGCCGACGACCGCTGGATCGCGCTCGGCAGCGAAGGCGGTCACTCCACGTTCGCGCCGTCCGACGAACGCGAAGACATCGTGATGCAATTCGCGCGCAAGAAGTGGTCGCATGTATCGTTCGAACGTGTGGCGGCGGGCCCCGGTCTCGAACTGATCTATCGCGCTCTGTCGGCACGGGACAAGAAGCGCGTGCCGGCATCGGTCGATACGTCCGGGGTCGTCACGCGTGCGCTCGAGGGCGAGCCGCTCGCCGCTGAAACGGTCGACTGCTTCTGCGGCATTCTCGGCACCTTCGCGGGCAATATCGCGGTGACGCTCGGCTCGCTCGGCGGCATCTATATCGGCGGCGGCGTCGTGCCGCGGCTCGGCGAACTGTTCGCGCGCTCGTCGTTCCGCAAGCGCTTCGAGGCGAAAGGCCGCTTCGAAACGTATCTGTCGAACGTGCCCACGTATGTGATTACCGCGCAGTATCCGGCGTTTCTCGGCGTGTCGGCGATTCTTGCGGAGCAGCTTTCGAATCGCGCCGGTGGCAGTTCGTCGGCCGTGTTCGAGCGCATCCGTCAGATGCGTGATGCGCTTACGCCCGCTGAAAGGCGCGTTGCCGATCTCGCGCTGAATCATCCGCGCTCGATCATCAATGATCCGATCGTCGATATCGCGCGCAAGGCCGATGTGAGCCAGCCGACGGTGATCCGCTTTTGCCGCTCGCTCGGCTGCCAGGGTCTGTCCGATTTCAAGCTGAAACTCGCGACTGGCCTGACCGGCACGATTCCGGTCAGCCACAGCCAGGTGCATCTGGGTGACACCGCGACCGACTTCGGCGCGAAGGTGCTCGACAACACAGTCTCGGCGATCCTCCAGTTGCGCGAGCATCTGAACTTCGAGCATGTCGAGCGCGCCATCGATCTGTTGAATGGCGCACGGCGGATCGAGTTCTACGGGCTTGGCAATTCGAACATCGTCGCGCAGGACGCACACTACAAGTTCTTCCGCTTCGGCATTCCGACGATTGCCTACGGCGATCTGTACATGCAGGCCGCGTCGGCCGCCTTGCTCGGCAAGGGCGATGTGATCGTGGCCGTGTCGAAATCGGGCCGCGCGCCCGAGTTGCTGCGCGTGCTCGAAGTCGCGATGCAGGCGGGTGCGCAGGTGATCGCGATCACGTCGAGCAATACGCCGCTCGCGAAACGCGCAACTGTCGCGCTGGAAACCGATCACATCGAGATGCGCGAATCGCAGCTATCGATGATTTCTCGCATCCTGCATCTGGTGATGATCGACATTCTTGCGGTCGGCGTTGCAATCCGGCGCGCGATGCCGGATGCCGAAGTCAGCGAAGCTGTCGCGAAAGTACGCGAGGGCGCCGACGACGATGCCACCGCGGTGCTCGACTGGCTAAGCCACGGGGCGGCATCTTCGGCGAAGGAGTGAGCAGGGCTTTTCGTCTGGTTACCTGCAGTAAAAAAGCGCCCGGCCTGGGCGCTTTTTATTGCTGTCTTATGGTTCTGCGAGTGCTCGCCACCGGCAACAACATCATCATTTGCGGGCTATTGCCCGAGACCTTGCGCTGCGCCGCGAACCGCTAGCCCTGGCTCACCCGCACGCCGGGCAACGGCCGGCCATGCCAGCGGATGACGAGCCACCTCCCTACGTAACAGAGCAGCCCCGTGACGCCGATCGTCGCGCCCATGCCCTTCGGCGTGCCGCCCTGCCAGAGTCCGACCGCGACGCTTGCAACCGCGCCCAGCGCGAGCTGCATCGCGCCGAACACGGCCGCTGCCGCGCCGGCGTTGCGCGGATAGCGGTGCATCAATTCGGTCGTGCAATCGGCTGCCAGCACACCCACCACGCCGACCACGAAGAACAGCCCCGCAACGATCGACCACAAGCCGCCCCACCCCGTCAGGCAAACGAGCGCAACGAACAGCGACGCCACGGTGCTGATCGTCGCGGCGAACGAGATGATCGGCAGCGGGCCGAGCCGGCCGACAAACCGGGTGTTCAGGAGGTTACCCAACATGATGCCGATGATGTTCAGGCCGAACAGAAACCCATAGTGCTGCGCCGACACATGGAAATACTCGATGTACACGAACGGCGTCGCCGTGATGTACGCGAACATCGACGCAAACGCCATGCCGCCGCACAGCATGTGCCCCCACGCAACCGGATCTCGCAGCAGCTTGCCGTACGCCGCGAACGATTGCAGCACAGCCGAACTCGCGCGCTTTTCACGCGGCCAGGTTTCCGGCACGCGCAGGAATGCTGTCACTGCGCAGACGGCGCCGAAGATCGTCAGCGTCACGAATACGGCACGCCAGCCACCGAGCAGCAGCAACTGGCCACCGATCAGCGGCGCAAGCAACGGACCGATTGACGTCACGATCGCCAGCATCGACAACACGCGGGCGGCATCGGTCGGCTCGTGGGCATCGCGGGCGATCGCGCGCGCGAGCACTGAAGCCGCGCCGGCGCCCAGCGCCTGCACGAAGCGAAACAGCATCAGCGAGCCGATCGAGAACGACAGCGCACATGCGACGCTGGCAAGCACGTACATCACGATCCCACCGAGCAGCACCGGCCGCCGGCCGAACGAATCCGACAACGGGCCGTACAGCAGCATGCCGATCGAAAAGCCGAACATGAAGCTCGTCAGCGTCGACTGCGCCGCGCCCGCCGCCACCGAGAACGCCTGGGCGATCGACGGGAGGCTCGGCAGATACATGTCGATGGAGATCGGCCCGCATGCGGCAAGCGCACCGAGCAACAGAATCAGCCGGCCATCGGGCCGGCGTCTGGCGACGTGAGACATGGGAATCCGGAAGAAGCGGCTCGACCGCACAGGCGGCGAACCATGAGAAACGACTGCGACGACAGCGCCCTAATTGTACGCGACGCCCGGACGGACGGCGGTGATCGTTCCCCGCAAGGGGACTCCCGCAGGCGCCCGCGGCGGCAGCAATCACCCGCGCCACCCGCCTCGTCCGGCTGGCAGCCTTCGCACGCACGACTCCGGTACAATTTCAGATATCCATCCAGCCGCCGCAATGCCTGCGACCGGCGGACAAGCCGCCCGCCGCCTCTGGCATCGCGCGCTTCTGTGCTTCCCGATCAGGCAGATCACAACAGGCAGGTCCAAAGTCCATGTCCAGCAATTCCAGGAACGAAGCTCTCTTCGAACGCGCCCAGCTCACCATCCCGGGCGGCGTCAATTCGCCCGTGCGCGCCTTCCGTTCGGTCGGCGGCACGCCGCGCTTCATCGAACGCGCAGAGGGCGCGTACTTCTGGGACGCCGACGGCAAGCGCTACATTGACTACATCGGCTCCTGGGGGCCGATGATCGTCGGCCACGTACATCCGGAAGTGCTCGAAGCGGTCCAGCGGGTGCTGGTGAACGGCTTCTCGTTCGGCGCGCCGACGCAGTCCGAAGTGGAAATCGCCGAAGAAATCTGCAAGCTGGTGCCGTCGATCGAACAGGTCCGCATGGTGTCGAGCGGCACGGAAGCGACAATGAGCGCTCTGCGCCTCGCCCGCGGCTTTACCAACCGCAGCCGCATCGTCAAGTTCGAAGGCTGCTATCACGGCCATGCGGACAGCCTGCTCGTGAAGGCCGGCTCGGGTCTCCTGACGTTCGGCAATCCGACTTCGGCGGGCGTGCCGGTCGATATCGCGAAACACACGACTGTTCTCGAATACAACAACGTCGCGGAACTCGAAGAAGCGTTCAAGGCGTTCGGCGACGAGATCGCTTCGGTGATCGTCGAGCCAGTTGCGGGCAACATGAACCTCGTGCGCGCAACGCCTGAATTCCTGTCCGCGCTGCGCCGCCTGTGTACCCAATACGGCGCCGTGCTGATTTTCGACGAAGTGATGTGCGGCTTCCGTGTCGCCCTCGGCGGCGCGCAGCAGGTGTACGGCATCACGCCGGATCTGACGTGCCTCGGCAAGGTGATTGGCGGCGGCATGCCGGCCGCCGCATTCGGCGGCCGCCGCGACATCATGGCTCACCTCGCGCCGCTTGGCGGCGTGTATCAGGCGGGCACGCTGTCGGGAAATCCGATCGCGGTCGCGGCAGGTCTGAAGACGCTGCAGCTGATCCAGGCGCCCGGCTTCTACGACCGGCTCAGCGCGCAGACGGCGCGCCTCGTGAAGGGCCTCGCCCAGGCGGCCCGTGAAGCGAAGGTGCCGTTCGCGGCGGATTCGCTTGGCGGCATGTTCGGCCTGTATTTCACCGATGCGATCCCCGCGAGCTTTGCGCAGGTCACGAAGAGCGACGTGCCTCGTTTCAACGCGTTCTTCCACCGGATGCTCGACGCAGGCGTGTACTTCGCGCCGTCGGCATACGAAGCGGGCTTTGTGTCGATCGCCCACGACGACGCGATCGTCGACGAAACCGTCGCCGCCGCGCGCAGTGCCTTTGCTGCGCTCGCTGCCTGAACCTGGTCCGACCTGAAACCGACACGACGCCGATGTTCTCGCAAACCGATTTCGTCCATATGGAACGCGCGCTCGCCCTTGCGAAGCGCGGCATGTACACGACCGACCCGAACCCGCGCGTCGGCTGCGTGCTGGTGAAGAACGGCGAGGTAATCGGCGAAGGCTTCACCCAGCCGGCCGGCCAGGACCATGCCGAAATACGCGCGCTGAAGGACGCGCGTTCGCGCGGACACGATTCGCGAGGCGCGACCGCTTACGTCACGCTCGAGCCATGCAGCCACTTCGGCCGCACGCCGCCGTGCGCGCACGCGTTGATCGACGCGCAGGTCGAGCGCGTGATCGCCGCGATGGAGGACCCGAATCCGCAGGTGTCCGGACGCGGTCTCACGATGCTGCGCGATGCCGACATCGAGGTCCGCTGCGGGCTGCTCGCCAATGAAGCGCGCGAGCTGAACATCGGCTTCGTGTCACGCATGACGCGCGGCCGCCCGTGGGTGCGGATGAAGGTCGCGGCATCGCTCGACGGGCGCACCGGCCTGCCCTCGGGCGAAAGCCAGTGGATCACCGGCGAGGCCGCACGCGCCGACGGCCATGCGTGGCGCGCCCGTGCGTCGGCGATTCTGACCGGCATCGGCACCGTCAAGGAAGACAATCCACGCATGACCGTGCGCGCCGTCGATACGCCACGCCAACCCAAACGCGTGCTGATCGACAGCCAGCTCGACGTGCCGCTGGAAGCCCAGATCCTCGCCGGCGCGCCGACGCTGATCTTCTGCGGCAATCTCGACGAGCGTCACGCCGAGCGCGCCGAGGCGCTGCACGACCGTGGCGCAGAAATCGTCCAGCTCGCGAATGCCAGCGGCAAGGTCGATTTGCCGGCCATGCTGAAAGTGCTCGGCGAGCGGGGCGTCAACGAATTGCACGTCGAAGCGGGCTACAAGCTGAACGGCTCGCTGCTGCGCGAGGGCTGCGTCGACGAACTGCTCGTCTACCTTGCACCGAGCCTGCTCGGCATGGACTCGATGAGCATGTTCAATCTCGTTGCTCCGGCCTCGCTCAGCGGCCGTGTGCAGCTGCAATTTCATACGGTCGACCGCATCGGCAACGACCTGCGAATTCTCGCGCGGCTCGTGCCGCATGAACCTTCGCACTGAACAAGGAACCAGCACGATGTTTACAGGAATCGTCGCGGCGGTCGGCCGCATCGAATCAGTCACGCCGCTCGGCAATGCAGGCGATGCGGGCGTACGTCTGTCGATCGACGCCGGAAGCCTCGACCTCGAGGACGTCCAGCTCGGCGACAGCATCACCGTTCAGGGCGCGTGCATGACGGTCATCGAAAAGACCGCGCGTACGTTCGACGTCGACGTCTCGCGCGAGAGCCTGAACTGCACGGCAGGCCTCGGTCAAACCGGCGAAGTCAACCTGGAAAAGGCGCTGCGCGCACATGACCGGCTGGGTGGGCATATCGTCTCCGGTCACGTCGACGGTCTGGGCACGGTTTTGCATTTCGCGCCGGTCGGGGAATCGCATGAACTGCGCGTGCTGGCCCCGCGTGAGATCGGCCGCTATCTTGCCTACAAAGGTTCAATCACCGTCAACGGCGTGAGCCTGACCGTCAATTCGGTCAAGGACGTGGACGGCGGCAGTGAGTTTTCGATCAACCTGATTCCGCATACGGTTCAGGTCACGACGCTCAAGAACCTCGAGCCTGGCAGCCAGGTCAACCTGGAAATCGACCTGATCGCGCGCTACGTCGAACGGATGATGAACGCGCCGAAATAACGGCTGCCTGGCATTCCGCACCGCGGGTTTTCGCGCGACGCCGTGGCTGGCCGGCACCTCTTGTCGGACAGCTTACGCGTCGCACTTCATTCGTCGTCACTGGCCAGACGGGCTATGCCGTCCGGCCAGTGACGACGCGCCCGTCCGCGTGGCGTAAAATACGCACTTTCCCGACATTCTCGCCAACATGACGCTCGCCTCCACACTTGAGATCATCGCCGAACTGAAAGCCGGCCGGATGGTGATACTCGTCGACGAAGAAGACCGCGAAAACGAGGGCGACCTGGTGATCGCCGCCGAATTCGTCACACCGGAAGCGATCAATTTCATGGCCCGCTACGGCCGTGGCCTGATCTGTCTGACGCTTACGCAGGAGCGCTGCAAGCACCTCAACCTGCCGCTCATGACGTACCGCAACGGCACGCAGTACGGCACGGCATTCACCGTCAGCATCGAGGCGGCCGAGGGCGTGACAACCGGCATTTCCGCAGCGGATCGCGCCCGCACCATCGCCACCGCCGTTGCGCACGACGCACGCGCGGAGCATATCGTCCAGCCGGGCCACGTCTTCCCGATCATGGCCCAACCCGGCGGCGTGCTGGTGCGCGCCGGCCACACGGAGGCCGGCTGCGATCTCACAGCGCTCGCGGGTCTCACGCCGGCCGCGGTGATCTGCGAAGTCATCAAGGACGACGGCACGATGGCACGCCTGCCCGACCTGATCGAATTCGCGCAGGAACACGGCCTGAAGGTAGGCACGATCGCCGACCTGATCCACTACCGCAGCCGCACCGAATCGATCGTCGAGCGCATTTGCGAACGCACTATGCAGACCGCTCACGGCCCGTTCCGCGCGGTCATGTACCTCGACCAGCCAAGCGGCTCGCCGCATATTGCGCTGGTCCGCGGGACCCCCACGCCGGAGCGCGATACGCCTGTGCGCGTGCACGAACCGCTTTCGGTGCTGGACCTGCTGGAAGTCGGCGCCTCGACCCACTCGTGGACGCTGGACGCCGCGATGAAAGAAATCGCCGAGCGCGATCTCGGCGTAGTCGTACTGCTGAATTGCGGCGACACGAAAGACCACCTGATCGACGTGTTCAAGGCCTTCGACGAGAAAGAACGCGCCGAAGCGCTGAAACGTCGTCCGGTCGATTTCAAGACCTACGGCATCGGCGCGCAGATCCTGCGCGAACTGGGTGTCGGCAAGATGCAGGTTCTGTCGAACCCTCGCAAGCTGGGCACCATGTCGGGCTACGGGCTCGAGGTTACGGGCTTCGTGCCAATGCCCGGCAGCAAGTCGGCGAACTGCCCGCCTGGCTCCGCGCAAGCGCAGGGCTGATCACCCGGATACTTACCGCTCACCCTAGCCCCTCCCAAACACTACGGATCACATATGGAAATCGGACAATACCAACCGAATCTCGACGGTGACGGCCTACGCATCGGCATCGTCCAGTCGCGCTTTAACGAACCCGTCTGCAACGGCCTCGCCGACGCCTGCATCGAAGAACTCGAACGCCTCGGCGTGACCGGCGAAGATGTCCTGCTCGTCACTGTGCCGGGCGCACTGGAAATCCCGCTTGCGCTGCAAAAGCTCGCCGAAAGCGGCCAGTTCGACGCGCTGATCGCGCTCGGCGCGGTGATCCGCGGCGAAACGTACCACTTCGAGCTCGTGTCGAACGAGAGCGGTGCGGGTATTACGCGCATCACGCTCGACTTCGGTGTGCCGATCGCGAACGCCGTGCTAACCACGGAAACCGACGAACAGGCCGTCGCGCGCATGACCGAAAAGGGTCGCGACGCAGCCCGTGTGGCGGTCGAGATGGCGAATCTCGCGGTCGCGCTGGAACAGCTCGACGGCGATGACGACGACGAAGATGAAGACGAGGAAGACGAAGAGGAACGGGCATGAAGAGCGCTCGCAGACGTTCCCGCGAACTGGCCACGCAAGGTCTGTATCAGTGGCTGCTGTCGGGTGCGCCCGCCGGTGAAATCGACGCGCAACTGCGCGGCGCGCAGGGCTTCGACAAGGCCGATCACGAGCATCTGGACGCATTGCTGCACGGCGTGATTCGCGATTCCGAAGCGCTCTCGGCTGACCTGACGCCGTGCCTCGACCGCCCGATCGACCAGCTTTCGCCGGTCGAACGCGCGGTGCTGCTCGTTGCTGCGTTCGAGTTGAAGAATCACATCGACATTCCGTACCGCGTTGTGATCAACGAGGCCGTCGAACTCGCCAAGACTTTCGGCGGCGCAGATGGGTACAAATACGTGAACGGCGTGCTGGACAAGCTGTCGGTGCAACTGCGCGCGGCCGAAACGCAGGCGGCCCGCAAGCGCTGATCCGCCGCGGCGGTGGCCGGATCACCGCGCTGTATGTGGACGTGAGGCCGGCAAGGTCCGGCACCGCCCGGCTTGGGGCCGTCCTCGAGAAACTGGAATCATCTGTATGAATACCGTGACAGAACCTCTGGTACGGCTCGCCGCACGCGTCGACGCCATCCAGCCGTTTTACGTAATGGAACTGGCCAAGGAAGCCGCCGTGTTGGAGCGCCAGGGGCGCGACATTATCCACATGGGGATCGGCGAGCCCGATTTCACCGCTCCTGAGCCCGTCATCGAGGCGGCCACGCATGCTTTACGCCGGGGTGTCACGCAGTACACGAACGCCCTCGGCCTGCCGGCACTGCGCGAAGCGATTGCGGCGCACTATCAGCAGGTATACGGCATCACGGTCGACCCGGCGCGCATCGTCGTGACGGCTGGTGCTTCGGCGGCGTTACTGCTCGCCTGCGCGGCGCTCGTCGATCGCGACGACGAAGTGCTGATGCCCGATCCATCCTATCCCTGCAACCGGCACTTCGTCGCCGCTGCCGAAGGCAAGCCCGTGCTCGTGCCGAGCGGCCCGGCGGAACGCTTCCAGTTGACCGCTGCGGATGTCGAACGGCTGTGGAATGAACGCACACGCGGCGTGCTGCTGGCTTCGCCCTCGAACCCCACGGGCACCTCGATCGAACCAGACGAACTGAAGCGGATGGTGAGCGCCGTACGCGCGCGCGGTGGCTTTACGATCGTCGACGAGATCTATCAGGGTCTGAGTTATGACGCTCCGCCCGTGTCGGCGCTTTCGTTTGGCGACGACGTCATCACGGTCAACAGCTTCTCGAAGTACTTCAACATGACCGGCTGGCGGCTCGGCTGGCTGGTGGTGCCGCCGGCGATGGTCAGTGCGTTCGAGAAGCTCGCGCAGAACCTGTTCATCTGCGCGTCCGCGCTGGCGCAACACGCGGCTCTCGCCTGCTTCGAACCGGACACGATCGCGATCTACGAGGGGCGCCGTCTCGAGTTCAAACGTCGCCGCGACTTCATCGCGCCGGCCCTTGAGTCACTGGGCTTCTCGGTGCCGGTAATGCCCGATGGCGCGTTCTACGTCTACGCGGACTGTACCCACGTCGCGCATCCTGCAGCCGGTAACAGTGCAGCGCTGACGAAGGCGATGCTGCACGATGCCGGCATCGTGCTCGTGCCGGGGATAGACTTCGGCACGCACGCGCCGCAGACCTATATCCGCCTGTCCTATGCGACGGCTTACGCGAAGCTCGAAGAAGCAGTCGAGCGATTGCGGACGCTGTTCGGCCGCTGAGCGCTACGACGTCTACGGCAACCCGCGCCGCGCGGGAATGACGGAATGACGGAATGACAAAGGGCACCCGAAGGCGCCCTTTTCTTTTACCGCTGGTACTGGTGAGTTGGCTCGATGAAACTTACGCGCCCAGTTCGGGTTCCGCCGCATGCTTTTGCCCGTTCGAACTGGCGTCGTCCTGCTGTGGCGACTTGTCGTGCGCCGCGACAGTCTTCGAGGCGCTCAGCGGATGCGCGCCGTCGAGCGTCACCTGCACGCGCTTCACCTGATTCGTCGCACCCGTTGCCGGCGTCGTCGATGCGGTCGTCGTCGGAGCCTGCGGCGCGTTGATGGGTACCTTGCGGCCGCGCGCCACGTCACGCAGACGGCCACGTTCGGCCATGACCTTCGCGCCGTAACCGCCGTCGTCCTGCGACGTCGAACCGACGTACAGACGCAAACCGCCCGGCAGCGAGCCGCCGCGCGCGATGCAGTCCTTCAGCACGAGCGCGCCGACCTTGATGTTGGTGAGCGGCTCGAGGGCGGCGCTCTGGCCACCAAAGTATTCGAACTTGTCGGAATGCACTTTCGACATGACCTGCATCAGGCCTTGCGCGCCGACCCCGCTCTCAGCGTAAGGATTGAAACCCGATTCGATCGCCATCACCGCGAGGAGCAGCAGCGGGTCGAGCCCCACTTCGCGACCGGTATCGAACGCCGCTTTCACGAGCTCGCCGACCGGCTCCTGCGCGACGCGATAGCGGCGGGAAAGAAAGGAAGCGACGAGATCCTGCTCGCGCGTCGAGATCAGGACGCGATCGTCGCGGGCATCGGCAGAAACACGCTGGGTGGGAATCATGCGCGCGAGCGAGCCGACGCTTGGCAAGGTGCGCGGATCGAGGCCGTTCAACGCCACTGCGCCGAGCCCGGCGGTGCCGCTGCCATCGAAGGCGTCATCATAGCTGGTGTTGGCGGTCGAACCGCTCTTGCCGGTATCGACGCTCACGGGCTGATTCGAAGACAGGGAATCATCGGACCTGGGGGGCGGTCCAAAGGACGGCAGCGGGTTGCCTTGCAGCAGACGCGCGGGACCTGCCCGCACAGCGGCAGAAATGACCGGCATCAGCTTTGCGGCGAGGGTGCCGCGCCATGTCGGCATCAGCCAAAGTGCGACTGACAGTACGACAGCGAACCCGCCAACGATGCTGAACAGGTGATGACTCATACGCGTCCCGCGACGTAATGCACCGCGCATAACCTGCGCGAGTCGCTCATCGGGACGCCACGATAACCAGGCGCTCATTCGGATCTCCCAATTTGCATGAAGCGGCGAACGCATCGGCTAGGCCGACGTACAGCCATTCGCAGAATCAAGACACCGTGCGCTCTGGTCAGTGCAACAGCGGCGTCGGGAAAACGGTAAATACCGTTCGGGGAGCCATTAAAGGTCCGGCGGCATGCTCGCAAAGCACGCGGGCGGGGCTCCCACACGAAAAAAACTGGCGCTCAAAAAGCACCAGCGAGGACAACAGGCAAGACCGTCAAATGCCGTGCAGGGATCGACAAACGGTGACGCGTTGCGTCAGTAGACCGGGGTGGTGGTCAAAAAATGCAAGACCTGCAACCAATGTGGACGGATTCTAACAGGGTTTTATAGATCGTCAACGCTATGAAAAGTTAAAGTTATAACTAATTGTAATTATGAACAGTGTTCAGCGCGTCGAAAACCGCGCGCTATGGCCCTTTCAGGGCGGTCTCACTTTTGCCTTCGAACGTGCGTTAGCCAACGCAGGTAAAATCGACAATCGATCCTGCGCGGCGATTGCCTGTCGCGCCTTCACCTCGCGGCCAGCCGCGGCCTTGATCAGGACCAGATGAAATACAAAGACCTGCGCGACTTTGTCGGTCGCCTCGAGACGCTTGGCGAACTGCGCCGCATCCCGCAAAACGTCTCGCCCGTTCTGGAAATGACGGAACTGTGCGATCGCGTGCTGCGCGTCGGCGGCCCCGCACTGTTGTTCGAGGGCAAACAGCACCATGCGTTCCCTGTGCTCGGCAACCTGTTCGGTACGCCACGCCGTGTCGCCCTTGGCATGGGCATCGACGCGGGCGCGGAGAACGGCGATAGCGCCGCGCTAGAGTCCCTGCGGGACGTCGGGCGACTCCTGTCCGCCCTGAAGGAACCGGAGCCGCCCAAGAGCCTCAAGGACGCCGGCAAGCTGTTCTCACTCGCCAAGGCGGTCTGGGACATGGCGCCGAAGACGGTCAGCGCCCCGCCCTGCCAGGAAATCGTCTGGGAAGGCGCCGACGTCGATCTCGCGAAGCTGCCGATCCAGACCTGCTGGCCCGGCGACGCCGGCCCGCTGATCACGTGGGGCCTGACCGTCACGCGCGGCCCGAACAAGACGCGCCAGAACCTCGGCATCTATCGTCAGCAACTGATCGGGTGCAACAAGCTGATCATGCGCTGGCTCGCTCACCGCGGCGGGGCGCTCGACTTCCGCGAGTTCGCGCTGCAGAACCCGGGCAAGCCTTATTCGGTCGCGGTCGTGCTCGGCGCCGATCCGGCGACGATCCTTGGCGCCGTCACACCGGTACCGGACACGCTGTCCGAATATCAGTTCGCGGGCCTGCTGCGCGGCGGCCGCACCGAACTGGCAAAGTGCATCACCCCAGGCGTCGATACACTGCAGGTGCCAGCACGGGCGGAAATCGTCCTCGAAGGCTTTATCTATCCGCAAAGCGGCACGCCGGAACCCGCACCGGCGGGTGCGCCGCCGCGTCCGTCGAAGGGCCCGAGCGCCGCGTACGAGCATGCGCTCGAAGGACCGTACGGCGATCACACCGGCTACTACAACGAACAGGAGTGGTTCCCGGTTTTCACCGTCGAACGGATCACGATGCGCCGCGACGCGATCTACCATTCGACCTATACCGGCAAGCCGCCCGACGAACCCGCGGTACTCGGCGTCGCGCTCAATGAAGTGTTCGTGCCGCTGTTACAGAAACAGTTCGCCGAGGTCACCGACTTCTATCTGCCGCCCGAAGGATGCAGCTACCGGATGGCGATCGTCCAGATGAAGAAAAGCTACCCTGGACATGCCAAACGGGTGATGTTCGGCGTGTGGAGCTTCCTGCGACAATTCATGTATACGAAGTTCATTGTCGTCGTCGACGAAGACGTGAACATCCGCGACTGGAAGGAAGTCATCTGGGCCATCACCACGCGTATCGATCCGGCGCGCGATACGGTGCTCGTCGATCGCACCCCGATCGACTATCTCGATTTCGCGTCGCCGGTCGCAGGACTTGGTTCGAAGATGGGGCTCGACGCCACCAACAAATGGCCCGGTGAGACGTATCGGGAATGGGGTCGCCCGATCGTCATGGATGATGCGGTGAAACAGCGCATCGACACGCTGTGGAGCGAACTCGGCCTCTAAAACGAAGGCAGCAGAGCCACCCCTGCACACGGTGCCCATCGAGCCCGGTCGTGCGTAACGGGACGAACATCGGTGTGCAGGTCGTCACGTACTAACGTAGCGTGCGCTTGGTGGTAACGGCGCGCGCGCTGGTTGAATATTGTGATCGACGCGGGACCTCGAGCGCTCTCGCTCATGCGCGAACAAAAAATCAGACGGAGTAGTTGCGGGGATGCACGCCTTTTCTATGTGGTCGGACGGTTTTTTTCTGTCTCTGTCGTTGTGCCTCGATATCGGTCTCGTCAACGTCGCGATTATTTCGCTGACGCTGTCGCATGGTTTCAAGCCTGGCTTCTGGCTCGGGTTGGGCTCGTGTTTTGGGGATCTGATCTATGCGTCGCTCGCGCTCGCGGGCATGGCTGCGCTGTTGCAGTTCGAGTCGATACGCTGGATCGTGTGGATCGGCGGCGCGGCAATCCTGCTGTTCCTTACCTGGAAGATGACGCGCGAAGCGCTCTTTCCAGCCTCCGCGCCCCCCGTCGAAGGCGAGGCCGATACGAGCGCGCCTCACCTGAGCGCGTGGCGTGGCTTCATGCGTGGAACGTTGCTGGCGATCTCGTCGCCGTCAGCCATTCTCTGGTTTGCTGCGGTAGGCGGCGCGCTCATCGCGAAAGCCGGCGCGACGACCGTCACGACGGCGCCCGTCTTTCTCGGCGGATTCTTTTTCGGTGGGCTCGTCTGGACGTTGTTTCTTTGCGGACTCGCGAGCCACGGACGTAAACGCGCGGGGACGGGCCTACTGCGGGCATGTCACGTTTTGTCGGCAGTGCTGTTCGCGTACTTTTCGTACAGCGTGATCGTGAACGGCTATCGCGACCTGATCGTGCACGCAACCAGCATGGCCGCCACGTAAAAACCACGGGCGCTTCCCGTACAGAACGACCTCGGGGCCAAGCGCGGTCCCCACGTTGCCGCTTTCAGCGAAGGAAGTCCGCCAGCCGCTCCAGATCCACGTTGCCGCCACTGATGACCACGCCAACACGCTTGCCTTCTACCGGCACGATCCCGTTAAGCACTGCGGCAGCGGCGAGGCAGCCCGTCGGCTCGACCACCATCTTCATCCGCTGCGCAAAGAAACGCATCGCTTCGACGAGTTGTGCATCGCTGACCGTCACGATCTGCTGAACCAGCCGCTGGATCACTGCAAACGTGTAGTTTCCGAGGTGTTGTGTCGCCGCGCCATCGGCGAGCGTCTTCGGCACTTTAATGTGCACGATCTCGCCGCGCGCGAGCGACTGCTGCCCATCGTTACCGGCTTCCGGCTCGACGCCGATGATCTGGCATTGAGGACTCAGCGCCGTCGCGGACAGCGCGCTGCCGGACAGCAGCCCCCCGCCGCCAAGGCACACGAACAACATGTCGAGCGGACCGGTCTCCTCGATCAACTCCTTCACCGCCGTGCCCTGCCCCGCCATCACATGCGGATGGTCGTACGGCGGGATCAAGGTCATGCCGCGCTCCTCCGCAAGCCGGCGGCCGATCTCTTCACGGTTTTCCTTGTAGCGGTCATAGACGATCACTTCACCGCCATAGCCCTTGGTCGCTGCAACTTTTGCGGCGGGCGCGTCGTGCGGCATGATGATCGTCGCGTGAATGCCGGCGAGGCGCGCAGACAGCGCGATCGCCTGCGCGTGATTGCCCGATGAGAAAGTCAGCACACCGGCCGCGCGCTGCTCCGCGTCGAAATGAGAAATCGCGTTGTACGCGCCGCGAAACTTGAACGCGCCCATGCGCTGGAAGTTTTCGCATTTGAAAAAAATAGAAGCACCAGTGCGCTCGTCCGCCGTGCGTGACGTAAGAACAGGCGTGCGGTGCGCGATGCCGTCGATACGCACGGCGGCGTCGACCACATCATCGTAAGTAGGAACGGGAAGTGCTCGCATCGGCGGAAGGGCGCAGGGTTGGTTGCTCGGACGGTCATTGTCCCAGCTTCCACGATGTTTTGGAAAGCGCGGCGCCTGGGCCGGCCTTTCCTTCTCCGCCAAAAGCTGCGCAAAAGTGAAAAACGGCGCAGCGTGGCCTTCAAGGCTGCGCTGCGCCGTCATGGCGAAACGAATTCAACCGCCGCCGCCCGATGCATCACGAACGATGCACGACCGGCGGCCGGTCAATGACGCCAGTAACCCGGGCCGTAGTAGCCGCGGCCATAGTAGCCGTGATGATAATAAGGACGACCGTAGCCGTAGTAACCACCGTAGTAACCACCCACCACCACGGGCGGCGCATACACTACAGGCGGCGGCGCATACACTACCGGCGGCGGCGCATAAACCACGGGCGGCGCTGCGTACACAGGGTACGCTGGAATGCCGATGCCGACGCCGATCGACACATGCGCCTCGGCGGCGGAGGTCAGCCCCACGCCGAGTGCGGCGGCGGCAATAAACGGAATGATCTTTTTCACTTCTGTTCTCCTGGCGGCCTGGCCCGGATGGCCGGGTCGCATGACGGGCAATGCCCTCTCACTTGAGAGTATCGAATTTGCGCGACGATTGCCGCGCGCATTTGTTGCAAATTGCAATACGTACGGCTGCTTTTCGCATTGCTATTGCCCGTCTCAACGCCTATATGCTTGCTTCGCTGCCGAAACTCAAGGGTTCGCATCGCATCACACGACGCGTCCGCCATTTTTACCGGTTTCACGCAAACGACTTTCGTCACATCGGTAATGTTTAATTACAAATTCGCTGCAAAGCATGCGCCCTCCGTTGTTGCCGTGCATCGCTTTTCGGACGCTTTTCGGTCCCGTAAACGCAGGATGCCCGGCGCGGTAGCGCCGGGCATCTGGTCTGGTCAGCGGAATATCAGCCGACCTTCACATAAGTAAATTCCCGTGTGACGCTTGGCGGCACGTATGCGCCGCTGATCTGTACGCGTGGTGTCAGCCGCTTTTTTTGATCCCACCAACGACGGCGCTGTGAATGTGTCAGGAACCGCAAGTGCTTTCGGTAAGAAAAGATGCTCATCGTGTACCTCCCGAATCTGACTGCGCGACAGAGAAAGACAACGGTGACTGCCAAAACACAATCGTGCGAATTCATTGTGAGCAGTTTTCGGACCTGACGGCAATCCCCCAAAAGATACCGATGCAGGTTCGCCATATCATCTGCAAACTGATCTGAAGAATGCGGCGACCAGTCCAGCCGGGTCCACAGGGCCGTCAGAGAAGCCGCCCATACCACGCGCTGCAATAATGATGCGCGATACTCATGATTCCGCGATTGTTCTGTCTGGAGCAGAAAACATGTCTCTCTCCTCATTGCCGCGTCTCGGCTTCGTCGGTGCGGGCCGGCTTGCGCATTGCCTTGCGCACGGCTTCTCGCGCGCCGGCTATCCGGTCACAGCGATCGCAAGCCGCTCGCACGCGTCCGCGCAGGCGCTCGCCACTCAGATCGGGCACTGCGCCGCGTACGACGATCCACAACAGGTGGTCGACGCGGCCGATATCGTCTTTTTAGCCGTTCCCGATGACAGTATCGGTACGACAGCCCACAGATTGCGCTTTGTGCCGGCAGCGTCAGAAGCGGCGGAGTCACGAACCGGCGCCTGGGCGCTGGTACATTGCAGCGGTGCGTCGCCGGTCGAACTGCTCGATCCGGCACGCGACCAGGGCATCGCAACCGGCGGTTTTCACCCACTTTACCTGTTCGGCGGAAGTCTCGCTGATCTGGAGCGGATCGCCGGCTGTTCCGTTTCGATCGAAGCCGACGGCGCCCTCAAGGAACACCTGGTCGCGCTGGCCGGCGCGCTGGGTTGCCATCCGCTGGCGATTCCGCCTGGCGGGCGCATGCTCTATCACGCCGCCGCGCACTATGCCGCGAGCTTTGCGCTGTGCGGACTCGCGGAATGTGTTGCGCTCTGGCGCACGCTCGGCTTCGATGAAGAGGACGCATTGCGCGCCGTGCTGCCGATGCTGGCCGGCACGATCGAAACCGCACGCGACAAGGGCTTGCCCAACGCGCTCGCAGGCCCGGTGTCGCGCGGCGATTCGGGTGTCGTCGAGAAGCAGCTGGCGCTGCTTGAAGGCTTCGGCGGCGACCATGCTGCGCTTTACGCGCTGATGACACGCCGCGCGGTTGCGCTGGCGCGCCGGCGGGCGCAACCGCCCGCTGCCATCGACGCTATCGATGCCGCCGTCGAGGATTCGCTCAGCCGTTCGCTGAATCAGATACCGGCAGGTGCAAGCGTCAAGTAACCCGTGATAATGTGACGACCGGCGCGAGCAGCAGCACGCCCCGCCCACGCGCCGGGACCAAACGACGAGAACGCACAATGATCAAGGTCAGCATCCTCTATCCGTATCGAGAAAATGGCCGTTTCGATGTGGACTATTACTGCGGCACGCACATGCCGCGCGCGGCCGAACTGTTCGGCACGTCTCTGAAGGGATGGTCCGTCGATGTCGGCCTGAACACCGGACCGCCGGGCACGCCGCCGCCCTATGTTGCAGCCGGTCACTTTCTGTTCGATACCGTCGACGCTTTCTACGAAGTCTTCAAGCCGGCCAGCGACGAACTCCTGGCCGACATTCCCAACTACACCGACGGCGGCAACGGCAAGATCATGATCAGCGAGATCAAGGTCAACGTCTGACGGAACAGGCGTCCGCTTGCGCATCGCCGGCGGAATGGCAGTCATCCACACCCTTGACGACGTCGGCCAGGCAATCCGCTGGCCGCCGTGAACACCCCAGGAAGGAAAGGACAAAAGATGTTCGGCGATATCGCCCGTTTTCTGCTCAATACGATTTTCACCCTGTTCGGTGCCGCACTCTTGCTGCGCGCGTGGCTGCAGGTAGTGCGCCTGCCGCCGTACAACCCGGTGTCGAACGCCGTATTGCACGCAACCAACTGGATCGTGCTGCCGTTGCGGCGGATCATTCCAGGCACGCGCAACATCGACTGGGCAAGCCTCATCGCGGCGTTCATCTCAGCGATCGTCTACGTGGTGCTGATGGTGTGGATCGCGGGCGTGGATCCGCTCGGCCTGATGCCGACGCTCCTGATCGTCGCCCTCCTGACCGTCATCAAGTGGGCCCTCAATCTGATCATCTGGTTGACGATCCTGATGGCGCTGCTGTCGTGGCTCAATCCGCGCTCACCAGCAATGCCGATCCTGCTTCAACTGACCGCTCCGTTCCTGAATCCACTGCGCCGCTTCGTGCCGCAGCTGGGCGGTATCGACCTGTCGCCCATCCTGCTGTTCGTGATCGTGCAGGTGCTGCTGATGATCATCACGCGCGCGGCAGTATCGCTGACCTTGTTCGGAATCTGATGCATCGGGCAGCCCGCGCGTTGTCTCGCCGGCTGCCCGGCGCAAACCATGCTCAAGGATTCAGTCGTTCGGACGACGACGACAACGACAGCGACGATGCTGGATTCCTCACGTCGCCTGAACCTGTGCCCGTCATGTGACCCGGCACAGTCGTAAGCAGATGCGAGGCCAGCGATTGTTCGCGCTGGCGCTCGTCCGCATTGAGTCGCGCAACCGCGCGTGCTTCGACAATTTGCACAGCCAGCGCGTAAACCTGGAAAGCAGGTTCTTCAGCGAAGCTCGCGCGAGCCCTCGCTAGCCACGCCACGCCGAGCGCCTTGTCTTCGACGATGCCATCGCCCGTCAGATAGCGGATGCCGAGCTGATACTGCTCGAACACGTCACCCAGCAGCGCCTCGGTCAGGCATGACAGTGCCGCCCATTCGTCGTCGGCCTGTTCGCCTGCGCTTTTGTTGCGGGCGTTCTGGTTGCCCGTCTCGCTCGTTGCACTGTCGACCAGCCAGCGCGCCTCCTTGACACGGATGCCACCCGTGTCGCCCGAGGCGACCGCTCTTAACGCAAGCGCAATCTCCGACACATCGGACCCCAAGGCCGCCGCTTTCCTGTGCCAGCTGAGCGCCTGCGCGTCGTCGCGCGCAACTGCGACGCCAGTTTCGTACAGCAGCGCCACTCTGCTCGCCGCACCGGCCGACCCATCCGCTGCGGCCTTTTCGAGCCACGCGCGGGCCGTCTCCACATTACGTTCGACACCGCGGCCCGAGAGGTAAGCGTCGCCCAGCATGTGTTCGGCTGCGACGCTTTGTGCGCCCGCTTTCACCGCCCATTGAAACGCCTGGCGGTCGTCGCGCCCGGCGCCGAGCCCGGTGAACAGATGCCACGCCAGCGACGCCTCTGCCGACACATCGCCTTGCCCTGCCGCGCGGCGGAACCAGTACATCGCCACGCCGTAATCGGGACTCACGCCCTCGCCCATATCGTACGCATCGCCGAGCATCGACTGGTACTTCGCGTCGTCGCGGCTGGCAAGACGCCAAAGCCAGTACGCGCGTTGCCGCGCGCTGGTTTCGTCATGCGGCCGGTCCATCGCGAGCGATTGCATCGACATCAGATCGCCGTTACGCGCGGCGGCGGTACACCAGCCTCGCGCGGCCTCGACATCACGCGCGACACCGACGCCGGACCAGTAAGCCGCGCACAGCGCGCGCTGCGAAGTCGGATCGTTCGATTCGGCTCCGCGCCTGAACCAGTTGACAGCGGTGGCCGGATCGCGCGCTAGCCCGTTGCCGTCCCAGTAGGCGCTACCGAGCGCCGAGTAGGCCGGGCCGAATTTTTGCGCGACCGCCTTGACGAGCCAGTCCTTTGCGGTGCCGCTGTCGGCCGCCGGCTTGCGGTGCAGCAGTTGCAGAGCGAGCAGAACCTGCGCCTTCGCGTCCCCGGCGCGAGCGGCGCGGTCGAGATATTTCTCACCGGCCGCTTCATCGCGCGGGGTGCCGACACCGTTCAGGTATTGCCAGCCGACCGCGCGTGCAGCGTCGATGTTGCCGAAATCGGCCGCCTTGCGGTACCAGGCCAGCGCCTTCGCCTTGTCGACGGCTACTCCGTCGCCGTCGAAGAGCAGCGTGGCCACCATCGATGAAGCCTGCGCATTGCCACGCTCGGCGCCGGTCAGCGCGAGACGGTATGCCGCGGCATGGTCGCGCGGCATACCCTCGCCGCTGAATGCGAGCGAAGCAAGATTGAAATACGCGATTCCGAGCCCCTGCGCGGCGGCCTTGTCATACCACTGCTTCGCTGCGACGACGTCACGCGGCTCACCCTGACCGTGTTGAAGCATCGCGCCGAGATCGTTCTGCGCACTGGCTAAACCTGCATTGGCAGCGCCACACATCGAGCCGATTGCGGCATCGAAATCGACCGGGCCACCGCGGCCATCGCGATACACGGTTGCGAGACCGAACTGCGCGTAGGCGTCGCCTTCGAGCGCGGCCTTGCGGTACCACGACCGTGGGAGCTCATCGTTCCGCACCACGCCGACGCCGCTGGCGTAGAGGTCCCCCAGACGACGCTGCGCGTAAGTCAGCCCTCGTCGTGCGGCGCCGTAGATCAGCACGAACCCGTGCTTTTCGTTGCGCGCGACACCGATTCCACCCAGATACAGGTCGCCAAGCGCAGCTTCCGCATTCAACTGATGCTGGGCCGCTGCCGCCTGAATCCAGGCAGCGCCTTTGGAGATGTCCTCCTTCACGCCATTACCCTGCAGCAGCGCGAGGCCGAGCGCAAACTCCGCATCGGCATCTCCGCCGGTCGCGCCGCGCACCAGCCACGTCACGCCGCCCGCGACGTCGCGCTGCACGCCCTGCCCGACCATCATCATGCGACCCGCGTTGGTCGCGCCATGCGGGTCGCCGTGCTCGCCGGCGCGCGCGAACAGCGCATACGCGGTAGCCTGGTCGGCGGGGGCGCCCTCGCCGTTGTACGCCATCAGGCCGAGCGTATCGGCGGCAAAGCCGTCTCCGCCATCCGACGCCTGCTTGAGCCAGCGGCGCGCCGCCGCGTAATCCTGCGGCACGCGATTGCCCGTGCGGTAGAAAGTGCCGAGCACACGTTGCGCGAGCCGCGAGCCGTCCAGTGCAGCACGTTCGAGCGTCGCGATGCCTTTCGGCATGTCGGGCGCCGCGCCGTAGCCGACAAACTGCATTTGCCCGTAAATCGCCCCCGCATCGACGTTGCCGGCCGCAGCCTCCGATGCGCACGTCGAACGCACGTCGGCTGGTTTCGCCAGTGGCGACATCGACCACGACGAGTAGGAGTCGAACAGCACGCAAGCTGTTGTCGGGTTGCTCAACGGTGCGCGGATCTTGAGCGAGTCGCTCGCCCGAGGTGACTGCGCAAGCGGGGAAAGAGTCGCCGGCAACGCTCTGACGACAACCGGCGACATGGCTGCCGTCGCCAGCAAAAATGACGTGACGATGCGGCCCATCGCCGGGCGGTTAATGGGTTTGCTCACTGCGACATCGCCTGGCCGGCTGAAGGTTGCGGCGTTGTATTCCCGGGACATGCGCTCACGCTGGCCAATACCAGCAAAGGCGTCATGTGGCGATGAAGGTTGTTGTTCATTCTTTCGGTTCAAGTGCAGCCGGCTGCGGACGGCAACCGGTCGAAGTTTCAGGCCCACCGTACGGATATCGGCAGCCAGCAGGAAAACTTGACAGGCACGTCGGGGGGGGGGCGATCCGCACATGGGATGCCGTGGACGATGTATCGCGGTTCTTCGGAGTTTGCCCAAATCACCCGAAACCGCGTAAAATAGCGCGCTCTGCGGGCGTCGTATAATGGCTATTACCCTAGCTTCCCAAGCTAGAGACGTGGGTTCGATTCCCATCGCCCGCTCCACATTCAGCTGATCTCCAGTGGAAATCCAGCGCGAGAGCCGCCTCACCGAAGGCGGCTTTTTTGTAAGGGCGGCGATAGTCGAGGCAGTTGAGTGAAGCCATTGTCGTTGGCCCGCGCAACCGCGCGAGCCAACCGCGGCAGCGCCCCCGTCTCCCGTTGACGTATTACAGCACTGCGACGGCGCTGCGCAGTTGCCCACACCTTTGTAGTCATCGATGATGATCCACGATCCGAACGAATCCCGTCTGCCCGCGTCCGAGGGCCCTGACGACGCATCGCACGAACCGTCCACGACCCCGTCCGCCGAAGGCGCAGCAGCGTCGCCCGAAGCGTTGCATCGCAGACGCATCCGCAGTTTCGTCACGCGCGCGGGGCGCGTCTCGACCGGACAGCGCCGCGCAATGGACGAACTCGGCCCACGCTTCGTCGTGCCGTTTGCGCCGGAGCAGCCCGACTGGGACGCCGTCTTCGGCCGCAGCGCCCCGCGGGTGCTGGAGATCGGTTTCGGTATGGGCGCGACGACGGCGGAAATCGCCACACATCGCCCGGACGACGACTTTCTCGGCGTCGAGGTGCATGAGCCGGGCGTCGGCGCTCTGCTGAAACTGATGGGCGAGCACGAGGTGTCGAATATCCGCATCATCCAGCACGACGCGGTCGAAGTGCTCGAGCAGATGATCGCGCCCGACAGCCTCGACGGCGTGCACATCTTCTTTCCGGATCCGTGGCACAAGGCAAGGCATCACAAGCGCCGTCTGATCCAGCCTAAGTTCGTCGCGCTGCTCGTATCGCGCCTGAAACCCGGTGCGTATCTCCATTGCGCGACGGACTGGCAGAACTACGCCGAACAGATGCTCGAAGTGCTCCGCGCGGAACCCGCGCTCGAAAACACGACCGACGCTTACGCGCCGCGTCCCGAGTACCGTCCGGTGACGAAATTCGAACGACGGGGCCTACGGCTCGGACATGGCGTCTGGGATCTCGTCTTCCGCCGGCGCACAGGCAATTGAACGAAAAAGTCCGCTCTCAGGCGGACTTTCTTGTTCCGGCGCCGTAACGCTCATGCGCGCTAAGGCAGCGTTCGCCATCAATCCGTCCAGCTCAACTCATCGCTATACCCGACGAGCAGAATCAGCAAACCGAAGCCGATCCGGTACCACGCAAACACAGTGAAATCGTGGGCGGCGATGTAGCGCAACAGCCAGCGCACACAGGCAAATGCGCTCACGAACGCAGCGACGAACCCCACCGCAAAGATGCCCAGCGCGTCTGTTGCCAGCGTGTGCCAGTTCTTGACCGTCTCGTAGAGCGTCGCACCGAAGATGATCGGAATCGCCAGGAAGAAAGAGAATTCGGTTGCGACGCGCCGTTCGAGGCCGAACAGCATGCCGCCGATGATCGTCGAGCCCGAGCGCGACATGCCCGGAATCAGCGCAAGGCATTGCGCCAGGCCGACCTTCAAAGCATCGAGCGGACTGAGGTCATCGATCGACAGCACGCGCGGCGCTGCGCGCCTGTCGCGCTGACGACCTTCGACCCACAGGATGATGACGCCGCCGGTCACGAGCGCCAGCGCAACAGGCACGGGCGAAAACAGCGCCGCCTTGATCGTCTTTTCCAGCAGCAACCCAAGCACAACGGCAGGTATGGTCGCGATGATCACGTTCAGCGTAAAGCGCCGCGCGACCGGCTGCGTGTGCAGACCCGCCACGACGCTGCCGATCTTGCGCCGATACTCCCAGCACACCGCGAGAATCGCGCCGAGTTGAATGACGACGTCGAATGTCTTCTCATGCTCGTTGTTGAAATTGAGCAGGCTGCCCACGACGATCAGGTGTCCGGTGCTCGACACCGGCAAAAACTCGGTCAAACCTTCGACGACGCCAAGAATCAGCGCCTTGCAGATCAGTATCCAGTCCATCCGTGGCCCTTGTCGCAGAGGGTGTTCGAGTCGGGCCACACTGGAGGCGCGCGACCCTACGGTCGCGCGGCCGTCATTTTTCGACGATCTGCACGCGTATGCCGTTTGTAAGGATGGTGATTGTACCGGGTTCGTAGTTCACGCCGGCAAATTGCAACTGCTCGGGCTTAAACGTGTAGATCGGGTAGTTGGTCAGAAGCTGCGTCGCGAGCAGGCCAGCGGCCGCGTTGATCTGCTGCGTGTAGACCTGAGCTTCGCCGCTGACCGCGACGCTGTCGACGCTCGGCTGGCGAAGGACGACGGCGCGCGTAGCAGCGTCGTAGGCCAGTTCGCTGGACAGCGTGAACACGCCGTTCACGGGCTGCGGCATGAACGGGCTCGCGAACCGTGCATCGAGTCGAACAGACACGCGGTTGCTATCCGGCAGAAAACCAACGACCGGATTCGTGAGCGCGACATCAAACACCTGAGACACCGTGCGCTGATACGGAAACTTGCGCTGCACGGCGTCCTGAACCTGCTTTTGCGAGAACGTGTAGTGATCGGGGATGAACGGAAAGATCGACGTGGCACAGGCCGCGAGCGATACCGTGGCGCCCGCTATCGCGCACGCGGCAAACAGGAACCGGCGCCGCGCGGGCGCAGCGGTTTGAATCATGCGAACCTCCTTTCGAATCCGGATCGATCCCACGATCGATACCGATCAATTGTGGTGAATACGCACGTTCAGTGCCGCTTATCGCGACACCGCTGCGGGCTGCGTGTCCGTCTCGAGCCTCGTGAGCCACGCCAGCGCCTCAACGCGCGTCGTACCGCACATTTCCGGCTGCGGTTGCAGACCCGAACAGCAGGCAGGCCGCTCGGGCCTGCCAAAAATCGCGCAGCGCAAATCGTTATCGAGCTGCGCACAGCGCACACCCGCTGGCTTGCCTTGCGGCATACCCGGAATCGGGCTCGTAATCGAAGGCGCAATGCAGCAAGCGCCACAGTCGGGGCGGCACGCATGGTCGAGCGCATGAGACGGAGAAACGGCAATCACCACACAAATTCCTGAAATACGAAACCTCAAACCAGGCACGGCAAAGATCCGAAGGCACAGCATCACGCCCGACCCGCATTGTGCCATCGCCGCGCGTGCGACCTTTTTACACAATGTCAGATGCAAGCGGTCACGTACACTGGACCGATCGCAAGGCCACGCCCACAAGGCATCGGCGCTGTCGTCGTCGCGCGAAGCACGCGGCACGCACGGCATCCTGCCTCTCGCGTGGCGTCAGACAACGAGCCCCACATGACCGCCGCCGATTCCCTGTTCCGCCCCGACCTGCTTGCGAAGTACAACGCAAACGGCCCACGGTATACGTCCTATCCAACGGCCCTTCAGTTCCGGGAAGACTTCGATTTCGCGAACTACACCCGCGCCGCCGCCGATCCCGGCGCATCCGGCACCGATCTCTCGCTGTACTTTCATATTCCCTTCTGCGACACGGTCTGCTTTTACTGCGGCTGCAACAAGGTCGCGACAAAGAACCGTGCGCACGCAAGGCCGTATCTCGACAGGCTGAAGCGCGAGCTGGGCTTTCAGGCAGCCTTGTTCGACACGACGCGTCCGGTGTCGCAACTTCACTGGGGCGGCGGCACGCCGACGTTTCTGTCACACGACGAAATGGCCGAACTGATGGCGGCCACGCGAGAGCACTTCCATCTCGCCCCCGACGCCGACGGCGAATATTCGATCGAGGTCGACCCGCGCGAGGCGTCGGCGCAAACCATCGTGCATCTGCGCAACCTCGGCTTCAACCGGCTGAGTCTCGGGGTGCAGGATTTCGATCCGCTCGTGCAACAGGCGATCAACCGTATCCAGCCGCTCGAAATGACCGCGACCGTGATGCGTGCGGCACGCGCGACAGGCTTTCACTCGATCGGCGTCGATCTGATCTACGGGTTGCCGTATCAGACCGTCGACAGCTTCAGCCGCACGCTCGACATGATGCTCGCGCTCGCGCCCGACCGCTTGTCGGTGTTCGGCTATGCACACATGCCGCAGCTCTTCAAGATGCAGCGGCAGATGGATCCTGCAACGCTGCCATCGCCGGCCGTGCGGCTCGCGATCCTGCATCTGGTTGTGGAACGGCTGACGAGCGCGGGTTATGTCTATATCGGTATGGACCACTTTGCCCTGCCCGGCGACGAACTCGCCCGCGCGCAGGCGCAGCATACGCTGCATCGAAACTTTCAGGGTTACAGCACGCGTGCGGAATGCGACCTGATCGGCTTCGGGGCGTCGTCGATCGGCAAGGTCGGCGACGTGTACGCGCAAAACGCGAAGGATCTCTCCGGATACGCGGCCGCGATCGATGCGGGCAAGCTGGCGATTACGCGAGGCGTGCGCCTGACCACCGACGACCGTCTGCGCCGTGACGTCATCACGCAGCTGATGTGCAACCTGGAACTCCGTTTCGACGAGTTCGAGGCAACATACGGCATTCGCTTCAGCGACGCGTTCGCAACTGAACTCGAACGCCTGCGCAGTTTTGAGGCGGACGGACTGGTAGCGATCGGCAGCCGGCGCCTCGATGTGCAGCCCGCCGGCCGAATGCTCGTGCGTAATATCGCGATGGTGTTCGACCGTTATCTCGGCCAGCAGACGCTGACGCGCTTTTCGCGGACGGTTTGACGCCGTCTGTGTCCGCCGCGCGGTCTGCGCCTGCGAACTTGCCCGGGATCGCGTTTTCGGCCATAATCTGCGTTTCCCGTCGCGCGCAATCCTGTTGCGCGCAGCAAGAACATAGCAGTAAACCACAGCAGCATGCCCAGGTGGTGAAACAGGTAGACGCAGGGGACTCAAAATCCCCCGCCGCAAGGCGTGCCGGTTCGAGTCCGGCCCTGGGCACCAGTCATCAATAGCTCGTTGATTTCGAAACATAACCAGCGAGTTCCGCATCACTCTCTCCCACTTCGCATTTCCGGCCTGCTTCATACGCGGACACGCTCACCTGCACGCCGGGATCGTGGCCGTACTTCGGCTTGAACCTGTCCTGCAGTTCCTTACGGGCGAGTTCGCATACGGCGAGACTTTCGCGTTCAAAGTCGCTGTTGGTATTGTTGACGACGATGGAGGGGCGCACGGCGGGCGCCAAAGGACTGCGGGCGTAACAACGCCCGCGTGTCGAGACCGTGGAGGAATCCTCTGTCGAGGTAGACGGTCGGCGCAGTAGTGAGTATTGGGTCGCTTGTGGCTTGAACAGTCCGCCATGCCCGCGCGATTGATCGACACGCTTCCGTAAACGGCTATCTTCAGTGGAGGATGCCGTTCCGGTACAACAGGCATGGACTGACGCAATTCGTTTCTATGCACCCCGCTATTGCGGGGCATTGCAGCAATTTCTGCGAATTCAGCCCACGCGCGCGAGCTTTGCCGCCGACCGGCGCTTCGCCATATAGCCGGCCCACATGACGAGCAGCCACACCGGCACGAGCCATACCGATACGGAAAGCCCCGGCGTCATCACGAGAATCACGAGGATCATCGCCATGAACGCGAGGCAGATCCAGTTGCTGACTGGATACCAGAGCGACTTGAAGACGAGCGTCTGCCCTTCCTCGATCATCGCCTTTCGCGACCGGAGATGCGTCAGGCTGATCAGCGCCCAGTTGATCACCAGCGCCGCCACAACCAGCGCCATCAGCACGCCAAGCGCTTCGGCGGGAATCAGATAGTTGACGATCACGCACGTAAAAGTCGCGAGGGCGGACAGCCCGATGGCCATATAAGGCACACCGCGCCGGTCGACCTTCAGGAGCGCACGCGGCGCATTGCCCTGTTCCGCGAGGCCGTAGAGCATGCGGCTGTTCGCATAGACGCCGCTGTTGTACACCGACAGAGCCGCCGTCAGCACGACCACGTTGAGCACATCCGCGGTGAGTCCCGCGCCGATCTGCGAGAAGATCATCACGAAGGGGCTGCCGCCTGACGCCACCTGATTCCACGGATACAGCGACAGCAGCACAGCCAGCGAACAGATATAGAAAATCAGGATCCGGTAGATCACCTGATTCACGGCCTTGGGGATGCTCCTCTGCGGGTCGTCGGCTTCCGCTGCGGTGATGCCAATCAGTTCCAGACCGCCGAACGAGAACATGATCACGGCGAGCATCATGAAGAGGCCGTGGAAACCATGCGGAAAGAAGCTGCCGTCGCGCCAGAGGTTGGTAATCGACGCCTGCGGGCCGCCCTGACCGCTGACCAGCAGATAGCCGCCGAACAGGATCATGCCGATCACCGCCGCCACCTTGATGATCGCGAACCAGAACTCGGTTTCGCCGTACGCCTTCACGTTGGCAAGGTTGATCGCGTTGATGCCGACAAAGCACACCAGCGCCGACACCCACGTCGGCACGCCGGGCCACCAGTAGTGCACATAGGTACCCACTGCGGTCAGTTCTGCCATGCTCACGAGCACATACAGCACCCAGTAATTCCAGCCCGACAGGAAGCCCGGGAAATCGCCCCAGTATTTGTACGCAAAATGGCTGAACGAGCCGGCGACGGGCTCCTGAGCGACCATCTCGCCAAGCTGCCGCATAATCAGGAACGCGATGAAGCCACCGATCGCATAGCCGAGAATCATCGACGGGCCGGCTGCCTTCAACACGCTGGCCGAGCCGAGAAAGAGGCCGGTGCCGATCGCGCCGCCCAGCGCGATCAACTGGATATGACGGTTTTTCAGGCCTCGCTTCAGGCCGTCGTGCTGCGGTGGACTAGTCAAGATCTTGCGCCCCGTTGGTATGGATGTCGATCACCGGAACAGGCTCCTCGCATGGCCCGGCAAAACCAGCGATTTTACCCCGTCGGCCCCTCCGCCCCGGGGCAACGCGCGAGACACAGTCGCCCGCGCCCGGCATCGCAGTCGATGCCGGGGAGATGCCACGCAGATACCGGTTGTCACACTGCTCGCGGTTCGGTAAGGTCGTCATTCCAGTTCCTGCCAGTGGGGAAACCATGTCGCCGAAACACCTGATCCGCGCCGCCCTCCTCGGTTTCTCCCTGCTCGCTGCCGCTGCAGGCGCGCAGACGGCGGCGCCATCCGCGCCGCAACCTGCATCCAGCTCGGAGCCCGTGCGCAATGTCGTGCTCGTCCACGGCGCATTCGTCGACGGTTCGAGCTGGAATCCCGTCATCGATTTGCTGCAGAAGAAGGGCTATCACGTGAGCGCGGTGCAAAACCCGCTGACATCGCTCGCCGACGACGTCGCCGCCACCCGGCGCGTGCTGGCCCGGCAAACTGGTCCGACGATCCTCGTCGGTCATTCGTGGGGCGGCACCGTGATTACCGAAGCGGGCGCGGACGCGCCCAACGTCGTCGGCCTCGTGTACGTGGCGGCGATTGCGCCGGATGTCGGTGAATCGACGGCGGATCCGCTCAAACATGGGCCGTCAGCACCCGCGGGCGCCGCCATGAAACCGGATGACGGCGGTTTTCTGTGGTTCGACCCGGCTGCCTATCACAGCGACTTTGCCGCTGACGTGCCGCAAACGCTGACCCGCGTGCTCTCTGCAGCCGAACAGCCGATCGCCGCGAAGGCGTTCAGCGAACCGGTTTCGCAGGCAGCGTGGAAAACGAAACCTTCGTGGTACGTATTGACGACGAACGATCGCGCCGTTGAACCGGAAACGCAGCAATGGATGGCGCAGCGAATCGGGGCGACGATCGTGAAGGTGCCGTCGAGCCATCTGGCCCCGGTGTCGCACGCGGCCGAAGTGGCGGCCGTAATCGATCAGGCCGCGAAGGCCCGGAGCGGTCAATAAACTCGTTTTCCATGCATGGAGACATTCACGCCGCGCATGCTCACCACGCCGTGTCGCGGTTACGCGGCATGCGTTGCATGCCACAGGGTGAGCCGGCCAGGGAACGAAACTGCTAAACCGCGCCGACGCCTTCGGGAATTTCGACAAGCCGCGCGGCCGGCGACATCACGATGATCCACGCCTGCACGGCGAACCCGCAGGCGGCTGCGATGAGACAGGCATCCATTCCCAGATGCCCGCTGATCATCGCGCCCAGCAACGCGCCCAGCGGCCGTGCGCCGAACGTCGCGGTGCTGTTGATCGCGGACACACGTCCCATCATGCCGACGGGCGTGATCGCCTGACGCAGCGTCGTCGCCCCGACCACCCACAGGATCGGACCGGCGCCCAGCAGGAAGAAGCTCACGAGCGCAAGCCAGAACGACGGCACAAGAATCGTCGCGGCCATCACCAGCGAAGCGAGCAGTCCGCAGAACGGCCCGATCGTCAGCACGCGGCCGAATGTGAGACGACGCGCGATCGAAGGCGCAGCGAGCGCGCCGCACACCATGCCGGCACCGTAAGCGCCGAGTGTCACGCCCACCGCCGAGGCGGAGAGCCCCAGACGAAGCACGGCATACGGCACGTAGACAGCCTGCAAAATGAAGAAGCCCATATTGAAGAAGACGGCGGTAGCGAGCATCGGCCGCAGCAACGCGTCACCCAGCACGAAGCGCGTGCCTTCGCGCAATTCGGGGAGAAACCGGCGCTGGCCGGCAACCGCACGAGGCGCTTCGCGGACGCCGGCGAGCAGGACAACCGCCAGCGCCGACAACCCAGCCGCGCAGCCATACGCCCAAGCCGCGCCGATCCAGCCCACCAGCAGTCCGCCGAGCGCCGGCCCCGCCGAGTAGGCGACGCTGCGCGCCAGTTCGATGCGTCCGTTGGCAGCGGGCAGAAGTTCGCGCGACACCAGCGACGGCACAAGTGCAGGTGCCGCGACGCCGTACGCGACCGTGCCTGTCGCCGCGAGAAACCCCAGCACCGCAAGCGACGGCAGCGACAGCGCATGCGTCGTCACGAGCAGCAGCACGCCCAGCATCGCCGCGACACGCACACCCTCGGCAACCGTCATCAGCGTGCGGCGCGAGCGACGGTCGGCCCAGACGCCGAGCGGTATCGATAGCAGCAGGAACGGCAGCGTCTGCGCCGTTTGCAGGAAACCGGTGTCGCGCGCACTCGCGTGGAGTGCAAAAACGGCGACGAGCGGCGCGGCCGCGAGACTGATCTGCTCGGCGGACTGGGCAACCAGGTTGGACCACGCAAGCCGCTGAAACGCGGCCGGCAGTTGAGTGCTAAAGCGAAACCATGAGCGGAACGGTGAACGCAGGTGTGCGGATGGCATCGGGTGACCTCCTGTGACGATGAAGTCATCGTCACCGCATCGGTCAGCCGTGGCGCTCCGGTTCTTGCTCAGTTATTCGCTGCGATGTTCCACTCACATCATGTAGGTTGCCGGAACATTCAATGGCCGCGTACGTCCAGTGGGCAAACTCAGGGCGCGTACGAAGAAGCCATGCCGCTTTCCAGCCCATGCTCGAGGGTGGTACGAATGATCGTCAGGGCTCTTGTCAGCGCGGCCGTCGACGACGCCCCGGTCATGCAGATGCGGATCGCGTGAGGCGCGGCGTTGCGGCCGATCACGAAGCTGTCGGCGGTTTTGACGAGCACGCCTTCCTGACGCAGCGCGGCCGCAAATTCGGTCGCCCGCCAAGGCTCGGGCAGGGGCAGCCACAGATGCGAGCTTGCGTCCGCGTGCCGGTACGGCACGTCCGCCAGCACCTCGCGCGCGATTTCATGCTGCGACTCGATATGCGCGCGTTGCAGCCCGTTCAGCCGCTCCATCTCGCCGTCTTCGATCCAGCGCGAGACGACCTCCGCCATCAACGGCGCGGTCATCCAGCAGTCGCTGCGAATCACTGCGGCGATCTTCGAGCACCACGCGCTCGGCGCCTGCAGATAGCCGACCCGCAAGCCAGGCGCCACCGACTTCGACAGCCCCGCAATCAGGAACGACTGCTCGGGCAAACGCACCGACAGCGGTTCGGGCGGCACGTCCATCAGCATCGCCGGCACGAGGTCTTCGATCAGCAGCACACCGTGGCGCTGCAGAATCTGCGCGACCGCGTCGCGCCGCTCAGTCGACATCGTCGCCGTAGTCGGGTTGTGGATCGTCGGCAGGCAGAAGACGGCGCGCGGGTGCAGCGAGTTGCATGCGAGTTCCAGCGCTGCCGGGACGAGCCCTTCATGGTCGATCTCGACGCCGACCAGATGCAGCCGCAACTGCCGCGCGAGCGCGATGATGCCCGGATAGCTGACGGCTTCGGCGAGCACCGTGTCGCCAGGCCGCGCGACTGCGCGCAGTACTGACGCCAGCGCGTGCTGCGCCCCCTGCGTGACAAGCACGCGTGTCGCGCTCGCCGGCGCGCCCGCCCGGGCGAGCCACGCCGCCCCTGCCAGACGATGCCGCATCGAGCCCGCCTCGGGCGCGTATTGCAGCAGGGTCGCCGTGAGTTGCTCGTCACTGGCGATATCCCGTAGCGTCGCCGACAGCGAAGCGGCTTCTTGAGTCGACTGCGGCACGTTCTGACCGAGGTCGATCAGCGTGGACGTCGCCTGCATGCCGGAAAGCGCCGCGGCCCGCGATGCACCCGACGACAGCTCACGTGCACGGGCCTGCGCCACATACGTGCCGTCGCCAACCCGCGCGTTGGCGAGCCCCTGCCGTTCGAGTTCGGCATAGGCGCGGCTGATCGTGCCGGTCGTCACGTGCAGTTCGCTCGCGAGCGACCGGTGCGGCGGCAGTTTTTCTCCCGCCGGCAGCTGGCCGTTCAGGATGGCCTGCGCGAACGCGCGTGCAATCACCTGATATTTGGGGTCACTGCCCGCCTCGATTCTGGGCAGCCATGCATTGAGCGCCATGATCCGGCGGTCTCCTTCAAGGTGTGATTGTCATTATGGGCAACCATTGCACGAAAATTGCACGCAGTCATTTACTTTAATTGAAGCGATTGAGTTGCTCGTTTGCTCTCAATAGGATGCAGTCATTGTCTTTCAATGGTGCCGTCGCGTTTGCGGCACTGCGGCATCGCCTCAGGAGCATCTGAATGAGTCGTGAAGCAACCCGCATCGCCCGGATCGATGTAACGCACCACCAGCTGGAACTCGACCCGCCCTTCCCGGCGTCGTGGGATAGCCAGCCGCGCCGCAAGTTTCCCGCGACGATCGTGCGGGTGACCGACGACGCCGGCCACGTCGGTATCGGCTCCGGTGACGCGATGTACGGCTTTGCCGACTATCAGCACCTCTTCATCGGCACCGACCCGCTCGACCTCGTGCGGCATAGCGCGGTGCTCGACAACATCGGTTTCCACGCGGGCCGGCCCTGGCCGCTCGATATCGCACTGTGGGATCTGGCCGGCAAGATTCGCGGCGAACCTTGCTGGAAGCTTGCGGGCGGTCGCAGCCGCCGCGTGCGCGCCTACGCGTCAAGCGGTGTGCATCGCCACCCGGACGAGATGGCGAAGTTGGCGCTGCATGTTGCGTCGCGCGGCTTTCCGGCATTGAAGATCCGCTTCGGCCGCTCAAGCCTGGATCAAGATTTCGCCGCGCTCGCCGCCGTGCGGGCGGCGGTGGGCAACCGGCTGGAGCTGATGGTGGACTGCAACCAGGGCTGGCGCATGCCGTGGGACACCGCCGCGCCGTGGACCTTCAGCGAGGCGCTCAATGTCGCCCGTGAGCTGGAAAGGCACAACGTCTACTGGATGGAAGAGCCGCTCTATCGCGGCGACTACGAAGGCTATACGAAGCTGCGCCGCGCGACGTCGCTGCGCATCGCCGGCGGCGAACTGACGCGCGAGCGCTATGAGTTCGACGCGTTGCTGGAGCGCGAATGTCTTGATGTGTTCCAGCCGGACGTCGCGTGCACGCTCGGCATGGAAGGGCTGCGGCGCCTCGCCGAGGCCGTCGAGACTCGTGGCAAGGTTTTCACGCCGCACACGTGGGGCAATGGTATCGGTCTCGCGGCGAACCTCCATCTGACGGCTGGCGCAGCGTCCGCGCCGTTCATCGAGTTTCCGTACGATCCGTCGGAATGGTCGATCGAGCGGCGCGATTTCATGCTGGAACACCCGATCGACATCGACAGCGAGGGCTGGCTGAATCTGTCCGACGCGCCGGGCCTCGGCCTCACGATCGACGAGGCCGCGCTGGAAGCAACACGGGGAGCGCTCAGTACCTATACCTGAGCCGTCCTGCAGAGACAAACGCACAAACAAACCAATTCCATAAACAGGAGACAGGCATGAAGATCAAACCATGGATGCGCGCGGCCTGCGTCGCATTCGCCACGGCGTCGATATGGCCGGCCGCCGCGCATGCGGGCAGTTGGTGTTCGAGCGGCAAGCCGGTGCATTTCGCCGGCGTAACGTGGGAGAGCGGTTCATTCACGTCGGAAGTGCTGCGCTTCATCACGGAGAAGGGCTACGGCTGCACCACCGATAGCGTGCCGGGCAGTACCGCGGCGACCGAAACCGCGCTGTCGCGCAACGATCTCCAGGTCTGGTCAGAGCAATGGACCGGCCGCTCGGAGATCATCGCGAAAGCGGTCGCGGACAATCACGTCAAGCTGATCGGCGACACGCTGCCGGGCGGCACGAACGAAGGCTGGTTTGTACCCGAGTATGTGGTCAAGGGCGATGCGAAGCGCAACCTCAAGCCACTCGCCCCGAACCTGACGTCAGTCGCCGACCTGCCGAAGTACAAGGACGTGTTTCAGGACGATGAGGAACCGGGCAAGGGCCGCTTCCTGAACTGTCCGTCCGGCTGGGATTGCGAGCGGGTGAACCGCCGCTTGCTGACGGTGCTGAAGCTCGACGATACCTACACCGACTTCCGCCCGGGCACGGGCGCGGCGCTCGACGCAGCGATTGCATCGGCGTACGAACGCGGCAAGCCAATCCTGTTTTACTACTGGGAGCCGGCAGCATTGATGGCGAAGTACAAATTCGTGCAGCTGAAGATGCCGCCGTTCGACCAGAAGTGCTGGGAGACCCTGCGCGCGGATAACAGCGCTTCGCAGTGCGCGTCGTCGTATCTGGTCTCGCATCTGAAGGTCGGCGTATCGGCACCTTTCTATCAGGCCGAGCCGGAACTGATGACGACGTATTCGAAAATCAGCTTCCCGATGGACTTTCTGAACAAGACCATCCTCGAGATGACGACGAAGAAGATCGATGGACCGACGATGGCGAAGCAGTTCCTGCGCGATCACCCTGAGATGTGGAAGGCATGGGTGCCGAACGACGTCGCACAGAAGGTGCAAGCCGCGCTGGCGGGCGCCTGATCCGTCGACGTAACGACGCTTTGCGCGTGAACGGATGGCGCTGTCCGCCGTCCGTTCACGCGCCCCGGAGGGCTCATCATGAATTCAATCTTCTTCCATCTTTCGATCGCCGACTGGGTGAACGATCACGTGCAATCGTTCGTCGCCAGTTACGGCGACAGCTTTCACGATTTCAGCACCGCCTTGCTGCGCTATGTGCTCGTGCCGCTCGAAGGCGCGCTGCGTGCGATGCCCGCGTGGCTCATCCTGCTCGCCGTCGGCGCGATCACCTGGAACGCGACGCGGCGTCTCGGCATCGCGGGCTTTTTCGTGCTGCTGCTTTACGCAATCGGCTGCTTCGGGCTGTGGGACAAGCTGATGCAAACGCTCGCGCTGATGCTGGTCGCGACGGTGCTGTCGGTGATCCTCGGCGTGCCGCTTGGCATTCTCACATCGCGTAGCGCGTGGCTGCGGCGCATCCTGCTGCCGGTGCTCGACATCATGCAGACGCTGCCGAGCTTCGTGTACCTGATTCCGGTGCTCATGCTGTTCGGTCTCGGCAAGGTGCCCGCGATTCTCGCGACGATCATCTACGCGCTGCCGCCGCTCATCCGCCTGACCGATCTCGGCATCCGCTATGTCGACGCCGATGTGGTCGAAGCGGCGCGCGCCTTCGGCACGACGCGCTGGCAGTTGCTTGTCAATGTGCAATTGCCGCTCGCACGCCCGAGCATTATGGCGGGGATCAACCAGACGACGATGATGGCCCTTTCGATGGTCGTGATCGCGTCGATGATCGGTTCGCGCGGCCTCGGTGAAGACGTGCTTGCGGGCATTCAGACACTTGACGTCGGCAAGGGGATGCAGGCGGGTATTGCCATCGTGATTCTGGCTATCGTGATCGACCGGATCAGTCAGGGCTATGGTCAGGATCGGCGCCAACGCCGGCTAATCGCGCAGAAGCGCAAGGCGAGAGCTGCCTCGCGCGTGCCTTATCGAACCGGTCGCACGGAACGCGCAGATGACGCCGCGGGCGATACGGAAAGCGGCCTCGAAACCCGCGTGGCGAAGTAATCAGGAGCACGACATGGCAGCGATAGAAGTGAAACACGTCTACAAGCTCTTCGGTCACGAAGCCGGCCACGCGCGTGTGCTCGACCTGTTGAGAAGCGGGCAATCCAAGGCCGAAGTGCTGGCACAAACCGGCTGCAACGTCGGCCTGAACGACGTGAGTCTCAGCATCGGCTCTGGCGAGATCTACGTGATCATGGGATTGTCCGGCTCGGGCAAGTCGACGCTCGTGCGGCACTTCAACCGGCTGATCGAACCGACGGCGGGCGAGATCGTGATCGACGGCTCGGACGTCATCAAACTCGATGCGCGCGGCCTGCGCGAACTGCGGCGCTACAAGATCAGCATGGTGTTCCAGAACTTCGGTCTTCTGCCGCATCAGACCGTGCTGGACAACACCGCTTACGCGCTCCGCACGCGCGGCGAGAGCAAGGCCGAAGCGTATGAGAAGGCGCGCACCTGGCTCGGCAAGGTCGGGCTCGACGGTTACGGCGAGCACTATCCTGACGAACTGTCGGGTGGGATGCGGCAGCGCGTTGGCCTCGCTCGCGCGCTGGCCGCCGATACCGACGTGCTGTTGATGGACGAAGCGTTCTCGGCACTCGATCCGCTGATCCGCACGGAAATGCAGGACCAGTTGCTGCAGCTGCAGGCGACGCTCAACAAGACGATCGTGTTCATCACGCACGATCTCGACGAGGCATTGCGGATCGGCAACCGCATTGCGATCCTGCGCGACGGCACGCTGGTGCAGGAAGGCACACCGAACGAAATCCTCACGAAGCCGGCCGACGACTATGTGCGGCGCTTCGTCGAACGGCGTGCGGGCGTGCATTGAATGGATGCGACGTTCGTATCGTTGAGCCGGGAACGGCCGGTCGGCTAATGCCGCACGCCGGGTAGAATGCACGCGATGCGATGGACCATGTGGTCCATCGCATGCATTGCACCCTGCCGCTCACCTGCACTTCAATGAATCTCGAACGCGTTCTCTTCTCCCAAGGTTTCGGTTCACGGCGCCAATGCCGCGCACTCGTTGTGGACGGTCGCGTGACGATCGAAGGATCCGTCTGCACCGACCCCGACGCAGAGTTCGATACCGGGACGCTGACGTTCGTCGTCGACGGTACGGCCTGGCGCTATCGCGAGCACGCCTACATTCTGCTCAACAAGCCCGCTGGCTACGAATGCTCGCGCGAGCCACAGCATCATCTGAGCGTCTTCAGTCTGCTCCCGCCGCAGTTCGCGACGCGCAGTGTCCAGTGCGTCGGCCGTCTCGATCAGGACACGACGGGCCTGCTGCTCCTCTCCGACGACGGCCAGTTCGTTCACGCCATGGCGTCGCCGAAGCGCAAGGTGCCGAAGGTATATATTGCGACCACCCGCCATCCGCTCGACGATGTGCAACTCGACGCGTTACGCAGCGGCGTGCTGTTGCACGGCGAACCGAAGCCGATCGCCGCGCTTGCGGCGCACGCGCGCAGCGATCAAGCGCTCGAACTGACCGTACTTGAAGGCAAATATCATCAGGTCAAGCGGATGGTCGCGGCTGCAGGCAACCGCGTGGAGGCCTTGCATCGCGAACGGATCGGCGGCTTTGCGCTACCTGCGACGCTTGCCGAAGGCGCCTGGCAATGGCTCGATGAAGCGGATCTTGACGCATTGCGTACGGGGTAAACACCCAGGCCGGACGGTATGACGCCGCCGTGCCCCGTCACTCCAATGCCCCTTTGGCGTCATCGCACCGGCATTGCGTTGCATGCCCCACACTCCCGCCGCAAAAGGCGCCCGTGGCGCTGCGCCGCAGCATGCTCTTCCTTACAACTCCCTCTATACTCAATTAAACAAAGATTAAAAAGGGTATTGAAGGAGGGGGCGCCATGATCATCCATGAGGGTTATGAAATTTCGACCACGATGATTGTGTTCGTATGTGCCGCGGTAGCCGTCATCGCCGGTCTGCTGGTGGTGATGCATGTGCGGCATCGATATCATCCGAATCTCATCGGGGTACTGATCGGTGCGCTTCTGTGTTTCCTGCTTCTGGAAGCACTACCGGCCATCACCTGACCAGCCGCAGGCTCGTGGCGAAGCTGATCTCACGGGCGGGGCCGCGTCCAGGGTTTTCTCGAGTTCAGGAAATCAGCGACCGTCGGATACCGCAGACGTACCCCCAGTTCGCGCTTTATCCGCGTGTTGCGAAGACGTCGCGATTCGCGCATGAACGACAGCAGCATCGGTTCGAGTTGCTGCTCAGCCTCGTCGCGCGTGATGCGCGGCGCGCGTGGAAGGCCGTAAGCATCCGCGACGACATCGAAATATTCCCCCATCTTCAGTTCAGTATCGTCCGACGCGTGAACGACTCGTGACGGTCGGCCGCGGGTCGCCATGCGCACGAGAATCGCCGCGAGATCGTCGGCGTGGATGTGGCCCGTGTAGACGTCTTGCGCATCGATCAGGGCGGGCGTGCCCCTTTCCAGCCTGCCGAGCGGCAAGCGGTTCGTCGCGTAAATCCCGGGAATCCTCGCGATGGCGGCCGCGACCGAACCGCGCGCCGTCGCTCGCCGCAACTGCTGTTCGGCCGACACGCGGCGCCTCGCCCGCGCGCTGGCCGGCCGCACCTCGCGGGTTTCGTCGATCCACGCGCCGCCACAGTCGCCGTAGACGCCCGTCGTGCTTGCATAGACGATGTGCAACGGGGCGGGTGAACGGGCGAGCCGGCCACCCCCGTCGGGTACAATGTGGCTTGTTTCGCGTTCCATCCATGCAGCGCGCGCACGACGCAACCGCGCAACCGGCACTACCGGTGTCACGGCACCACGTGCAGGCCGGACGCGCGGCGATGTGAGCGCGGCGAGCAGTGCGCGGGTGCGGCGGTCGTCTTCGCCGGTCTTTTGTGGTGGCGCCAGATGCAGCACGGTTGGCGCGAGCCCCGCAAGGCGTTTCAGGCTGCGGCGTACATCGAGATCGCCGACGAGCGGTGTGGTGCCCGCGGCGCGCAGTTCGGCGCAGCGCGCGGCCTGAGTTGTCAGGGCAAAAATGTGCGCGTGCGGTCGCAGAACTTCGACGCAGCGCATGCCGACATCGCCACAACCGACGATCAGCACGCGCGGCCGGCGCAGGATTCGTGTCGCTTTCATGGTGGACGCATTGTAGCCGTCAAGCGCGGCTTGCACTCATTACCGACTTTTCGTTTTCGATCGACTTATGGCATTTAACGTAACGCTCCGGCAAAGCGGCCGGCAGTTTCAGGTAGAACCCGACGAACCGGTGTTGATCGCGGCCCTGCGCCAGGGCATCGGTCTGCCGTACGGCTGCAAGAATGGCGCGTGCGGGTCATGCAAAGGCACCGTCGTGAGCGGTGAAGTCGAACAGCGCGCGCATTCGTCGTCCGCGCTGTCGAACGATGAGAAAACCCGTGGCATGGCGCTCCTCTGCTGTGCTGCGCCCTGCTCCGATCTCGAGATCGATATCCGCGAAGTGGCGGGTGTCGGCGATGTGCAGGTCAAGAAGCTGCCGTGCCGCGTCAACACGATCGAGCGCAAGGCCGACGATGTAATCGTGCTGAAACTCCAGTTGCCGGCCAACGAGCGTCTTCAGTATCTCGCCGGCCAGTACCTCGAATTCATCCTGAAAGACGGCAAGCGCCGCAGCTATTCGATGGCGAATGCGCCGCACGCCGAGGGTCCGGTCGAGCTGCACATCCGTCAGATGCCCGGCGGCGTGTTCACCGACCATGTGTTCAATACGATGAAGGAGCGTGACATCCTGCGCTTCGAAGCGCCGCTCGGCACGTTCTTCCTGCGCGAAGATTCGGACAAGCCGATCGTGCTGCTCGCCTCGGGCACCGGGTTTGCGCCGCTGAAGGCGGTCGTCGAACACGCCATCTTCAAGAACATCGACCGGCCGATGACGCTTTACTGGGGCGCGCGTCGCAAGAAAGACCTGTACATGCTGGAACTCGCCGAAGAGTGGGCGCGAGATATTCCTAACTTCAAGTTCGTGCCGGTACTGTCCGAGCCGGATGCAAGCGACGCCTGGACGGGCCGCACCGGCTTCGTTCATCGCGCCGTCATCGAAGATCTGCCGGACCTGTCGGGCTATCAGGTGTACGCGTGCGGTGCGCCGGTGATGGTTGAATCGGCCCAGCGCGATTTCAGCGCGCATCACGGGCTGCCGGAAGACGAGTTCTACGCTGACTCGTTCACGAGCGCAGCCGATCTCGCGAACCCCGTCTGATTCGCCCCGCAAGCCCCCGGTGAGCACGGCGGCCAGAAAGTCGGCCGCCGGATGCGATTGATGGGTTTACACCGGTGTCTGCGTTGTCGTATTCTTTCGCGCATGAACCGCATCCAGTCCGAACTCCGACGTCGCCGCTCGCCGCTCCCTTAGGGGTGCCGCTGGCTTCGTCGCGGATTCGCGCCAGACAGGGCGCAAGCTGTTCGAATCATGAAAGCCACGGACCTCCGTGGCTTTTTGTTTTTCCGATTCCCTTTTCAACCCGCACAACCCCACTGCTTCGGATGGAGCCCGCCGCCATGAAATTCAATGAGTACCCCATCGAGTCGCTGATGTACATCACGAACCGGCCTGAAATCGTTTTCACGCACGGCAAGGGCTCGTGGCTCTATGACAACGAAGGCAAGCGATACCTCGACTTCATCCAGGGGTGGGCCGTCAACAGTCTCGGTCATTGCAACGAGGGCATGATCGAAGCGCTCGAGAAGCAGGCGCGCCTGTTGATCAATCCGTCGCCGGCGTTCTACAACGAGCCGATGGCGAAGCTCGCGAACCTCCTTACGCAGCACAGCTGCTTCGACAAGGTCTTCTTTGCGAACAGCGGCGCGGAAGCCAACGAAGGCGCGATCAAGCTCGCGCGCAAGTGGGGCAAGAAGCATAAGAACGGCGCATACGAAATCATCACCTTCGATCACAGCTTCCACGGCCGCACACTCGCGACGATGTCCGCGAGCGGCAAGCCAGGCTGGGACACGATCTATGCACCTCAGGTACCGGGCTTTCCCAAGGCCGACCTGAACGACATCGCGTCGGTCGAAAGACTCATTACCAGCAAGACGGTCGCGGTGATGCTCGAACCGATCCAGGGCGAAGGCGGCGTGATACCGGCGACCCGTGAATTCATGCGGCAACTGCGCGCGCTGACGAGGCAGCATAACCTGCTGCTGATCGTCGATGAAGTGCAGAGCGGCTGCGGCCGTGCCGGCACGCTGTTCGCCTACCAGCTGTCGGGCATCGAGCCAGACGTGATGACGCTCGGCAAGGGCATCGGCGGCGGCGTGCCGCTGGCAGCACTGCTAGCGAAGGCCGAGGTCGAAGTGTTCGAGGCGGGCGACCAGGGCGGCACGTACAACGGCAATCCGCTGATGACGGCAGTCGGTTACTCGGTGATCTCGCAGCTCACCGCGCCTGGCTTCCTCGAAGGCGTGCAGGCGCGTGGCGAATATCTGCGCGCGAAGCTGCTCGAACTGTCGGAACAGCGCGGCTTCCTTGGCGACCGCGGCGAAGGCCTATTGCGCGCGCTGCTGCTTGGCAAGGACATCGGTACCCAGATCGTCGAGAAGGCGCGCCTGATGCAGCCAGACGGCCTGCTGCTGAACGCTGCGCGCCCGAACCTGCTGCGCTTCATGCCGGCGCTCAATGTGACGAACGAGGAGATCGACCAGATGATGGCGATGCTGCGTTTCATCCTCGATTCGCTGTAAGCACGGCGAGCGCGCATGATGACGACCGCAACGCTGTCGATCCGCCGCTTCGATGCGGCCGATACCGATGCCGTGGTCGCGCTGTGGCAGGAGGCCTTCCCAGAGTATCGGGATGCGACCCGGCCGCAGCGCAATCCGCATCTGTCGATCGCGAACAAGCTCGCGACGCAGCCGGAACTGTTCTTTGTCGCAGAAGATCACGGACGTGTGGTCGGCACGGTAATGGCCGGCTACGACGGACATCGCGGCTGGCTGTATTCGCTCGCCGTCGATAAGGCCATGCGACGACACGGCATCGGCACGCGTCTCGTCGAGCATGCGGAGGCTGCGCTGACGTCGCTCGGTTGCCCGAAGGTGAACCTGCAGGTGCTGGAGAGCAAGGCAGACGTGCGGGGATTTTACGAAGCCCTCGGATATCGGGCGGATGAAGTCGTCAGTCTGGGGAAGCGTCTCGGACCTGGCGCGAATGTGCCGGCTGCGATGAATGGCCAGCCCGCGGACCAGGCGCCGCGGAATGGACGCGAAATGATATGAAAAAGGCCGCATGCCTGAAACGCATGCGGCCTTTCTTCTTTGCCCGCCAGTCAGGCCGGCCTGTTTGCCCGCTTATTCGCCCATTTATTCACCGAGGTAAGCAGCACGCACCTTCGGATCGTCGAGCATCTTTTTCGCATCACCCGACATCGTCACCAGACCCGAGTCCATCACATAGCCGCGATTGGCGGCCTGCAGCGCAAGACGCGCGTTCTGCTCGACCAGCAGCACGGTCATCCCTTCCGCGGAAATCGAGCGCACCACTTCGAAGATCTTCTCGACCATGATCGGCGACAGACCCATCGACGGCTCATCCAGCAGCAACAGCTTCGGCTTGCTGATGATCGCGCGCGCCATCGCGAGCATCTGCTGTTCGCCGCCCGAGAGCGTCCCCGCGTACTGCGTCGCGCGTTCCTTCAGGCGCGGGAAGAAGCCGAACATGCGCTCGACGTCCTTCTTGATGCCGTCGGTGTCGTTACGCAGGTACGCGCCCATCTGCATGTTCTCGAGAATCGACATGCGCGCGAAGATGCCCCGGCCTTCCGGCACCATCGCGAGGCCGCGCTTGAGCAGCTCATGCGTCGGCAGCCCCCTGATCGACTGCCCCATGTACTCGATGTCGCCCGCCGAGTAAGGCTTCAGACCCGTGATGGCCTTCATCGTCGTGGTCTTGCCCGCACCGTTCGCGCCGATCAGCGTGACCAGCTCGCCCTGCGCCACTTCGAGGTCGATGCCCTTGACTGCCTGAATGCCGCCGTAGTTGACCTGCAGGCCCTTGATTTTCAACATTGCCGTAGCCATCAGTGAACTCCCGCACCCAGATAAGCCTCGATCACCTTCGGGTCCTTCTGCACGTCCTGCGGCAGACCTTCAGCGATCACCTTGCCGTAATCGAGCACCGTCATGCGGTTGCACAGGTGCATCACCAGTTTCACGTCGTGCTCGATCAGCAGGATCGTCTTGCCGTCGCTGCGGATCTTGTCGAGCAGCTTCGTCAATTCGACCTTCTCGGTCGCGTTCATGCCGGCAGCCGGCTCGTCCAGCGCGAGCAGCTTCGGATCGGTCGCCAGCGCGCGGGCGATTTCCAGCCGACGCTGGTGACCGTACGACAGGTTGCGCGACGTGTAGTCGGCGTACTGCAGCACGCCCACGTATTCGAGCAGCTCCAGCGCGCGTTCCTTGATCTCGCGCTCTTCCTGGCGTTCCGCCGGCGTCTGGAACACCGCGCCGAGCAGGCCGTGCTTCGTGCGCACGTGACGGCCGACCATCACGTTTTCCAGCGCGGTCATGCCGCCGAAGAGACGAATGTTCTGGAACGTGCGGGCAATCCCGGCCTTCGCCACCTGGTACACCGCCGTCGGCGTGTAGTTCGTGCCATCGAGCTTGAACTCGCCCGAATCCGGCGTGTACAGGCCCGTGACCACGTTGAAGAACGTGGTCTTGCCGGCGCCGTTCGGGCCGATGAGACCGTAGATCGTACCTTCCTCGATCTGCAGGCCGACGTCGGAGAGGGCCTGCAGGCCGCCAAAGCGCTTGTTCACGCCCTTCACGGACAGACGGATTTGTTTGTCGCTCATTTCTTTTGCTCCCTGTCCGTTAGGCCCGCACCGGCTTCTTGCCGGCACGCTTCGCCAGTTTCGCAATCTTGTCCTCGTGCTTCGGCGACGGCCACAGGCCTTCCGAGCGGTACAGCATGATGACGACCATCGCGAGACCGTACAACAGCTGACGGATCACTTCGGTATCGACGATTTCATGGCCGAAGATCATGTTTTGCAGCGGACCCATTGTCGAGCGCAGGAATTCCGGGAACACGGCCAGCAGCACCGCGCCGAGAATCACGCCCGGGATGTGGCCCATGCCGCCCAGCACCACGCAGGCGAGCACCACGACCGATTCCCAGAACGTGAACGATTCCGGCGACACGAAGCCCTGGAACGAGCCGAACATCGCGCCCGACAGTCCGCCGAACGAGGCGCCCATCGCGAACGCCAGCAGCTTCACGTTACGGGTGTTGATGCCCATCGCCTTGGCGGCAATTTCGTCTTCGCGGATCGCGGCCCATGCGCGACCGATACGCGAATGCTGCAGACGCGTACAGGTCCAGATCACCAGCAGCGCGCACAGCACGAACAGGTAGTAGTACATGTACACGGACGGGAACGAGAAGCCGAGGAACGAATGGGTCTGCGCCAGGCTAAAGCCGCCCACCTGCACCGGGGCGATCCCCGTGATCCCCTTCGGCCCGTTCGTGATGTTGACCGGACGGTCGAGGTTGTTGATGAAGATCCGGACGATTTCCCCGAAGCCGAGGGTCACGATCGCCAGATAGTCGCCGCGCAGACGCAGCGTCGGGGCACCGAGCAGGACCCCGAACATCGCCGCGAATGACATCGCCAGCGGCACGATGATCCAGATCGGCACGTGCAGGCCGGTCGGCGCCAGATGCGCGATCCACTCGAACTGCGTGCTCAGGTGCGGTGAGCTCAGCAGCGCCGCTGTGTACGCGCCGATCGCGTAGAACGCGATATAGCCCAGATCCAGCAGGCCGGCGAAGCCGACCACCACGTTCAGACCGAGCGCGAGCATCACGTACAGCATCGCGAAGTCGAGCACGCGAACCCAGTAGTTGCCGCCGGCCGCACCGATGATCATCGGCGCCGCAATCACGAAGATCGCGGTGAGGATGCCGATGGTCAGCGTCTTCGTGCGGTTCCGTTCAGGGATGAGCGTCGTGGACGGCTCGATCGGTTGAATTGAAGTCATGTCATTTACTCCTTATGGCCCGGATCAAGCCCGATCTGCAACACGTTCGCCCAAGAGGCCCGACGGACGGAACACCAGCACGATGATCAGCACGATGAAGGCGAACACGTCCTGATAGTTACTGCCGAACACACCGCCCGTCAGGTTGCCGATATAGCCGGCGCCGAGCTGTTCGATGAGACCCAGCAGCACGCCGCCCACCATCGCCCCGCCGAGGTTGCCGATGCCGCCCAGCACCGCCGCGGTAAAGGCCTTCAGGCCAGGAATGAAGCCCATATAGAAGTGGGCATTGCCGTATTCCGAGGCGATCATCACGCCCGCCAGCGCGGCCAGCGCGGAGCCGATCATGAAGGTCGCCGAAATCACGAAGTTCGGGTTCACGCCCATCAGACTCGCGACATTCGGGTTCTCGGCGATCGAGCGCATCGCGCGGCCCAGCTTCGTCTTGTGAACCAGCAGCAGCAGACCGCCCATCACGAGGAAGGCGACCACGATGATCACGATTTCAGTCATCGAGATCACGGCGCCAGGCGTCGTGTCGGTGGCCTTGATCACATTGATCGGGTCGGTGGGCAGCAGTTGCGGGAACGGCAGCGGGTTGCGCGACCAGATCATCATCGCGAGCGTCTGCAGCAGGATCGACACCCCGATCGCGGTGATCAGCGGGGCGAGGCGCGGGGCCTTGCGCAGCGGACGGTAAGCGACCCGTTCGATCGTGTAGCCGACCAGCGAACACACGCAGGCGGCGATGATCAGCGCAATGACCAGCGTCGGCGCATTGCCGAGGCCGGGGAAGTGGTTCTGCAACACCCCGATGGCTGAGAGCGCAACCATCGCGCCCACCATCAACACATCGCCGTGCGCGAAGTTGATGATGCCCAGAATGCCGTAAACCATCGTATAGCCCAGTGCAATGATGGCGTAAACGCTGCCAAGCACCAGTCCGTTGAGGATCTGCTGGATGAAGATATCCATTTAATGCTCCTTAGCCCGTGCGACTGGATTCGCGCTCGTCATCGGCCGGTTGGCGGGGATGAATCACGGAATCGCAACGGCACTGCGGGTACTGATGTAAAAGACCGGTAAGGGTTATCCGCTTCAGACTGCATGACCGCCGTGTTGCAGCGGCCGGCTCACCGGATGCGGATGCAAAAACGGCACCGTTTGGGTGGTTCGGTGCCGTCAGGCCAGACTATCCCGTCATCACATCTTCACGACGTCGAGGACCGCTTTTTTGCCGTCCTTGAAGTCGTAAAGCGTAATGGCGCCTTCTTTCAAATCACCCTTGTTGTCGAATGCGATGTGGCCAATTACACCGTTGTAATCGGTGGAGGGCATCGCAGCCAGCACCTTGGGCGCGTCGATCGAATTGGCGCGCTTCATTGCATCGACGATCACGTACACAGCGTCATACGTGAACGGCGCGTAAATCTGCACCGGCGTGTGGAAACGGTCTTCGTACTTCTTTTCGAAGTCCGCTCCCTTGTCCATCTTCGAAAGCGCAAGTCCCGCTTCTGAACAGACCAGGTTCTGCACGGCGGTTCCCGCCAGCTCCCCTACCTTGTCGGTACATACGCCGTCGCCGCCAAGGATTTTTGCCCTGATACCGAGCGCTGCCGCCTGCTTCGTAAACGGCCCGCCCGTCGCGTCCATCCCGCCGAACATGATGACGTCCGGCTGAAAACTCTTGATCCTGGTGAGAATGGCCCGGAAGTCCGTAGCCTTGTCATTCGTCGCCTCGCGCGCGACGATCGTCGCTCCGCTCGCCTCCGCCGTCTTCGCGAACTCGTCGGCGAGCCCCTTGCCGTAGGCGGTCGCATCGTCCACCACGGCGATACGCTTCGCGTTCAGCGCTTTCGTCGCATAGTTGGCCAGCGCCGGACCCTGCTGCGCATCGGTCGCGACCACGCGGTAGGTCGTCTTGAATCCCTGCTGCGTATACGCGGGATTCGTCGACGACGGCGAGATCTCCACGATATCCGCATCGCTATATATCTTCGACGCCGGAATCGACACCCCTGAATTCAGGTGCCCGACCACCGCGACGACATGATCATCGACCAGTTTCTGCGCCACTTGCGTCCCCGTTTTGGGATCCGCCCCGTCATCCTGCGCGTCGAGTTCCAGTTGTATCTTGTGGCCGTCGATGGTCAGACCCTGTACATTGATTTCTTCGACTGCCAGACGTGCACCGTTCTCATTGTCCTTGCCCAGATGCGCGATCTCGCCCGTCAACGGAGCGGCATGACCGATCTTGACGATAGTCGCGTCGCTTGCCGGCGCCGCCGCAGCGGTCGCTGCCGACGCGCCTGCGCCCGCCTCGCCATCACCTTTCTTGCTGCACGCGGCCAGCAGCGCAACCGCGGCCGCGATGGTCACGGCGTGAGCAAACTTGACTCGCATTAAATAGGTCTCCCACGCCTTGCAAAATCCAATGTTCGTGGCCCTCAGGCCTTGAGAACGCGCGCATTGTAACTCCAATTATGCGACGGGCAATATTGTTGAACCGGCAGGGTTTTCCTGCATTGCAACCGTATTTTGAGAGCAATAGATGGGCATGGGCGCAACCTGGTTGCGATTGTTTTTCGTGCATCAGTTGCACCAGCTTCGACGCCCCGGGCATCAAGTGTTGCGGGAATCGCGCTTAAGACCCGATTCCACCGTGGTTCGAGCGATTCAATCTGTTTTCTATAATCGGCGGAGCTGATGCACAAATATGGTGCATATGATTACAATCAGATTGATATTGCGAAAACAAACGGGGCGCGATCATAAAAATAACCCCGGATATTTCCCCGGAAAAGTCGAAAAATCTGCCGCGGGAACGGATTGGACAACCGTTTTTGTATGATGTGACACCTTTTATTTCAGGAAGCCCTTCCGCCTCGACGCGAAAAAAACGCGCCACGAAGGCGCGCTTTTTATCGTGCAATGAGAGCCTCGCTCTGCGTCAGTTTCAGGCCGGCAACCCCAGCCCGCGCGGCAACGGAAACGCGATGTTTTCCTCGATGCCATCGAGCGCGCGCACGTTGCGCACGCCCAGCTCGTGCAGGCGACCGATGACGGCCTGAGCCAGCGCTTCCGGTGCCGATGCACCTGCCGTAACGCCGATGCGGCGCTTGCCGGCGATCCAGCCCGGATTGATCTGGTCCGGCGAATCCACCATGTAGGACGGAATACCGCGCTTTTCGGCCACTTCACGCAGCCGGTTCGAGTTCGAACTGTTCGGGCTGCCGACGACGATCACCACGTCGCACTGGGGCGCCATGAACTTGACCGCGTCCTGACGGTTTTGCGTTGCATAGCAGATGTCCTGCTTCTTCGGCTCGCGGATTAGCGGATATTTCGCCTTCAGCGCGCCGATGATTTCGGCCGCGTCGTCAACCGACAGCGTGGTCTGCGTGACGAAGGCGATCCGCTCGGGATCGGCCAGCGCCAGCGCCTGCACGTCCTCGATATCTTCGACGAGATGCATGCCTTCTCCGGCCTGACCCATCGTGCCTTCGACTTCCGGGTGTCCCTTGTGGCCGATCATCACAATATCGAAGCCGTCCTGACGCATTTTCGCGACTTCGATATGCACCTTGGTCACGAGCGGACAGGTGGCGTCGTACACGCGCAGGCCGCGCGACTCGGCTTCCGCACGTACAGCCTTCGACACGCCGTGTGCACTGAAAATCACCGTATTGCCTGCCGGAACTTCCTCCAGCTGCTCGATAAAGATTGCGCCCTTTTTGCGCAGATCCTCGACGACATAGGCGTTATGGACGATTTCGTGCCGCACATAGATAGGCGAGCCGTGCAGCTTGATGGCACGCTCGACGATTTCGATCGCACGATCGACGCCTGCACAAAACCCACGTGGCTGCGCCAGCAGGATTTCGGCTTCGGCGAGAGTCGTATCCGTGGTAACCATAGTTACAGAATCCCGATGATTTTCACTTCGAACGCCAGCGCCTGGCCAGCGAGCGGATGATTGAAATCGAACAGGGCTGACGTTTCGCCGACTTCCTTTAGCACGCCCGCGTAGCGTCCACCGCCAGGCGCGTTGAATTCGACGAGATCGCCCGGAGAAAAGTCCTCACCGATCATGCTGCTTTCGCGCAGCGTCGTGAGCGACACACGCTGGATCAGTTCCGGATTGCGTGGCCCGAACGCCTCACCTGATGCTAGCTGAAAGGTCGAATGGTGCCCGACCTTCAGCCCCAGCAGAATGTCTTCCAGCGGCGGCGCCAGCTGACCCGCGCCGAGCAGCAGCGTAGCGGGCTTCTCATTGAAGGTATTGATGATCTCCGAGCCATCGGCAAGCGAAAGCCGGTAGTGAAGCGTGACGTGCGAACCCCGTTTCACTTCGGAAATGTCGATGATGCTCATGCAGTACTCGTTCGGTCGGAGCGCGCTACGCGTAATCCCAGGGGCTCTTACGCGCGAGTGGCAGCGAAAATGCCGTGCGCAAAGGTTCTATTGTAAGCCACATATCCAGCGTCGGTCGTGCAGGTCCCCACACGCTGCTGCCCGCGGCGCCAGCGCCCCTTCCCACAGAGAGACCATGACATGCAACACAGCGACTGCATCACGCCGCCCGCCGCCCCGACGAACGAAACAACGCCCGAGGCGGTCACACGTCGCCGGCGCGCCTGGCCGGCCCACGACATGCCTCGCGAGCGGCTTCTCGATGCGGGCCCAGGCTCACTGTCGGACACGGACCTGATCGTGCTGATACTTGGCTCCGGGTTGCCTGGCCACAACGTCTTCGACCTCGCGCGCATGCTACTTTCACGCTTCGGCTCGCTCTGGGCCATGCTCGACGCCACGCCCGCCGATTTCAACGGTCTGCGCGGCATCGGCCCGGCGAAGACGGCGCAGCTACTCGCGATCGTCGAAATGGCGCGCCGCGCGCTGGCGGAAAAGATGCGCGAACGTCCGCTGATCGATTCACCGGGCGCCGTGGAGGACTACCTGCGGCTTCTGATCGGCACCCGTCCGTATGAAGTGTTCGTCTGCCTATATATGGATGCCCGCCACCGGCTGATCCGCTCAGAAGAAAGTTCGCGCGGATCCCTCACCCGTCTCGCAGTCTATCCGCGGGAAATAGTCCGCCGCGCACTCACATTGAATGCAGCCAGCCTGATCGTGGCGCATAATCACCCCTCTGGCGCCGTCAAGCCGAGTGCAAGTGACCGCCGCCTGACACGCGTGCTGCGCGACACGCTGGCGCTGATCGATGTGCAGTTGATCGATCACCTCGTCATCGGCGCGCACGAGACGTTTTCATTCGCCGCCGCCGGATGGGCGTAGCAGCGCTTTCGCAAGACCACGCAGGCCTCGCCACGTTTTGCGAGCCTGCAGCCACAGCCGCTAGCCGCAAATAAGGTTTGATTTATCGGGTTTTTTCCTGCTAAAATTACGCTTTTCCTGTTTCCAACCCTGTTCCGAAGCCATCAAGGCCTACCGGGAAGTAGTGATCGATTTCTGCTGATTCCTGTAATCAGCGCAATCGGCCCCCTTCCGGGAAAACTTTCTCGGCGTTCGAACTCAGAATTTAAGCGTATTAGGAGTGCTCTCATGGCACGCGTATGCCAAGTAACTGGGAAAGCGCCGATGAGCGGCAACAACGTTTCCCACGCGAACAACAAAACCAAGCGTCGTTTTCTCCCGAATCTGCAAAACCGCCGTTTCTGGGTTGAAAGCGAAAACCGTTGGGTGCGTCTGCGCGTTTCGAACGCCGGTCTGCGCCTGATCGACAAGAACGGTATCGACACCGTGCTCGCAGACTTGCGCGCACGCGGTGAAGCCTAAGGAGTAAATCATGGCAAAAGGCGCACGCGACAAGATCAAGCTGGAGTCGACCGCTGGTACGGGTCACTTCTACACCACGACGAAGAACAAGCGCAACATGCCGGAAAAGATGGCGATCATGAAGTTCGATCCCGTCGTCCGTAAGCACGTTGAGTACAAAGAAACCAAGATCAAATAATCTGGTTTCGGCCTTTTTTGGCCTGTTCGACGAAATGAACCTCGCTTTCCAGCGGGGTTTTTTGTTTTCCTGGCTCCTTATTCTTCGCACCTGCCATCGTCAGACGTTTAGCCGCCTTTCCCTCGAGTCGCTCGACGCGGTATCCTCTACCGCTTATCGGCGCGCGCTGCCGCAGTGACAGCAGTAGAAAGATACGGAGAAGCAGGACATGAATTTCGATGTGGCGATTGTCGGCAGCGGCCTCGCTGGTTTGAGCGTCGCGCTGAATCTCGCCGAGACGCGACGCGTCGCGGTGATTGCCAAGCGCTCGATGACGGAAGGCGCCAGCGACTGGGCACAAGGCGGCATCGCGGCCGTGCTCGATTCGGCGGACAGCGTCGATAATCATGTCAGCGATACGCTGATCGCAGGCGGTGGCCTGTGTGACGAGGCGGCAACACGATTCATCGTCGAGCACGGGCGCGCAGCGATCGACTGGTTGATCGCCCAAGGTGTGCCGTTCACCAGGGACCACGCCGCGGAACTCGGCTTTCACCTGACGCGCGAAGGCGGTCATAGCCACCGCCGGATCATCCATGCCGCCGACGCAACCGGTCATGCTGTCGTCGCGACGCTCAGCGAGCGCGTGCGGCGGCATCCCAATATCACGCTGTTCGAAGATCACTACGCAATCGACCTGATCACATCGGACCGTCTGGGGCTGCCAGGCAGGCGCTGCCATGGTCTCTATGCGCTCGACGTCGCGAGCGGCCGCACGGTGACGATCGAGGCGCCCCACACGGTGCTGGCGACGGGCGGGGCAGGCAAGGTCTACCTGTACACCACAAACCCCGACACGGCCACCGGCGACGGCATTGCGATGGCGTGGCGCGCGGGCTGCCGCGTGTCGAACATGGAGTTCATCCAGTTTCATCCGACGTGCCTGTTCCATCCATATGCGAAGTCGTTCCTGATTTCGGAAGCCGTACGCGGCGAAGGCGGCATATTGAAGCTGCCAGATGGCACCCGCTTCATGCCGAATCACGACGAGCGCGCCGAACTCGCGCCGCGCGACATCGTCGCGCGGGCGATCGACTTTGAGATCAAGAAGCGCGGCATCGATTGCGTCTACCTCGACATCAGCCACCAGCCATCCGCTTTCCTGCACGAACACTTTCCGACGATCCTCGCTCGCTGCCTCGAGTTCGGCATCGACATCACGAAAGAGCCGATCCCGGTCGTACCTGCTGCGCACTACACATGCGGCGGTGTCGTCACGGACCTGGCCGGCCGCACGGATCTCGCCGGTCTATACGCGGTCGGCGAGACGTCCTGCACAGGCCTGCACGGCGCGAACCGTCTTGCGAGCAACTCGCTGCTCGAATGTCTGGTGATCGGCCGGTCGGCGGCGGCTGCAATCGAGGAAGAAGGGTTCAGCGCGGCCGTACATGCCCCGCTACCGGATTGGGACGAAAGCCGCGTGTCCGACCCGGACGAAGAAGTTGTCGTCGCGCACAACTGGGATGAGTTGCGTCGCTTGATGTGGAATTACGTTGGCATCGTGCGTACCGACAAACGGCTCGCGCGAGCAAAGCATCGTCTGGCACTCCTGCGCGACGAAATCCACGAGTATTACGCGAACTTCAAGGTAAGCCGCGACCTGCTCGAACTGCGGAATCTGGTGGACGTGGCCTCGTTGATCGTCGATAGTGCGCGCTCGAGACGTGAAAGCCGGGGACTTCATTTCAGTCGCGACTGGCCTGCAGCGCTCCCGAAAGCGCTGCCGACCGTGCTGTCGCCAGAACGCGTGCCGAACCGCAACATCTGAAATACCCAGAAAAGAAAAACCCGCAGTTGATGAACTGACCCCGCAAAGTTGGACAGTGTTTGGCTAGGGCCGCGAGGGCTGGGTTCTGTACATCACAGGACTCAGCCCTTTTAGCTTTAGCTTGATGCGTTTGTGATCGTAGTAGTGAATGTAGTGCTTGATTCCGGCCTGAAGTGCTTCAATGCTCTCGAAGCGATTCGGGTAAAAGGACTCTGACTTCAGGGTGCCAAAGAAGCTTTCCGTGGTGGCCTTGGAGTCCGCAGACAACTGCGCCCGTGAGTAACGCTGGAAGCCGACGTTTTCAGGTAACTCATCCGTACCATCCCCTTCATTTGCAGGAATTCGAACTGGTCCTTCACGCCCAGAACTGGCATGAGGACAGGGTCTGGTTTCACGACGCGAATGGCCGACTGCGGGCGTTGCCCGCCAGCTGGACGAGCGTCGTCGGCGAGGACCCATTCAACGTGGTCGCTGCCGGACGCGCCTTGTTTCGTGTGGAAGAACTGCTTGAACTGGGGCGTTTGATCGCGACGCTGGAGCCATGAACAGCGCAAGCACGTGTAAAGCCAAATACGCCGAATATGTAAAGTCAATCATGCCCGATGTCGCCTTCTATGGCGATCCTGTGTTCCAGTATTGGTCCATTTATTCGGCCATATTCGCGCATATATTCCAGAAATTGGACTTGCATATTCAGAACTATGGTACATAATTATATTTACACTGACTTGGCCGCCCTCTCTGGAGTTCGTGCATGGCGACAGACCGACGCAACGAGGACAAGCACCGCGCGCTGCGGGAGCAGGCGAGCCTCAATCCGCGCCCCGATGCCGTGACGCATCCGCTGTTTCGGGACGGAGAGTTCTTCGATCCCCACGATCTGCTGCAGGTCAAGTACGAGATGCTGCGCGCGGTGCGCGTGGACAAGCGGCCGATCAGCGAAGCGGCCAGGTCATTCGGTTTCTCCCGCCCGTCGTTCTATCAGGCTCAGGCGGCCTTCGAACAGGGCGGACTGGCGGCCTTGATTCCGCAGAAGACCGGGCCGCGCAGCGGCCATAAATTGACGCCGGCGGTGATGGAGTTTCTGAACCGGGCGCGGGTTGCCGAGCCGGCTGTGCGAGCGGAGCGACTGGCCAGCCTGGTGCACCAGAACTTCGGCGTACAGGTTCATCCGCGCAGTATCGAACGGCAGTTTCTGCGCCAAAAAAAACCGTAACGAAACCGTCCGTGTCATTGCCGGACCGTGCGCTGTGCAATGACGGACTGATCTCGCGTTATGAAGATCTGAGACAGCAGGCACTTGGACTGCCGTGCGAGATTCCTCGCGGCCAGGGCCTCGTGCTGTTGATGCGCAGCGGCATGAGAGCGTGGATGCAGGCATGGGCGCAGTGCGCGACCACGGTTGTACGGCGGCAGCCGCCGCCTGGTGAGACAGGGATCGTCCCCTTCACGCTGCATCAGGAGGCGACGATGATTCTGGCTTCAATGCTTCTACATGGGCGTCAGGAGGCAACAGCATGAAGAGCGATCCTCACCAGAAGGTCCAGGCGAGCCATCTGAAGCGCAACGCCTATCTGTATATCCGGCAATCGACGCTGCGTCAGGTGTTCGAGAACACCGAGAGCACCAAACGCCAATACGCGCTGCGCCAGCGGGCCGTTGCCCTGGGGTGGTGCGAGGACCGGATTATTGTGATCGACAGCGATCTCGGCCAGTCCGGCGCTTCATCGGCGGATCGCGAAGGCTTCCAGCGCCTGGTTGCCGAAGTCGGCGTGGGTCACGCCGGCATCGTGCTTGGACTGGAAGTATCGCGCCTGGCGCGCAACTCCACCGACTGGCACCGGCTGCTCGAGATCTGCGCAATCACCGACACCTTGATCCTTGACGAGGATGGCGTATACGATCCTGCTCACTTCAACGACCGGCTGTTACTGGGGCTGAAGGGCACCATGAGCGAGGCCGAATTGCATGTGCTGCGCGCACGACTGCAAGGAGGAATCCTAAGCAAGGCGAGGCGTGGTGAGCTGCAGATGCGTCTGCCTGTCGGCTTCGTGTATAACGCCGCGGGCGCGGTCGTTCTCGATCCGGACCAGCAGGTCCAGCACTGCCTGCGGTGGCTGTTCGACACCTTCCGCGGTACGGGATCGGCGATGGCCACCGCACGCGCTGCGCATCACCTCGAGCTGGCGTTTCCGCGACGGTGCTGCAAAGGTCCGCACAAAGGCGAACTGCTGTGGGGCAGTCTCGGTCACAGCCAGGTGGTGCGCATTCTGCACAACCCGAGGTATGCCGGCGCGTTCGTCTACGGTCGCACTCATACGCGCAGGACAGTCGATGGACGCACGCGTGTGATTCGCGCCCCGCGAGACCAGTGGGATACGCTGATTCCGGGTGCCCATGCCGGTTATCTGTCCTGGGAAGAGTACGAGCACAACCAGAAGCGTTTGCATGAGAGCGCACAGGTGATCGGAGCCGACCGGCGCCGTGGCGCGCCGCGTGAGGGTCCAGCACTTCTTCAGGGACTCGTGGTCTGTGGTCGATGCGGGAACCGCATGACGGTCCGTTATCACAGCCGCCAGGGCGGCTTGTGTCCCGAGTACATCTGCCAGCGCGAAGGCATCGAGCAGGCCGAACCGGTCTGCCAGCGCATCCACGGCGCGGCCATCGATGAGGCCATTGGCGAACTGCTCGTCGAAGCGCTCAATCCGCTTGCCATTGAGGTGAGCCTGGCGGTTCAGCGCGAACTCCAGTCCCGCATCGAAGAAGCCGACCGTCTGCGTCACAAGCAGGTGGAGCGCGCCCGGTATGAAGCCGATCTGGCGCAGCGTCGCTACATGCGCGTCGACCCCGAGAACCGGCTGGTTGCCGACTCGCTCGAAGCGGACTGGAACCATAAGCTTCGAGCGCTGACTGAGGCTAACGAGGAATATCAGCGTCGCCGCGAACAGGACGCGCGCATCCTGACGGACGAGCAGCGCGCCGTCATCGTCTCGCTGGCGTCCAACTTCCCCCGGCTATGGCGCGATCCCGCCACGCCCGACCGGGAACGCAAACGCATGATGAGGCTGCTTCTGGAAGACGTCACCCTGAACCGCGACCAGCAGGTTACCGCACACATCCGCTTCAAGGGCGGCGCTCACCGGACCCTCAGGCTGCCGTTGCCGCTGAAATCGTGGCAGCGATGGGTCACCCCCGCCGCGGTGATCGAGGAGATTGACGCACTGCTCAATCACCATACTGTCCTGCAGATCGCGAATATTCTGAACGCACGTGGTGCGCCCTCGGGCACGGGTAGGCCCTTCAATGCAAAAATGGTCGCGCGCCTGCAGCGCAACTACTGTCTGAAGCCGCGCTATGACCGGTTGCGCGAAGCGGGTCTCCTGACGCTGCAGGAGATGGCCGACGCGCTGCACGTCACGCCGACGAGCGTGAAGATATGGAACCGTCGCGGACTCATCCGCGGTCACGCCTACAGCGACAAGAACGAGTGCCTGTACGACCCGCCGGGCAATAACGCGCCCAGAAAGGCGATGGGCGTCAAGCTGTCCTGCCGGCGTCGCCATCCCGACGTCGTTTCTGATCGCCGCGAGGAGGTGTAGTGTGAAACGCAAGCCTTATCGTGGCAGTTGCCTTTGCGCGACATGCTCTGCGTCAAGGCGCGCTTCGAGAGCAGCGCCTGGTAAGAGCTTCTGCTCGCCCACCCGGAACTCGGTGATATCGGTGACCCACTTCTGGTTCGGCGCGTCGGCATCGAACTGCCTTTGCAGCACGTTCGGCGCAATGCGTCCCACCGTCCTACGGAAGGCCCGGTATCTCTTCGGGCGCAGCGGAGACTTCCGTTTCATGAGCTGCACCAGGCGCTGGACAGTCTTGTGATTCACAACGGTACCCAGACGCCGGATCGCGCTGGTGATGCGCCGATAGCCATACGCCCCTGGTGCTGCTCAAATACCGAACGGATACGCGCCTTGAGCTGCGCGTGTTTGTCCGCCATCTGCGATGCCTTGCACTGGTAATAGAAAGTACTGCGCGCCAGGCCTGCCACCTTCAGTGCCGCGCCTCCTGTTTTTCTGGACACAGATTTGGGGTAAAACGTGGGTCCCAAACTGGAGTTGTTGATGTTGAAGAAAACAGATGTAAACGGGGTTGCGCCAGAGGCGCTGGAAGGAGCGCGTAGCGCGACTGGAAGCGCCTCTGGCGCCGCCGAAGTCAAGCGTTGGTCGACCGGTCGCAAACGCGGCGTGGTGCTTCGGTTGCTGCGTGGCGAACCCGTCGACGCCGTGTCCCGTGAAGTCGGTGTGACGATCGCCGTGCTCAAGCAATGGCGTGAGCTGGCACTGGCCGGCATGGAGGCCGGCCTGAAGGCACGCACCAGCGATCCCCTGGAAGCCCGGCTCAATGACGCCGTGCGGCGCGTCGGCGAGTTGTCTATGGAAAACGAGATCCTGCGCAAGGAACGTGAACTGCAGGCCCGTCGCCCTTTGACCGCTCGGAGATCGTCGACATGAGCCGCGCGATCTCCGTTAGTGCGAACAAGCCCTTTGGATTGCAACGGGTTTGCCAGGTGCTCGGATTCCCCCGCTCGACGATCTATGCTGTCCGCGCGAGGACAGCGGACAACGTGGTGCCGATCATCCCGGGCCGCCGCGGCCCGAAACCGAAGATGCCCGATGCTGACCTGCTGAAGGCCATCCGCGACGATCTGGTGGCTTCCCCCTTCATCGGCGAGGGGCATCGCAAGGTCTGGGCGCGCTTGCGTATCCTGCACGACATCCGGGTCTCCCGGACCCGCGTGCTGCGACTGATGCGCGAGCACAGCCTGCTGTCGCCGCACCGGCAAGCGCGAGGCGAACCCAACCTTCACGATGGCCGGATCACAACCGATTGCCCGAATGAGATGTGGGGCACCGACGGCGTGCGCATCGCGACCGTGGACGACGGCATGGTGTGGATCTTCTCGGCCGTTGATCATTGCGACGGCATGTGTACCGGCATTCATGCCGCGAAGATTGGCGACCGCTTTGCTGCCCTCGAGCCGATCTCCCAGGGGCTGCTGGACGAATTCGGTTCCGTGCTCGCCGATGCGGGCCGCGGGCTGTCGCTGCGTATGGATCACGGTTCGCAGTACACGTCGGACGACTTCCGTAACCAGATCCGGTTCTGGGGCATCGCGCCGAGCTATGCCTTCGTCGCCGAACCCCAGACCAACGGCGTCGCCGAGCGATTCAACCGGACAATGAAGGAACAGGCTATTCATGGACGCATCTTCAAAAACCTGGAGGAAGTTCGTGCCGCCGCCATCGCGTTCAAGGATCGATACAATCGCGACTGGCGTCTTGAAAAGTTGGGCTTCAAATCACCCCTCGAAGCCCGTCAGGAACGGCTGATGAAGCTGGCCGCCTGAGCTGCAAAAGCGTGTCCAGACAACCGGAGCCGGTACACCTGCCACCTTCAGCAGGCCGTCGACTGGAAACTGATGCCTTAACCCGGCCACTATTTGCGCTTTTTGCGATGCGCTTTGGGGCTTTCCAAGCTGATCAAGGCATCGAGTTTTTTTAGGTATGCGGTCTCCATGCGCAGATAATTCAGCTCTTCAAGGAGCTCTTCTTTCGTGCGGGCCTCATCGGACCTCGTTGAACCGGACGGCGGAGATGATCTGGGTTGCTTCACGGGTCGTCCTCGGCGGCGACGCTCCAGTGCCTGGATTCCGCCCGAATCATACCGGCGTTTCCTGATACCGATAATGTCGGATTCCGGATATCGAAGACCGCAGCCGTTTCCCGGTACGACAGCGTCTTTGTCTGCATGAACTGCAGCACCTTCAGCCTGAAGCGGGCGTCGTAATGACTGGACTTCTTCCTGAACGCCGCTTCGCCGTGCGCCTGCCAGGCGGCTACCCATTTGCGCACCGTGCCGTGGTCCACACCATGCCGATCCGCCACTTCCCTGCTACTGCAGCCTTTGCCTGACAGAAAATCTCTGACAACAGACCGCTTGAACCGCGCGTTGTGCCTGCTCATGAAAAAACACCCCAAATCGTTGGACAGATGTCCAACTTTTGGGGTGCAGTTCAGCGATGCGGGTTTTTCTTTGGCAATCGAACGCGACGGAATCAGACAAGCCGCATCGAATAGTCGGTTGCACGCACGTCCTTCGTCAATGCGCCGATCGACACGCGGTCGACGCCGGTTTCGGCGATCTTGCGCACGGTGTCGAAATTCACGCCGCCCGATACTTCGAGCACTGCGCGCCCCGCCGTAATACGTACGGCGTCGCGCATCGCGTCGAACGAGAAATTGTCGAGCAGTATGGACTGCGCTCGATGCACGAGCGCTGTTTCGAGTTGCTCGAGCGTCTCGACCTCAATCTGGATCGGCACGCCTGCGTTCAGCGCGAACGCAGCGTCTATTGCCGCGCCAACACCGCCTGCCGCAGCGATGTGATTTTCCTTGATAAGAATGCCGTCATACAGCGCGAGCCGCTGGTTCGCGCCACCGCCGACGCGCACCGCGTACTTCTGCGCTAGCCGCAGGCCCGGCAAGGTCTTGCGAGTGTCCACAATGCGCATCTGTGTGTGAGCGACGGCGTCGACATAACGCCGCGTTGTAGTTGCTACGCCGGACAACAATTGCAGGAAATTCATCGCGTTCCGCTCTGCCGTCAACAGTGCGCGCGCCGGACCGCGCAGCTCGCACACTACCGTGTCGGCCGCCATCCTGTCACCTTCGCGATAGCGCCACCGCACATCGATGCGCGGATCGACGCGATGCAAGACCTCGTTGAACCACGGCACCCCGCATAGCAGTGCTTCCTCGCGCACGATGATCCGGGCATCACGCAGGTCGTCGGCCGGTACAAGACGGCCCGTTTGATCGCCCGGGCCGATATCTTCATCAAGCGCGTCGGCCACATTACGTGCGATAGCCGCGTCGAACGCCTCGCCATACTGCGCCCGAACTTCGGCGAAAAGCAGCGAAACCGCCTCCGCCCGAGCGAATTCGACACCGCCCATCACGCCGCTCCCACATTCGAAAACAACGCCGTGTCGCGCGCGAGATCACCGCTAGCCTGCACGCGCTTCTTGTGTTGCGCGGCAAAGTCGAGCATCCGGTCGATCGGCAGACGCGCAAGTTCGCCAATCGCGGGATCGACGAAGATCTCGTTGTGACCACGCTCCAGCACTTCGGCAAGATTGGCGAGGCCGTTCATCGCCATCCACGGGCAGTGCGCGCAACTCTTGCAGGTCGCGCTGTTGCCGGCCGTGGGCGCGTCGATAAAGATCTTGCCAGGCGCCGCGAGCCGCATCTTGTGAAGAATGCCGAGGTCGGTGGCGACAATGAAATGCGTCGCGTCGAGACGCTGCGCCGCGTCGATCAGTTGCGTCGTCGACCCGACGACGTCCGCCTGCGCGATCACACCTTCCGGCGACTCAGGATGCACGAGCACCCTCGCATCCGGATATTCGGCACGCAACAGATCGAGTTCAATGCCTTTGAACTCGTCGTGAACGAGGCACGAACCCTGCCAAAGCAACATGTCTGCGCCGGTCTTCTTCTGGATATAGCCACCCAGGTGACGGTCCGGCGCCCAGATGATTTTTTCGCCGCGCGCATGCAGGTCAGCGACGATCTCCAGCCCGATCGACGACGTGACCATCCAGTCCGCCCGCGCTTTCACCGCCGCGCTGGTATTCGCATAGACGACCACCGTGCGATCCGGATGCGCATCGCAGAACGCCGAAAATTCATCAACCGGACAACCCAGATCGAGCGAACAGGTGGCGTCGAGGTCTGGCATCAGAACCCGTTTGTTCGGGCTTAGAATCTTCGATGTCTCACCCATGAAGCGCACACCAGCGACCACCAGCGTCTGCGCTTCATGATCGCGGCCGAAACGCGCCATTTCCAGAGAATCAGCAACACAACCGCCGGTTTCGTCTGCAAGTTCCTGCAGCTCGGCGTCGACATAATAGTGCGCCACGAGCACCGCCTTTTCGCGCGCCAGCAACGCGCGAATGCGTGCTTTCAGCGCGAGCTTCTCTTCCGCCGACGGCACCTCGGGCACCTTCGCCCACGCCTGACCTACGCCGCAGGTCAAACCCTGGGTCTGCGGCCGGTCATACTCGACGCTCCTGATCGCCTGATTCATGATCTCCTCTGCCCTGCTGATCTGCCGCCGCGCACGCTGTGTGCGTTTGGACGGCCCAAAAAGCAAAACCCCGCCAACGCGGGGTTTTGTGACGTACCGAAATTTTAAAGTATTTCGGGATCAGGCATAACGACGCAGTCGCATCGCGAATTCCTGCAGGGCCTTGATGCCACTTTGTTCGGCACGATGACACCAGTCCTGCAACTGGACCAGCAACTGTTCGCGCGAAGCATTCGAACGCTCCCACATCGCTGCCAGTTCGGCGCGCAACTCGATGTAAGTGCGCAGCTTCTGACTATCCGCGAAAATCTGCGGCAACTGACGCTTCTGCGGCTCGTCGAGGCCATCCTCTTCTTTGTGGAACCACTTGCGCGCGCCGCGCATCAGTTGATACTTCTCACGCGCGCCCACTTCCTTCAGATGCGCCAGTTCCTGACGATACGCGCGCTTGAGCGCCTTGCCGTAACGAGCCATGACTTCATAGCGGTTCGCGAGCACAGCTTGCAGCGTGTCCTGGTCGAGCACGAGCTTGCCCGTGGTAAGTCGCGGCGTCGGCGCGACCTTCTTCACCTTGGCGAGCCTGAACGCCGACATGATGCGGATGTACATCCAGCCGATATCGAACTCGTACCACTTGTTCGACAGCTTTGCCGACGTCGCGTAGGTGTGGTGGTTGTTATGCAGTTCTTCGCCACCGATCAGGATGCCCCACGGGAAAATGTTCGTGCTCGCGTCCGACGAGTTGAAGTTACGGTAACCCCACCAGTGAGCCAGGCCATTGACAACGCCTGCTGCCCAGAACGGGATCCAGATCATCTGGACGGCCCAGATCGTGAGGCCGACGATGCCGAACAGGCCAACGTTCATCACCATCATCAGGCTGATGCCGAGGATCGGGTACTTCGTGTAGACGTTGCGCTCCATCCAGTCGTTAGGCGTGCCATGACTGAACTTGCGCAGCGTTTCTTCATTCTTTGCCTCGGCGCGATACAGTTCCGCGCCTTCGAGCAGCACCTTCCAGATGCCGCGCGTCTGCGGGCTGTGCGGATCTTCTTCTGTCTCGCACTTCGCGTGATGCTTGCGGTGAATCGCAGCCCACTGAGCGGTCAGCATGCCAGTGGTCATCCACAACCAGAAACGGAAGAAGTGACTGACGACCGGATGCAGATCGAGCGCGCGGTGCGCCTGGCAGCGATGCAGATAAACCGTCACGCCAATGATCGTGACGTGCGTCACGGCCAGCGTGTACAGCACGAGTTGCCACCACGAAAGACGCAGCAGTCCGTGGGCAAGAAAGTCGAGCAGGGAATTCAACAAGTCAATTTACCTGTGAGACGTGCGACATCCGCGCGAGGGGGATGTCAAGAAAGTGAAAGCAAATTTAAGAGTCCGACGGCATTTTACTAGAACCGTTCCAAGTGTTTGTAACAAATAAGGATTTTTTTGTAGCACATCAAGAAAGCTGGTGCGTGGCGGGTCAAGTTTGAAGGGAAATCGGAAGGCCATTGAAGGGCGGCGACACCACCCAGCCGCTTCAGGCGCCGCCGTCCACTCCGGCGGCCGGTCGTCCGGTCACAGTTACCGACTGCGGCAGTATGTCGCTGGCGCCGCCGACGATCCGCACTTCGCGCTGTGCGAACGGGATCGAAATGTCATTCGCGACAAACAACCGCCAGATGTTCAGATTGATAGTCGAGCGGACCCCAGACGTTCCCTGCGCCGCATTCTCAATCCAGAAACCAAGCTCGAGATTGATACCGTCCTGGCCGAAGCCGACCAGATAAGGTGTCGGCGCCGGCTCCTGCAGCACACGCGGCACATCCCGCGCGGCCTCGACCAGCAGCGCCATCGCCTTGTCGAGATCGGACGTGTAGGCGATCTGCACCGCCGCCTTCGAATAGCCGCGCGTCAGGTAAGACGACTGGTTCTGCACGACATCGGTGATCAGCTTTTCGTTCGGAATCAGCGTTTCGATGCCGTCGAGTCCGCGCACCACCGTATAGCGCGTCCGGATCTGCGTGACCCTGCCCTGCAGGCCGGTCACGTTGATGGTGTCGCCGATCCGGAGCGACCGGTCGATCAGGATGATGAAACCCGACACATAGTTGCTCGCGATTTTCTGCATCCCGAAGCCGAGCCCGACACCGAGCGCGCCGCCAAATACACCCAGCACGGTCACATCGATGCCGACCAGTGAAAGGCTGATGAGAATCGCCGCCAGTATCAGGAGTGCCCGACCGATACGGGCCAGCACGACCTTCAGGTTCCCATCGAGCGTGGCCGAGCGCATCAGCCGGTCTTCGAGAGCGGCTCCGAGCCACATCGCGACGATCATGGTGACGCAAACCCACAGCAGGCCGGTCGTCATCGACAGCAGCGTCATGTGCGCATTCGCGACGCGGAACCGGACGCTGCCCATCCACGAGATTACGTCGTCCTGGATGTCCATCACGGTCAGCACCATACCGATCCAGACGACGATCGACACCACCTTCTCGACGAGGAACAGCAGGGTGTGCGCCTGGCCGTCGCGGCTGAGCACCCTGCGCGCGACGTAGAAGACGATGTAGATGAGGCCGATGCCAAACAGTGGCACGAGCGCCAGATCGAGCAGCGACGTGCGCATGAACTGCGCCGTAATCGCCTGCGCAATCCAGACAAGTATGCCGCCCAGAAGCGGAAAGAGCGCCTTCCTCAGACTTTCCGCGCCGAAGCGCACCGTCTGGTAGCGCGATTCGCTTCGCGTGTCGAGCGTGCGGCGCAGCAGCCGGGCGAGAAGCCACGCGATCGCCAGCGTGACGAACAGGATCGCGACCTGCCATAGCATGACTGGCTGACCGAAATCGCGAGCGGCATTGCCGAACATGTGGGAGAACAGACGGCTTTCCATGATTGTCGTTGTCTGCCGGGCAACCGCCGCGCGTTCCACGCGCGAACAGCTGCCCTAGGGGTTATTCCGCCGCGGCGACGCCTGCGCGGCGTTCCAGCACCGCTGCGAAGAAACCATCGGTCGCGTGGCGGTGCGGCCACAGCGACAGGTAGTCGCCCATTTCCAGATCGATGCGCTGTTCCGCGAGGACATCACGGGCCGGCACAAGCACGAAATCAGGATGATCAGCGAGGAACTGCTTCACGATCGCCTCGTTTTCGGCCTCCAGGATGCTGCAGGTCGCGTAGACGAGTCGCCCACCCTTCTTCACCAGACGCGCGGCGCTGGCCAGAATCAACGCCTGCTTAGGCGTCAGTTCGGCGACCGATTCCGGCGACTGCCGCCACTTCAGGTCGGGGTTGCGGCGCAGCGTGCCGAGCCCGCTGCAAGGCGCGTCGACCAGCACACGGTCGATCTTGCCCGCGAGGCGCTTGATCTTCGCATCGTGTTCGCTGTCGATCAGCACCGGATTCACGTTCGACAGACCGCTGCGCGCGAGACGCGGCTTGAGCTTTGCGAGACGCCGCTCGGAGATGTCGAATGCATACAGACGACCCGTCGAGCGCATCGCCGCGCCTAGCGCGAGCGTTTTGCCGCCGGCGCCGGCGCAGAAGTCGACGATCATCTCGCCGCGCTTCGGCGCAACGAGCGAGCATAGCAACTGGCTGCCCTCATCCTGTACTTCGACCCAGCCGTTCTGGAACGCATCTAGCCTGGTGAGCGGCGGCTTGCCGATCACGCGCACGCCGAACGGCGCGAACGGCGTCGCGCCGGCTTCGATGCCGGCCTTGCTGAGCGCGGTGAGCAGTTCGTCGCGGCTCGCCTTGATCGGATTTGCGCGAAGATCGAGCGGTGCCGGATAGTTCAGCGCCGCCGCCAGTTGCGCCAGTTCTTCCGGCTCGAAGCGCGTCGACAGTGCCTGATAGATCCAGTCGGGCAGATTCATGCGGATCCGCAGCGGCAGGCTCTCCGGATCGATCTTCGCAACGTGTTCGAGCCACGTCGACTCGGGTTCCGACACAAACGGCTTGAGCGCCGTGCGCCCCGCCGTCTGCATCAGCCCGAGTAGCGCAAGGCGCCGCGCCGGGCTGCCCGTGCCACTTTCGGCTAGATGCGCGAATTCCATCCGGCGTCGCAGTACCGCGAAAACAGCCTCGGCGATCACACCGCGTTCACCGTGTCCGAGCTTCGGATGAGCGCGGAAAAAACGGCTGGTGGATGCATCGGCCGGGCCGGTGAACTTCAGTACGTCCGCGAGCAGCGTTTCAGTTTGTCCAATCAGAAAACCATGCAGCCTCATACGCCCTCCCCGGCGGTGTGGTCGGCAAAGAGCCATTGTGGCTCCGGCGGCGTAAGCGTGACGCGCAGTCCGTCGAGCGCGAGACGCCCTTCGACGAACCAGCGCACGGCACGCGGGTAAATAACATGTTCAGTGACAAGCACGCGCGCGGCCAGCGCCGCGGCGTCGTCGCCGGACAGTACTGGCACGGCCGACTGGATGACGATCGGCCCATGATCGAGCTGCGACGTGACAAAATGCACAGACGCGCCGTGCAGGCGCACGCCTGCATCCAACGCCTGCTGATGAGTTTTCAGGCCCGCAAAGCTGGGCAGCAGCGACGGATGAACGTTCAGCATGCGCCCCGCATAACGGTCGACGAAACCAGGCGTCAGCACGCGCATGAAGCCGGCGAGAACGAGCAGATCGGGCGAAAAGCCGTCGATTTCGCGCGCGAGCGCGGCATCGAAGCTGTCCCGGTCAGGAAACTGGCGGTGGTCGACGACCGTCGTGGCGATGCCTTGCGACGCCGCGAACGCAAGGCCCGCGGCGTCTGGACGGTTGGCAATCACGGCGGCGACCTCTGCCGGCCATCGTTCGCGTGAACACGCGCGAACGATGGCTTCCATGTTGCTTCCCCGCCCGGAAATCAGGATGACGAGTTTTTTCATCCGCGGATTTTATCATCCGGGGGGCACCCAAACCGGGCCGCGCCGCCGTGGCGGCGCCCGAGCGTTTATAATCGTGTGTTTTGCGGCATTTGGCCCACTCTATTTAAACCCGCCACACCCGCTATCGTGAGAGTCTTCCGCGGTCTTCCCAACGCCGAGAGCCGTGCGCCCTGCGCACTGACGATCGGCAACTTCGACGGTGTCCACCGCGGCCATCAGGCTTTGCTCGCGCACGTGCGCGCGGCGGCCGATGCGCGCGGCCTGCCCGTCTGCGTGATGACCTTCGAGCCGCACCCCCGCGAATTCTTCAATCCGGCCGGCGCGCCGCCGCGTATCGCGATGCTGCGCGACAAGCTGGAAGCGCTGCGTATGAACGGTGTCGACCGGGTAGTCGTCGAGCATTTCAATCAGACCTTTGCGAGCCAGTCGCCGGATGCGTTCGTCGAACGGATCATTGTGAATGGCCTGCACGCGCGCTGGGTGATGATCGGCGATGATTTCCGCTATGGCGCGAAGCGCGCCGGCGACTTCGCGTCGCTGAAGGCCGCGGGCGAGCAGTACGGCTTCGAGGTCGAGCAGATGGCGACCGTCGCCGACCCGTCGGGTGCGCGTATTTCCAGCTCGGGCGTGCGCACGGCGCTGGTCGCGGGCGATCTCGATTCGGCGCGTGGCGCGCTCGGCCGGGATTACCTGATCAGCGGCCACGTCGTACATGGCATGAAGCTGGGCCGCGATCTTGGCTTCCCGACCCTCAACCTGCCGATCGCGCACAAGCGGCCGGCGCTCTCGGGCATTTTCATCGTCCGTGTGCATGGTGTCGCGGCGCAACCGCTGCCGGGCGTCGCAAGCCTCGGCCTGCGGCCGACCGTCGACGATTCCGGCCGTGTGCTGCTTGAAGTGCACCTGCTCGACTGGCACGGCGACGCGTATGGCAAACTCGTGCGCGTCGAATTCCTGAAGAAGCTGCGCGACGAGGAAAAATACGTCGACCTCGAAACGCTGGGCGCCGCCATCTCTCGCGACGTTGCCAACGCGCGGGCGTGGTTTGCCGCCGTCGGCGCCGATGCGCCGGGTAGCCGGTCGACCGGCTTCGCCACTTCGGCCACCGACCGAATTAGATAATCGCCGCGGTACGTGAGAGGCTTCGTCAAAGCGCATCGCACGTACCTCTCGCCGAGCGCATCGAAGGGCGCCTGTCGCAGTTGCGACCCGCCTGCCGGACGCGCCGGACTTGTGCCCCGCCCCGCGACCACCGCGATACACCGAATTCAACCGATCTGACCATGAGCAACAAGAAAGCCGAATCGAAACCGCCGTCCCGCTACCCGGTCAACCTGCTCGACACGCCGTTCCCGATGCGGGGCGACCTGCCCAAGCGCGAGCCACAATGGGTCAAGGACTGGCAAGAGCGCAAGATCTACGAAAAGATCCGCGCCGCCAGCAAGGGTCGCAAGAAGTTCATCCTGCACGACGGCCCGCCGTACGCGAACGGCGACATCCACCTCGGCCACGCGGTCAACAAGATCCTGAAGGACATGATCGTCAAGGCGCGCAATCTCGCGGGCTTCGACGCCGTCTACGTGCCAGGCTGGGATTGTCACGGCATGCCGATCGAAATCCAGATCGAAAAGCAGTTCGGCAAATCGCTGCCCGCCGCCGAAGTGATGCAGAAGGCGCGCACCTACGCGACCGAGCAGATCGAGAAGCAGAAGGCCGGTTTCCGGCGTCTGGGCGTGCTGGGCGACTGGGATAATCCGTACAAAACGATGAACTTCGCGAACGAGGCCGGCGAAATCCGCGCGCTCGCGAAAATCATGGAAAAGGGCTACGTGTTCCGAGGCCTGAAGCCGGTGAACTGGTGTTTCGACTGCGGCTCGGCGCTCGCCGAAGCGGAAGTCGAATACAAGGACAAGACCGATCCGACCATCGACGTGCTGTTCGGCTTCGCCGAGCCTGAGAAAACAGCGCACGCGTTCGGCCTCGCGTCGCTGCCGCGCAGCGAAGGCGGCATCGTCATCTGGACGACCACGCCGTGGACGATCCCCGCCAACCAGGCGCTCAACCTCCATCCGGAAATCACCTACGCGCTGGTCGATACGCCGCGCGGTCTGCTGATCCTCGCCGAAGAGCGCGTCGAGGCGTGCCTGAAGCAATACGGTCTCGAAGGCCACGTGATCGCGACAACCGCCGGTGCGAAGCTCGTGAACGTTCGCTTCCATCACCCGCTCGCGTCCGCGCATCCGGGCTACAAGCGCACCGCTCCGGTTTATCTCGGCGACTACGTGACGACCGAAACGGGCACGGGCATCGTCCACTCGTCGCCGGCCTATGGCGTGGAGGACTTTGTGTCGTGCAAGTCGCACGGCATGGCCGACTCGGACATCATCAATCCGGTGATGGGCGACGGCCGCTATATCGAATCGCTGGCGCTCTTCGGCGGGCTGTCGATCTGGGCCGCGAATCCGCAGATCGTCGAAGCGCTGGAAGCCGCCGGCTCGCTGCTGCGCACCGAGAAGTTCGAGCACAGCTACATGCACTGCTGGCGCCACAAGACGCCGATCATCTACCGTGCGACTTCGCAATGGTTTGCCGGCATGGACGTGAAGCCGAACGACACCCACAGGACGCTGCGCGAAACCGCGCTCGAAGGCATCGAGGCGACGGCGTTCTATCCGTCGTGGGGCAAGCAGCGCCTCTTCAGCATGATCGCCAACCGCCCGGACTGGACGCTGTCGCGTCAGCGCCAGTGGGGCGTGCCGATGGCGTTCTTCGTGCACAAGGAAACCGGCGAACTGCATCCGCGCACGCTGGAACTGCTCGAGCAGGTTGCGCAACGCGTCGAAAAGGGCGGCATCGAAACGTGGCAGACCCTCGACCCGCGCGAACTGCTCGGCGATGACGCCAACCTGTACGAAAAGAACCGCGACACGCTCGACGTGTGGTTCGATTCCGGCACGACCCACTGGCACGTGCTGCGCGGCTCGCACAAGGACGAACTGCAGTTCCCGGCCGATCTCTATCTGGAAGGCTCGGACCAGCATCGCGGCTGGTTCCACTCGTCGCTGCTAACCGCTTCGATGCTCGACGGCCGGCCGCCGTACAACGCGCTCCTGACGCACGGCTTCACCGTCGACGGCGAAGGGCGCAAGATGAGCAAGTCGCTTGGCAACGGCATCGATCCGCACGAGGTCGCGAACCGGCTGGGCGCAGAAATTATTCGTCTGTGGATCGCGTCGACCGACTATTCCGGCGAACTGGCGATCTCCGAGGAAATCCTGAAGCGCGTGACCGAAGGGTATCGCCGCATCCGCAACACGCTGCGCTTCCTGCTCGCGAACCTGTCTGACTTCGACTTCGCGAAAGACGCGCGCCCGGTCGGCGACTGGCTCGAAATTGATCGCTATGCGGTCGCTCTGACGGCCGGCCTGCAGGCAGACGTGCTTGCGCACTACGAGAAGTATGAGTTCCACCCGGTCGTCGCCAAGCTGCAGACGTTCTGCTCGGAAGACCTCGGCGGCTTCTATCTCGACGTGCTGAAGGACCGTCTGTATACGACCGCGCCGGATTCGGTCGCGCGTCGCTGTGCGCAGACCGCGCTGTATCACATCGCACAGGGCCTCCTGCGCATGATGGCGCCGTTCCTGTCGTTCACGGCGGAAGAAGCGTGGAAGGTGGTCCAGCCGGCCAGCGATACGATTTTCACGGAAACGTATCATGCGTACCCGGACGTGCCGGAAGCCGCCGGGCTGCTCGACAAATGGACGCTGCTGCGCACCGTTCGCAGTGACGTCACCAAGGCGCTGGAAGAGGCGCGTGTGGCGAACCTGATCGGTTCGTCGCTGCAGGCCGAAGTCGAACTCCGCGCGAGCTGCGCACGTTACGACGCGCTTGCGAGCCTCGGTGACGACCTGAAATTCGTGCTGATCACCTCGGCGGCGACCGTCGTGAAGGTCGACAGTGCAGAGGACGAAGCAGTGGAAGTGACCACGTCGAAGTATCTGAAATGCGAACGCTGCTGGCACTATCGCGCGGATGTCGGCGCGAACGCCGAACATCCGGCGCTGTGCGGCCGTTGCTTCAGCAACCTGTTCGGCAGCGGCGAAACGAGGAGCGCGGCATAATGGCCAGAACGATGTCGAAACCCGCTGGCGGATCTCTGGCGCCGTGGCTGGGCGTCGCGCTGATCGTCATCCTGTTCGATCAGCTGTCGAAAATCGCGATCTCGAAGGTGTTCGCGTATGGCGAGTCGGTTGCCATCGCGCCGTTTTTCAACCTCGTGCTCGTGTACAACCGCGGTGCGGCGTTCAGCTTCCTCGCGGCTGCCGGCGGCTGGCAGCGCTGGGCGTTCACGGGTCTCGGCGTCGTCGCGGCGCTGGTGATCTGCTACCTGCTGAAGCGCCATGGCACGCAGCGGCTCTTCTGCACGGCGCTGGCGCTGATTCTGGGCGGCGCGCTGGGCAATGTGATCGACCGGCTGGTGTACGGCCACGTGATCGACTTCCTCGATTTTCACGTGCGCGGCTGGCACTGGCCCGCGTTCAATCTCGCCGACAGCGCGATCACGATTGGCGCGGCGCTGCTCGTGTTCGACGAATTGCGACGCGTGCGCGGCTCGCGTTAAACGCCGCACGGGTTGTTTCAAGGCCGGCGGTGTATCGCGCCGGCCATCAGGCTTTGTCGGAGGCTAGCGTTGGCAACCGCAGAACTCGCAGGAAAGCATCTCATCCTCGGCATGACGGGCGGGATCGCCTGCTACAAGATCGCTGAACTGACGCGTCTGTTGACGAAGGCCGGCGCGACCGTGCAGGTCGCGATGACCGAAGCGGCGACGCAGTTCATCACGCCCGTCACGATGCAGGCGCTGTCAGGCCGGCCCGTGTACACAAGCCAGTGGGACACGCGCATTCCCAACAACATGGCGCACATCGACCTGTCGCGCGAAGCCGATGCGATTGTGATCGCGCCGGCTTCGACCGATTTTCTGGCGAAGCTGGCGCACGGCATGGCCGACGATCTTCTGTCGACACTATGCGTAGCGCGGGATTGCCCGCTGCTCGTCGTGCCCGCGATGAATCGCCAGATGTGGATGAATCCGGCGACGCAGCGCAATGTCGCGCAACTGCGCGCCGACGGCATCGAAGTGCTCGGCCCCGACTCGGGCGCGCAGGCCTGCGGCGAAGTGGGCGACGGCCGGATGCTGGAGCCCGAAGCCACCTACGAGGCAATCGCGTCGTTTTTCCAGCCGAAAATACTCGCCGGAAGGCGCGTGCTGCTCACCGCGGGTCCGACGTTCGAACCGCTGGACCCCGTGCGCGGCATCACGAATCGCTCGAGCGGCAAGATGGGTTTCGCGCTGGCACGCGCCGCGCAACAGGCCGGCGCCGCTGTCCATCTGGTCGCGGGCCCTGTCGCGCTCGACACGCCGTGGGGCGTGTTCCGCGAAGACGTCCAGACCGCGCAGCAGATGCACGACGCGGTCATGCGCGCGGTGCCGGACCACGACATCTTCATTGGTGTTGCGGCGGTTGCCGACTGGCGCGTCGATCAGGTGAGCGATCACAAGATCAAGAAGACCGCCGACAAGGCGCTGCCGACATTTACCTTCGTCGAGAATCCCGATATCCTGGCCGCGGTAGCGAAGCTGCCGCATCCGCCCTTCTGCGTCGGCTTTGCGGCAGAAAGCGGCGACCTCGAAGTACATGGCGAGGAAAAACGCGTGCGCAAAAGCGTGCCGCTGCTGATCGGCAATCTTGGCCCGCAAACCTTCGGCCTCGACGACAATGAAGTGATTCTGTTCGAAGCCGAAGGCGCGACCAGGCTGCCACGCGCGGACAAACACACGCTCGCTCGTGCCCTGATCGCCGAAATTGCAAAGCGGCTGCCGGACGCGAGCCTGATATCCTGACGCTGCGCGCATTGCTGTAACCTTGTTTCATATCGGAGCGGTACTGTCATGACGCTACTTTCCGTGCTCGATCAAACGCCCGTGATCGACGGGCACTCAGTGGCGGACGCGATCGCCGCCACCATCGAACTCGCGCAACTCGCTGACGATCTCGGCTACACGCGCTACTGGTGCGCCGAGCATCATGGCCTGCGCGGCGTGTCGAATCCCTGTCCAGAGGTGATGCTGGCGCGCCTCGGCAGCGTGACCACGCGCATAAGGCTCGGCTCTGGCGGCGTCATGCTGCCGTACTACAGCCCATTCAAGGTCGCCGAGCAGTTCCTGATGCTCGAAGCGCTCTTCCCGAACCGGATCGATCTGGGTGTCGGCCGCGCGCCGGGTGGGGACATGCGCACTGCGCAGGCCGTCGCGGCCGGCAGCTACAACCGCGGCGACATTTTCCCGCAGCAGGTCGCCGATCTCGTCGGACTGGTGAACGGCACATTGCCGCCCGAGCACATCGCGCGTGGCGTGCTGCTGCAACCGCAGATCGACACCCGCCCGCAGCTGTGGGTGCTCGGCTCGAGCGACTTCGGCGGGATGCTTGCGGCCCAACTCGGTATCCGCTTCTCGTTCGCTCATTTCATCAACGCGCATTTCGGGCATCAGGTCGCGCAGACGTATCGGGAACGCTTCAAGCCCGGCAACGAAGCCAAAGCGTATCTCGCCGCCGCCGTGTTCGTGATCTGCGCCGACACCGAACAGGAAGCCGCCGATCTGGAGAAAGCCGTCGACCTGCGTCGCGTGCAGATGGCGCACGGATTGAACACGCCGATCCCGTCGATCGAACAGGGGCTTGCGCAGGAATACGGCGAACGCGAGCAGCTGGTGATCGACCGCGAAAAACCACGCAGCATCATCGGTACGCCGGAGGCTGTCACCGAACGGTTGCACGCGCTGGAGGAACAATTCCAGGCTGACGAACTGATCGTGCTAACGGTGGCCGGCAGCTACCGCGCACGGCTTCGCTCTTACGAACTTCTCGCCGACGCGTTCCAGCTGGCACGCTGAGGCCTCATTCCACTTACTTCCAACCTGCATGAAACTCGACCTGAAGATTCTCGATGCGCGCATGCGCGACCAGCTACCCGCATACGCGACAACCGGCAGCGCGGGCCTCGACCTGCGCGCGTGCCTCAACGAACCGTTGACACTGAAGCCGGGTGAAACGGCGCTCGTGCCGACGGGGCTTGCGATTCACGTCGGCGATCCGGGCTATGCCGCGGTGATCTTGCCGCGCTCGGGTCTCGGCCACAAGCATGGCATCGTGCTGGGGAATCTGGTCGGTTTGATCGACTCGGATTATCAGGGGCAACTGATGATCTCGACGTGGAATCGTGGACAAACCGAATTCACGCTCAATCCGATGGAGCGTCTCGCGCAGCTCGTGATCGTTCCGGTCGTGCAGGCCGAGTTCAACATCGTCGATGATTTTGCGGAAAGCGAGCGCGGTGCCGGGGGGTTTGGCAGCACCGGCAAGCACTGACCGGCACCGGTTAAGCAAAAAGCAGAACGGCGCGGGTTTTTGCCCGCGCCGTTCTGCTTTTGGGTACAGCTTCCAGGGTACAGCGAAAAGCTTATTCGACTTCGACCGCTTCCGGATTCGGATTGCGCGGAGCCGGCTGCTCGTCGAAGGTCAACTGCACCTTGTCGTCGGCATCGACGTCCACCGTGACGCGGCCACCGCTCATCAGCTTGCCGAACAGCAGTTCATCAGCCAGTGCACGACGGATCGTGTCCTGGATCAGACGCTGCATCGGACGCGCGCCCATCAGCGGATCGAAACCGTGCTTCGCGAGATGCTTGCGCAGCGCGTCGGTGAAGAGCGCATCGACCTTCTTCTCATGCAGCTGGTCTTCGAGCTGCATCAGGAACTTGTCGACCACACGCATGATGATTTCTTCATCGAGCGAGCGGAAGCTGATCGTCGCGTCCAGACGGTTACGGAACTCCGGCGTGAACATGCGCTTGATCTCGACCATCTCGTCGCCGGTCTCGCGGCGCGACGTGAAGCCGATCGTCGACTTGTTCATCGACTCAGCGCCCGCATTCGTCGTCATGATGATAATGACGTTGCGGAAGTCAGCCTTGCGACCGTTGTTGTCCGTCAACGTGCCGTGATCCATCACCTGCAGCAGCACGTTGTAGATGTCCGGATGCGCCTTCTCGATTTCGTCGAGCAACAGCACGCAATGTGGCTTCTTCGTGACAGCTTCGGTGAGCAGTCCGCCCTGGTCGAAACCGACATAGCCTGGCGGCGCGCCGATCAACCGGCTCACCGCGTGACGTTCCATGTATTCCGACATGTCGAAACGGATCAGCTCGATGCCGAGCGTGAACGCGAGTTGCCGCGCAACTTCGGTCTTGCCGACACCGGTCGGACCGGAGAACAGGAACGCGCCAATCGGCTTGTCCGTCTTGCCGAGGCCAGCACGCGCCATCTTGATGGCCGCCGACAGCGCGTCGATGGCCGGGTCCTGCCCGAACACGACACTCTTCAGATCTCGATCGAGCGTCTGCAGCTTGCTGCGGTCGTCCTGCGACACGCTTTGCGCCGGCACACGCGCAATCTTCGAGATGATTTCCTCGATCTCGCCCTTGCCGATCGTCTTCTTCTGCTTCGACTTCGGCAGGATGCGTTGCGCGGCACCCGCTTCGTCGATCACGTCGATGGCCTTGTCCGGCAGATGACGATCGGTGATGAAGCGCGCCGACAGCTCAGCCGCCGCCGACAGCGCGCCCGACGAATACTTCACGCCGTGGTGCTCTTCGAAACGCGACTTGAGGCCGCGCAGAATCGCCACCGTCTGCTCGACGGTCGGCTCGGTTACGTCGATCTTCTGGAAACGACGCGACAACGCCGCGTCCTTTTCGAAAATGCCGCGATATTCCGTGAAGGTAGTTGCACCGATGCACTTCAGCGTGCCCGACGACAACGCCGGCTTCAGCAGGTTCGACGCATCCAGCGTGCCGCCCGACGCAGCGCCTGCGCCGATCAGCGTGTGGATTTCGTCGATGAAGAGAATCGCGTGCGGACGCTCCTTCAATTCCTTGAGAACCGTCTTCAGACGCTGCTCGAAGTCGCCCCGATACTTGGTGCCCGCCAGCAGCGCCCCCATGTCGAGCGAGTACACCTGCGCGTCGGCAAGAATGTCCGGCACTTCGCCGCGCGTGATGCGCCAGGCGAGCCCTTCGGCGATCGCCGTCTTGCCGACGCCAGCCTCACCGACCAGCAGCGGATTGTTCTTGCGTCGACGGCACAGCACCTGCACCACGCGCTCGACTTCCGACTCGCGTCCAATCAGCGGATCGATGCGGCCGTCTTTCGCCATCTGGTTCAGGTTCTGCGTGAATTGCGCGAGCGGTGTTTCCTTCTGCGCAGCAGCTTCGTCGGACTCGGCATTCGAATCGCTCGCTTTCGCGGCGTCCGCGCTGTTCGTCTTGGCGATGCCATGCGAAATGAAGTTCACCACATCGAGACGTGTCACGCCCTGCTGCTGCAGGTAGTAGACCGCGTGCGAATCCTTCTCGCCAAAAATGGCGACAAGGACGTTCGCGCCGGTAACTTCCTTCTTGCCGTTCGAAGTCGACTGAACATGCATGATCGCGCGTTGAATCACGCGCTGGAAGCCGAGTGTCGGCTGCGTATCGACGTCGTCCGTGCCAGGCACGGTCGGCGTGTTGTCATGAATGAAGTTGCGCAGGTTCTGGCGCAGATCTTCGATGTTGGCCGCACACGCGCGCAACACTTCTGCTGCCGTCGGATTGTCCAACAGGGCCAGTAAAAGATGTTCGACCGTTATGAACTCATGCCGCGCCTGGCGTGCTTCCATGAACGCCATGTGCAGGCTGACTTCCAGTTCCTGGGCAATCATGCTTCCTCCATCACACACTGCAGCGGATGCCCGGCCTGCCGTGCGTGGGTAACGACTTGCTCGACTTTGGTCGACGCGATGTCCCGCGTGTAGACCCCACAAACCCCCCGACCTTCGCGATGTACCTTCAACATTACCTGCGTTGCCGTCTCGCGATCTTTATTGAAATACTCCTGCACGATCATCACGACAAATTCCATTGGCGTGAAGTCGTCATTCAACAGCACCACCTTATACATGGATGGCGGTTTCAGCTTTTGTTCCTGCCGCTCCAGTACGGTGCCGTCCTGCTTGTCCGGAATAATCGCCATACACCCATTCTAAACAACTCGGACAGGCCCGCAATCCCTGCCAAAACCCGACCGGCCGGCCGGTGGCCGGTTTGTACCGTCCAACCGCCCCGCCACTCTCCTGCCCCACCGGGCGTGTGATCTGCGCCGAGCCTATTGCGGATCCGGCTCTCCGGAATGTCATTGCGGCCCGCTCCGGAAAACTGCAGTCGAAACGAGTATCGCACAACCCACCGGAACAGGCCGGAGGCTCGCTCGACGCGCGCCCCCTGGAGACCTCATGTGAGTCGATTATGCGACTTTTCAAGGCGCCCCGCTTGCGCCAGCGCACATAAGAAAAGAAGGAAAAACCCTGGAAATTGGATCTTTACAACGCGTCTACGGCAGTCTCAAAATTTTCTTGACAGTCGAATTAAGAGCCTCAACAATCAAGCTGGCACTTTTTTCAACCCAGCCGGACATACGAAAAAATGCCGATGGTGAGCTTGGAGGAGGGGCGGCTGCATTCCGTGGTCGTCAAGCTTTTCGAGGGCTCGTGGTAGTGACATGAGTTACAGGGGAAGTTGGAATGGCAACTGGTACGGTCAAATGGTTCAATGACGCGAAAGGTTTCGGATTCATTACGCCCGACGAAGGCGGTGAGGATCTGTTTGCGCACTTTTCGGCTATCCAGATGAACGGGTTCAAAACCCTCAAGGAAGGCCAGAAGGTAAGCTTCGAGGTCGTGCAAGGCCCCAAAGGCAAACAGGCATCGAACATCCAGGCTGCTGCCTGATCCGTTCGATACCCGTACCCTGGAAACCCGGCCTCGTGCCGGGTTTCTTCATTTCAGGCCGCCAGATTTCGAGTTCGACTTTCGAAGCAATGAGCTGGAATCAACTGGATTCGATGCGGTTACCCGATCACCCGATTACCCGGTTATCCAGCTCAGATCACCTTTAGAGTGCCCATCATGCCGAGATCCTCGTGCTCCAGAATATGGCAATGGAACATCCGCTCGCCCGCTGTGTTTTGCACAGTGGCAATGCGGACGATTTCGTCCGGCTGAACATTGACCGTATCCCGCCACGCGAGATAGGGCTCGGGTATTTTTGCGCCGCCCCGCTCCCGTTCTATCACCTGAAACTGCGTGCCGTGCAAATGGAACGGATGATCCATGTCGGTGCGATTTTCGATCGACCATAACTCGACTTCGTTGCGGCGGCTAGTGAGCGTCACGCGTTCTGGATCGAAGGTCGCGCCATTGATCATGAACTTCATGCCGGCCGGCATCCCGCGTGCGGATGCGCCGGGACGGTGCATGGCGGCCATGTCCATCGACTCGGAAAAAACAACCGACTTCCGGGCGACTGGTGCACCCAGCGACATGATCGTCCTGAGCGTTGCAGGAATTGCACGTTCGCTGGCGCCGGCCAACGGCTGGTAGTTGACAGCGGCGAGCGCACGCGCCGGGTCGGGCGGCAGACTGCCGTGCGACATCGCCATCTTGCGGCGATCGTAGACCTCAGCAGTCAGCGTCGCCTCAGACGGTGCGTCACCTGCCCGCACGATCACTTCCGCCCGCTCGCCGGGCGCGAGCAGGAGTTCCGTCAGCCCATCCCGCGGCTTTTCCAGCAGACCGCCGTCCGTGCCGACCTGAGCGAAGCGCTGCTTATCACCCAAGGAGAATCTCAAATAGCGGGCACTGCAAGCATTCCAGAGACGCCAGCGCTCATCTTCCACCACGGTGATTCGCGGCCGAAGCGCGCCATTCACCAGCACGAACTGCCCTTCGCGACCGTTCATCCAGTCCATCAGGTCGTTCGGCGGAATCGAGCCGTCGCTGGCGAGCCTGAGATCGGAAAAGAACAGCGTGCGTTCGGGCCACCCAGCGAGCGGATCATCGGCGGCACGCACGATGATCGGTCCGGCCAGCCCGCGAAACACCTGTTCCGCCGACATCATGTGCGGATGCGGGTGATACCAGTACGTCCCGGCGCTGCCCGCCGGCAAGGTGAACCGGTAAACATGCGTGGCGCCCGGTGCGACCATGTTGGCGGGGTTGCCGTCCTGATCGGGCGGAACGGGCAGGCCATGCCAGTGGATCGTTGACGGCTGCGGCAGGCGGTTGACGAAGCGGATCTCGACGGTATCGCCTTCGCGGACGTCAATCAGCGGACCCGTGAACGGACCGTGGGTCGTATCGCCGTTCGCCGGGTTGTATTGCCAGAAGGTCGTCGGAAGGCCTGGGAGCACCTCGCGCGACACCGGCTCCGCGATGAGTGTCGCGCGGAAGAAGCCGCGTTCGCGGCTTTCGTTTGGCAGCTTGCGCAGGTCCGCAAGCGGTGCGCCTTTAGGAAGCGCGTCGGGGGACGCGAGTGTGACCGGTGACGTTTTTTTGACTGATGGTTCAGCATGCTGCGTGCCGGACATGCCCGGCATGTCGTCCATATCGGGCATGTCCGGCATCGAATGGCCTGCGTGCTGCGCAAAGACGCCGCGCGCAAACAGCGACGCGAGAACGGCGCTCAGCGAGCGCGCGAGAAATTGCCTGCGACTCATGATCGTTTCCTTGTTACGGGCGAACGTGGGCAAGACACGTTCGCGCGTGATCGTGCGATGACCCGCGCACTTTGCGCAAGCGACTGGCGACATCGCTGTCGGCTGCATGCATCGCACAGTGGGTGCGCGGTGCCGGCACGGACTCACTCGAACGATGAGCGCGACAGACGCCAGGCACATCTATGCAATGCCGCCGCACGCGCAATGCATTGCGATACCCAACTTGGTAAAACAAAAAACCCTGGCGACACATCGTGCGCACCAGGGCTTGCCCGATCGCTCCTGAACGTATCAGACGCGCTTACATATTTTCAATCAACACCTGGCCGAAGCCCGAGCACGACACCTGCGTCGCGCCTTCCATCAGACGCGCGAAGTCATATGTGACACGCTTCTGCAGAATCGACGTTTCCATTGCAGCAATGATCACATCTGCTGCTTCAGTCCAGCCCATGTGGCGCAGCATCATCTCCGCCGACAGGATCTCCGAACCCGGGTTCACGTAATCCTTGCCTGCGTACTTCGGCGCCGTACCGTGCGTCGCTTCGAACATCGCGACGGAATCCGACAGGTTCGCGCCCGGCGCGATGCCTATACCGCCGACCTGTGCTGCCAGCGCGTCCGAAATGTAGTCGCCGTTCAGGTTCAGCGTGGCGATCACATCGTATTCGGCCGGACGCAGCAGGATCTGCTGCAGGAACGCATCGGCAATCACGTCCTTGACGACGATGTCGCTGCCCGTCTTCGGGTTCTTGAACTTCATCCACGGGCCGCCGTCGACCAGCTCTGCGCCGAATTCCTTCTGCGCCAGTGCGTAGCCGTAGTCACGGAATGCGCCTTCCGTGAACTTCATGATGTTGCCCTTGTGAACCAGCGTCACCGAGCGGCGATCGTTGTCGATCGCGTACTGGATCGCCTTGCGAACCAGGCGCTCCGTGCCTTCGCGCGAGACCGGCTTGATACCGATACCCGATGTTTCCGGGAAGCGGATCTTCTTCACGCCCATTTCTTCCTGCAGGAACTTGATGACCTTCTTCGCCTGCTCCGATTCCGCGGCCCATTCGATGCCGGCGTAGATGTCTTCCGAGTTTTCGCGGAAGATCACCATGTTGGTCTTCTCCGGTTCACGCACCGGCGAAGGCACGCCCTTGAAGTACTGCACCGGGCGCAGGCAGACGTACAGGTCGAGATCCTGACGCAGCGCAACGTTCAGCGAGCGAATACCACCGCCCACGGGCGTCGTCAGCGGTCCCTTGATCGAGACCACGTATTCCTTCAGTACCTCAAGCGTTTCTTCCGGCAGCCACACGTCCGGGCCATACACCTTGGTGGCCTTCTCCCCTGCATAGATTTCCATCCAGTGAATTTTCTTCTTGCCCGCATACGCCTTTTCGACAGCAGCGTCCACCACCTTGATCATCACCGGCGTGATGTCGAAGCCCGTGCCATCGCCTTCGATGTACGGAATGATCGGCTGGTCGGATACGTTGAGCGAGTAATCCGCGTTGACAGTGATCTTGTCACCGCCCGTCGGAACCTTGATGTGCTGATACGGCATGATCGAACTCCAGTGATGTGCTGGTGGAAGCAGGGTAAAAGCAGGTTGGGGACTGCAGAACCGGGCGCTCCTCGTTACGCGCGTAGTGCCGGACGCCCGCAAGCGGCCTGGCGGCTATTCTAGCCCACGCAGACATCGACGCGGACCCCATGGGAACCGGCGAGACGACGCGGCATGAACAGCGTCCTTTGTCTTCTGTCTTATATAAGACAGAAGACTTGACGTTTCGTATTATGCATTAATATCTCGCCATTTTCCACCAGGCCCGGCCTGCACATCACCCGCCGATGTGCTTTGCCGCGCCCGACGTGGCCCGACTTTTGCCGGACTTACCGCATGCCCCTGATCGCTCTCAACAAGCCGTTCGGCACAATCTGCCAGTTCTCGCCGCACGAAACGCGCGCCTCGCTGGCCGACTGGGTCAAGACTCCGGGTGTCTATCCGGCGGGACGACTCGACTCCGATAGCGAAGGCCTGCTGCTCCTGACAGACGACGGCTCGCTGCAGGCGCGCATCGCCGAGCCGCGGCACAAACTCGTCAAGCGGTACTGGGCCCAGGTAGAGGGCGCGCCGGCAAACAGCGATCTGAAGACCCTCGCGCGCGGCGTCGATCTTGGTGATTATGTGACGCGCCCGTGTCGCGTGGATTTCGTCGACCCGCCCGCAACGCTCTGGGCGCGCACCCCGCCCGTCCGCTTTCGCGCGGCCATTCCCACGACCTGGATCGAACTCTCGATCACCGAAGGCAAGAACCGGCAGGTACGGCGCATGACTGCGGCGGTTGGTTTTCCAACGCTGCGTCTCGTGCGCGTCGGAATCGGTGCGCTCGATATTTTTGCGCTGGGTCTCTTGCCAGGCGAGCACGTCGAACTACCACCACGGGCGCCGTGGGATGGCACGGTGTGATGCTCGTTCAATCGGCATCGGTTACCTAAGCCGTTGTACCAGCAAGTATTTTTTCCGCATCAAGGGACTCGTGCAAGCCCGCGGTTCCGCTTCTCAGGTCAGCGAGTAAATATTCCAGAAAATTATCGTCAACCGTGTTGCAAGCTCACGCGTTATTCGACTCAGATGCCGCCCGAAGCTATCCGGCATTCAGCCTTAAGGGCCTTTGTGCAAGCTGCTGTCGCGGGTCGCACAAGCGGTCCGGACGCTGGCAGACACGTCGAAAAATTTGTTCGATGCGCCTGTCAACCGAAAGGTGGATGGCACGTTTACCGATCTGACTCAAGAACCGGGTCGTTGGTTAATTTACTGCAACTCATGCTGAGGATTTACAAAATGAACAAACTGATCGCCGCTCTGGTCGCTGGCCTCTTCGCAACGGCAGCATTCGCACAAGCTTCGGCACCGGCAGCAGCTTCGGCAGCTCCGATGGCAGCAGCTTCGTCGGCAAAGAAGACCACCCATCACTCGCACAAGAAGTCGCACAAGAAGGCAGCAGCAGCTGAAGCAGCTTCGGGCGCTTCGGAATAAGTCTTTGTAAAAACGCAGTCAAGAACTAGCAGCATTTGCCGTTCTTACGGCGTTGAAAGGCAGATGGCCGCAAGGCGATCTGCCTTTTTGTTTTTGTCGCGCTCGCGTAACATGCGCGGGTTATTTTCAAGCAAGGAGTCACGTCGTGCGAATTCCCCTGCGCTCACTCATCGCGCGCTTCGCGTTCGCGGTTGCATTGCCCATCGCTGCCCTCTCGTTCGCGGCCGCTGGTTCGAATGACGCGCATGCGCAGCAGATGCCGCCAGGCGCCAAACAGCCCGGTGACTTTCCACGCGTGAAGCTCACGGCAGGCATGTTCGTGATCGACGCCGCCGTCGCCGCCAACGATGCGGACCGAGAACAGGGCCTCATGTATCGCACGAAGCTCGCGCCGAACGAAGGCATGCTGTTCGTCTTCAACGAAAACGCCGTGCACTGCTTCTGGATGAAGAACACGTTGATCCCGCTCTCGGTTGCGTTCATCCGTGCCGACGGCACGATCACCGACATCGACGAGATGCAGGCGGAGACCACCAACAATCATTGCCCGAAGAACAACGGCGTCTATGTGCTTGAGATGAGCAAGGGCTGGTTTGCGTCAAAGGGCATCAAGCCGGGAATGCAGATCCAGGGTCTGCCTGCGCCGCAATAACAGCGAGTCGCATCGCCCGCGACGCGGCGCAGCGCGGCCGCGTTTGCGCCGCGGCCAGCCTGCCGGATACGAAAAGCCGGTGAACGCCCGAGACGGAGTTCACCGGCTTTTTTGCGGCGCGTCCCAAGGTTGCGGACGGTTGCAGGCCGGTTGCCGGCCGCCGCCGCCGCGATGGCGCCGGCCGGCCTCGCCGCGTCTGCCCAACGGCGCTGTGCGGGGTCCCGGGCGGGCGCCGGCGACGCCCGCCCCCGCCAGACAAGATTCCTGCAAAAGGCCGACGGTAGCGCTATGCTAGTGATCTCATCACCGTAGCACCGCGATCGTCCGGGAATCCAGCAGATCGGCGCAGCAGGGTCGACGCCGCGATTGCCCGGCTCCTTCCACCGGCGCGCATTTCCAAGGAGATTCACGTGCCCCGAAAGACTCCCATCGAACGCTACCGGAACATTGGTATCAGCGCTCACATCGATGCCGGCAAAACCACCACGACCGAGCGCATCCTCTTCTACACCGGCGTGAATCACAAGCTGGGCGAGGTTCACGACGGCGCGGCGACCATGGACTGGATGGAGCAGGAACAGGAACGCGGCATCACAATCACGTCGGCTGCCACGACAGCTTTCTGGAAAGGCATGGCCGGCAACTATCCGGAACACCGGATCAACATCATCGATACCCCGGGCCACGTCGACTTCACCATCGAAGTCGAACGCTCGATGCGCGTGCTCGATGGCGCGTGCATGGTGTACGACTCGGTCGGCGGCGTGCAGCCTCAGTCCGAAACCGTATGGCGCCAGGCGAACAAGTACAAGGTGCCGCGCATTGCCTTCGTCAACAAGATGGACCGCGTCGGCGCCGACTTTTTCCGCGTGCAGCGTCAGATCGCCGATCGCCTGAAGGGCGTCGCCGTGCCGATCCAGATTCCGATCGGCGCGGAAGATCACTTCCTGGGCGTGGTCGACCTCGTCAAGATGAAGGCGATTCTCTGGGATGACGAAAGCCAGGGCGTCAAGTTCACCTATGAAGACATTCCCGCCGAACTCGAGGCGACCGCCCACGAGTGGCGCGAAAAGATGGTCGAAGCCGCGGCGGAAGCCAATGAGGAACTGCTCGACAAGTACCTGCACGGCGGCGTGCTGACCGAAGACGAAATCAAGGGCGCCCTGCGTGCACGCACGATCAGGAACGAGATCGTGCCGATGCTGTGCGGCAGCGCGTTCAAGAACAAGGGCGTGCAGGCGATGCTCGATGCCGTGATCGACTATCTGCCGTCGCCGGTCGACGTGCCCGCCATCATGGGTCACGACGAGTACGACCACGAAGCGGAACGTCATCCGAAGGATGAAGATCCGTTCTCCGCGCTCGCGTTCAAGATCATGACCGACCCGTTCGTCGGCCAGCTGATCTTTTTCCGCGTGTACTCGGGCGTCGTGAATTCGGGCGATACGGTCTACAACCCGGTCAAGGAAAAGAAGGAACGTCTCGGCCGGATCCTGCAGATGCACGCGAACGAGCGCAAGGAAATCAAGGAGGTCTACGCCGGCGACATCGCGGCGGCGGTCGGCCTGAAGGAAGCGACGACGGGCGACACGCTGTGCGATCCGAACCACGTGATCATCCTTGAAAAAATGATCTTCCCTGAACCGGTGATCTCGCAGGCCGTCGAGCCGAAGACGAAAGCCGACCAGGAGAAGATGGGCATCGCGCTCAACCGTCTCGCGCAGGAAGATCCATCGTTCCGCGTGCAGACCGACGAAGAATCCGGGCAAACGATCATCTCCGGCATGGGCGAGCTGCACCTGGAAATTCTGGTCGACCGGATGAAGCGCGAGTTCGGCGTCGAAGCCACCGTCGGCAAGCCGCAGGTCGCGTATCGGGAAACGATCCGCACCTCGGCTGAGGATGTCGAAGGCAAGTTCGTCAAGCAGTCGGGCGGCCGTGGCCAGTACGGTCACGTCGTGCTGAAGCTCGAGCCGCAAAAGCCGGGCGGCGGCTACGAGTTCGTCGATGCGATCAAGGGCGGCGTCGTGCCGCGCGAATTCATTCCGGCGGTCGACAAGGGTATTCAGGAAACGCTCAAGGCCGGTGTGCTGGCGGGCTATCCGGTTGTCGATGTGAAGGCGACGCTGACCTTCGGTTCGTACCACGACGTCGATTCGAATGAAAACGCATTCCGCATGGCCGGCTCGATGGCGTTCAAGGAAGGCATGCGCCGCGCGAAGCCGGTGCTGCTCGAACCGATGATGGCGGTTGAAGTCGAGACGCCGGAAGACTTCATGGGCAACGTGATGGGCGACCTCTCCGGCCGGCGCGGCATCGTGCAGGGGATGGAAGACATCGCCGGCGGCGGAGGCAAGCTCGTGCGCGCCGAAGTGCCGCTCGCCGAGATGTTCGGCTATTCGACATCGCTGCGCTCGCTCACGCAGGGTCGCGCCACGTACACGATGGAGTTCAAGCACTACGCCGAAACGCCGTCGAATGTGTCGGAGGCGATCATCAACTCGAAGCACAAGTAGTGTTTCGCAGCACCGTGATGTAACGCGAAGCCCGTTCCTTGTGGACGGGCTTTTTTCTGTCGGGACGGCCTGATGCAGTGAGCCAGTAGGGTAGCCCCGCGCCGCTGCGACACAGCCGATTTTTGAACGTGCCAGAATAACCTGAAGCCTGAAGCAAGGAGATAACCATGAGCCACGATCATTCCCAGGACGGCGAGCATGACCGCGATGGTCAACACCCGGACTGGCGCGAACACGGCGTGAAGGTCATCCGTGGCGACCAGCTCGACACGAACACGGCGCAGACGCCGGGCATGAACCGCGCGGCGGCCATCGATGCGGCCCGCGTCGGTGCGCAGAAGATCTGGGCGGGCACGGTGACGATCCATCCGAACGCAAAGACCGGCGCGCATCACCATGGCGCACTCGAAAGCGTGATCTATGTCGTGCGTGGACACGCGCGCATGCGCTGGGGCGAGCACCTCGAATTCACGGCGGAAGCCGGTCCCGGCGACTTCATCTTCGTGCCACCCTATGTGCCGCATCAGGAGATCAACGCGAGCACCGACGATCCGCTCGAATGCGTGGTCGTGCGCAGCGATAACGAAGCCGTGGTCGTGAACCTGAATATCGATGCAGTCGAAGCCCCCGAAACCGTCTACTGGGTCGATCCGATCCACAAGCATCCGCGCGATCACTAACGCCCATCGCTCTCCATGACGCCGCCCCCTGCCCTGCGCCCTCGCCTCATCTCGCTCTACATCGTGCTCATCGCCGCTAACCTGGCTGCGTGGGCATGGGCGCTGATCGCGTTTCGCCACTATCCGCTGCTGCTCGGCACGGCGTTGCTCGCGTATGGCTTCGGTTTGCGTCATGCGGTGGATGCGGACCACATCGCGGCAATCGACACGGTCACGCGCAAGCTGATGCAGGAAGGCAAACGTCCTCTGACGGTGGGCCTTTCGTTTTCGCTCGGGCACTCGACCATCGTGATCGCCGCGACCATCGGCATCGCGTTGACGGCGCTCAAGCTGCATGGCCGCTCCGAGAGTCTCAAGGCGGTCGGCGGCACAATCGGCACGGTGGTGTCGGCGGTATTTCTGCTCGTGCTCGCCGGTGTCAACCTCGTGATCCTGCGTGATCTCTGGCGTCACCACCGGCATGTGCAGCGCGGCGGTACGTTGCCGGACGAAATGTCCGCGCCGGCGCCCGCCGGGCTCTTCTCGCGCGCACTTCGGCCGCTGTTCCGGCTCGTGACGAAGAGCTGGCATATGTATCCGGTCGGCGTGCTGTTCGGGCTCGGCTTCGACACGGCGACCGAAATCGGCCTCCTCTCCATCGCCGCCGCGGAAGCCGGCAAAGGCCTGCCGCTATACTCGATTCTTGTGTTTCCCGCGCTGTTCACGGCGGGCATGACGCTCGTCGACTCCACCGACAACGTGCTGATGGTCCACGCATACGGGTGGGCGATGGACGATCCACGCCGCAAGCTCTACTACAACGCGAGCATTACGTTCGTATCGGCGGTGGTGGCGATTGTGATCGGTGGCGTCGAGGCGCTTGGACTGCTGTCGGACAGATTCGGCCTGACGGGTGGCCCGTGGGACGCCGCAGCCGTCATCAACGAGCGTTTCGGCACGCTGGGCTACGGAATCGTCGCGCTCTTCATGGCGTGCTGGATCGGCTCGGTGCTGTTTCATCGCTGGCGCCGGCCGGCCGCGCCCGCGCGCTGAGCCGTGCCGCAAGCAGCGATCGCCGTGCCAGTCCCGCCCGCAGGAAGGGTGGACAGTCGCTGCCCGTGCAGCGCTTGCGACGCTGATGCGTCATCCCTGGCGGCCGCGCGAACAGCGCTTGCGGCGCCACGGCGCAGCGGGCGTTGTCGTCGCGACACACCTTGCCCATTTTCCTTGCCCGGAACGCACTTGCGGCTGGCGCAGCGTTCCGAATCCCGAAGCAATCGCTTACACTGAAACCGCATTCGTCGTCGCAATACCGCTCGCCCTGCCGCGCCCCTCGCGCATCACCCATTAGAACGAAACGGAACGCCACTCGATGAAGAATCCCGCGGATCGCCAATCGACCCTTCTCGCCCTCGAAACTGCACGCCGTAGCGCGGACTGCCTTGGCAATCACGCCATCGACGAATTCCTTGCCGGCCGCCTGTCGCGCCGCGAGCTGCTGCGCTACGCGAGCGTGATTGGCCTGGCGCTCGCGGGCGGCGGCATCCTGAATGCGCCGCGCGCGCAGGCGCAAGGCGCGACCAAGGGTGCTAACGCAACGATCCGCGTGGCCCATCTGACACCGGGCGGCGCCGTCGACCCGCTCACCGTCACCGATGCGGCTGGCCTTGCCCTGCTCAACCAGACCGGCGAATTCCTCGTCAACGACGATGCGCATTCGCAGCTGCAACCCGCTCTCGCGCTGTCCTGGCAGCCCAACCCGACGGGCGACGTGTGGACCTTCAAGCTGCGCCAGAACGTAAAATTCAGCGACGGCCAGCCGTTCACCGCAAAAGACGTCGCCGCCACCTTCGACCGCCTCGCCGATCCGGCAAGCGGCTCGGCTGCGCTTTCCGTGCTAAAGGGCGTGCTGTCGAAGGGCGGCACGAAGGTCGTCGACGATTACACGGTCGCGTTCCACCTCGACGCACCGAACGGCAACTTCCCGTACTACGTTTCCTCGGACAATTACAACGCGGTGATCCTGCCTGCGAACTATGCAGGCAACTACGAGAAAACCTTCATCGGCACGGGTCCGTTCAAGCTCGAGCAGTTCCAGCCGAAGGTCGGCGTCTCGTTCGTGCGCAATCCGGATTACTGGGGCGAGAAGGCGCTGCCGCAACGCGTGCAGTTCTCGTTTTATGCCGACGAACAGGCCCAGATCCTCGCGCTCCAGGGACATCAGGCCGACGTGATGGGCACATTCACCGTGCAGGGAGGCTCCGGCATCCTGAACAATCCCGAGTTCAAGGTGATCGGCGTGAAGTCGAGCGCGCATCGGCAGATCCACATGCGCAATGACAATCCGCTTTTCAGGGACAAGCGCGTGCGCCGGGCGCTCGCGCTGTCGCTCGATCGCGATGTGATGGTGCGGGGCCTCTTCAAGGGTCGTGCCGTGCTGGGCAATGACAGTCCGTTCGCACCGGTTTTTCCATCGTCGGATATGAGCGTGCCGCAGCGCAGGATCGACGTCGCGAAGGCGAAGCAACTGCTCGCGCAGGCGGGCGTCGCCAACGGCTTCGACGTCACGCTGACCACCGAGAAGTACATGGAGATTTCCGATCTCGCCGTTGTCGTGCAGAACGCGGCGAAGGCGATCGGTGTGCGGATCAATCTGAAGGTCGAAAGCCAGTCGCTTTACTACGGCGCGGGCACGCCCGGGAAATCCGACTGGCTCGACTCGCCACTTGGCATCACCGACTACGGCCATCGCGGCGTGCCGAACGTGTTCCTCAATGCCCCGCTCACGAGCAGCGGCACATGGAACGCCGCGCACTTCAAGAATCCGCAGTACGACAAGCTCGTCGCGGATTTTGTCGCGGCCGTCGACGTCGCGTCGCAGAAAAGGATCTCCGGACAGATCCAGACGCTGCTGCTCGACGAGACACCGTTGATCATCCCGTACTTCTACGACCAGCTGATCGCCACGCGCAGTGTGCTGAGCGGCGTCCGTTTTACCGCGATCGCGCAGTTATATTTCGATCGCGCGGTGCTGACGGGTTGAACGGCCAACGCTCTGACCGGCTGAACCGCTATCGCATCCGGCGCCAGGACCTTACGCGAGCATTCGATGTCGACGATGGTTTCCCCTTCCGCCCCCCGCGCCGCCAGCGGCAACGCAGGCCGGGTCACGCGCTTTCTTGCGACGCGCGTGATGCTTTCGCTGGTCACGCTGTGGCTGCTGTCGGTGATCGTGTTCGCGGGCGGCCAGCTGTTGCCGGGCGACATCGGCCGCGCCGTGCTCGGGCCGCTGGCCGATGCGCGCGCAGTCGCCGCGCTCAATCATCAGCTCGGCGCGGACCGGCCCCTGCTTACGCAATACATCGGGTGGATCACGCATTTCATGCGCGGCGACATGGGCATGTCCTACGCGTTTCGCACACCCGTCGCTCCATTCATCGTCGAGGCGCTCGGCCGTTCCGCGAAACTCGGCTTCCTTGCGTTCATCGTCGTGGTGCCGCTGGGTATCGCTGGCGGCGTGTGGGCCGCGATGCATGCCGGACGCTGGCTCGACCGGACTATCAGCATCACGGGCCTGTCGGCGACAGTGGTCCCGGAATTCGTGTCGTCGATCGTGCTGATCCTGATCTTCGGCATCTGGCTGCGCTGGCTGCCGATCGAAGCCTCGTATCCCCCCGATGCCGGTGCGCTGGAACAACTGAAGCATCTAGTCCTGCCGGTGCTGCCGCTCGTGCTGGTGTTCTTCGGCTACATCGCACGGATGGCGCGTGCGGGCACCGTCGAGGCGCTCGATGCCGACTACACGCGCACGGCGATCCTCAAGGGCCTGCCGCGACACATCGTGATCTGGCGGCACGTGCTGCGCAACGCGCTGCTGCCGACGATCACCGTGGCCGCCACGCAGTTCGGCTACATGATCGGCGGTCTCGTGGTCGTCGAGACGCTGTTCCACTATCAGGGCATCGGTTCGCTGATCTATAACGCCGCGAAGGCCAAGGATTTTCCGATGCTCGAAGCGGGCGTGTTGACGGTCGGCGTCGTGTACACGGTTGCGAATCTCGTCGCCGACGCCCTGCATGTGCTGCTGAACCCGCGCCTGCGCGTGAAGGGGGCTGAATGAGCAGCGTTGCGCCGGATACGCCGATCCCCCCGGTTCCGCCTGTGACACCTGTTCCACCGCGCAGCCAGGAGCCGCGCTTCGATCAGCTGCGCGTGCTGCTGCGCTCGCCGACGTTCATCGTCGGCGTGTTGATCCTGCTGGGCTGGGCCGTGTGCGCAATCGCCGGGCCGTGGATCGCGCCGCACGATCCCTATGCATCCGACCCGCTCAACTCGTTGACGTCGCCCGATCACGTGCACTGGTTCGGCACGGATCAGCTTGGCCGCGACGTGTTCTCGCGCGTGATCGTCGGCGCGCGCGACATTCTCACCATCGCGCCGCTCGCCACCCTGCTCGGCACATTCGCGGGCACTGTGCTCGGTCTTCTCGTCGGCTACTTCGAAGGCTGGGTCGACAACATCGTCGGCCGTGCCATCGATGCCGTGCTCGCGCTGCCGCTCGTGATCGTCGCACTGCTGGCGCTCGCGGCCGTCGGCACGTCGAATTTTACGGTGATTCTTGTGATCGGCATCACCTTCACGCCGATCACCGCGCGCACCGTGCGCGCCGCCGTGCTGGCCGAACGCCACCTCGACTATGTCGCCGCGGCGCAGCTGCGCGGCGAACGCGCACCGTACATCATGTTTGCGGAAATCCTGCCAAACGTGCTGCCGCCGATCATCGTCGAAGCGAACGTGCGGCTCGGCTACGCGATCTTCGCGGTGGCGACGCTGTCGTTTCTCGGCTTCGGTATCCAGCCGCCTTCGGCCGACTGGGGTCTCGCCCTGTCGGAGTCGTACACGCTGATGGCGGGTGGAGCGTGGTGGACGGTCGTCTTCGATGCGGCGGCGATCGCCTCGCTCGTCGTCGGCGTGAACCTGATTGCGGACAGCGTGCAAGGAGTACTCGACCGATGAACGGCTCGCCGCCCGCCTCGTTCCCCGCATTCGACGTGTCGAAGAGCGAGCGCACCGATGCACTGACGGTGGTCGGCCTCACCGTCACGTATCGCATCCGCGGACGCGACCGCGAGGTGCTGCAGGACGTGTCATTTCGCGTACGGCGCGGCGAGGCGTACGGCCTCGTCGGCGAATCGGGCTGCGGCAAGTCGACGGTCGCGATGGCCGCGCTGCGCTATCTGCCGCGCAACGGCAAGGTGAAGGCCGGGCGCATCACGATTGCGGGGCAGGACGTGCACGCGCTCGATGCCGAAGCGCTGCGCATGATGCGCGCGAAGTCGATCTCGATGGTCTATCAGGACCCTTCACGCGCGCTCAATCCTTCGATGACGATCGCGCGCCAGGTCGCCGAAGCCTTCGAGACAGCGGGCGCTTCGCGCGTGGACGCGCTGCAGCGCACTTTGGAGATGCTGCGCCGTGTGCGCATCGCGTCGCCCGAGCGGGTGATGGACAGCTATCCGCATCAGCTGTCGGGCGGCATGCAGCAGCGCGTGGTGATCGCGATGGCGCTCGCGTCGAATCCCGCGCTGTTGATCCTTGACGAACCGACGACCGGGCTCGATGCGACCGTCGAAGCGGACGTGCTCGACCTCGTCTCGCAACTGCGTGCGGAGCTCGGCACCTCCGTGCTGTTCATCAGCCACAACCTCGCGGTGATCGGCCGGATGTGCGAGCGGGTGGGCGTGCTCTATGCGGGCAAACTGGTTGAAGAAGGCACTACGCGCGATGTCTTTTCGCAACCGCGTCATCCGTATACGGTTGGCCTGCTGCGTTGCCTGCCGACCACCGGACGCAGGAAGGACACGGACCGGCTCGATACGATCGCGGGACATCTGCCGCTGCCGGGCTCGGTGACGCAGGGCTGCATCTACGCCGATCGCTGCCGTCTCGCCGACGATCGCTGCCGACGCGACGCGCCGCCGCCGTTCCGCCTGAGCGGGGCGACCGGCGAGCACATGTCGCGTTGTCACTATCACGAGCGGGCCGCCACGTTGCCGCGTCTCGCGGATGACGCAGCGCCGTCCTCCATGCGCGATACCGATGACGACCGTGCGCACGACGCCGGGCGCAATATCCGGGTGCTGCGGGCGGAAAACGTGTCGAAGACGTTTCATGTTTCCGGCACCGCGCTGCGCGCTGTCGACGACGTCTCGCTTGAACTCGCGAAGGGCGAGACGCTTGGCCTCGTAGGTGAATCGGGCAGCGGCAAGACAACGCTCGCGCGACTCCTGCTCGGCCTCACTACGCCGGACGAAGGCAGCGTCATCGAACTCGACGGCACACCGCTGCCGGCACGCGTCACGCGACGCAACGACGAGCAGGTGAAGTCGCTGCAGATCGTGTTCCAGAATCCCGACTCGGCGCTCAATCGCGCGCATTCGGTGAAGCATCTGATCGGTCGCGCGCTGTCGAGGCTCGGTGCGCTGCGCGGCCAGGCTCACGATGCGCGACTGAGCGCGCTGACGGCAGCCGTACGCCTGCCCGAGCGCTACCTCGGCGTACGCACGCGGCAACTGTCAGGCGGTCTCAAGCAGCGCGTCGCCATTGCCCGCGCGTTTGCGGGCGACCCGCGCGTCGTCGTCTGCGATGAGCCGACGTCGGCGCTCGACGTCTCGGTGCAGGCTGCGATCCTGAACCTGCTCGCCGACCTGCAACGCGAACACGGCGTGAGCTATGTGTTCATCTCACATGACCTGCACGTCGTGCGCTACCTGTCAGATCGCATCGCCGTGCTCTACCTCGGACGCCTGATGGAAATCGGCTCCGCCGCGGACGTCTTCGACGTGCCTCATCATCCTTACACCGAAGCGCTGCTCTCCTCTGTGCCAACGCTCGATTCGAAGGCCCGCAGCACGCAACGCATACGCCTTGAGGGCGAAATGCCATCCGCCGCCTCGCCGCCATCGGGATGTGTGTTTCATACCCGCTGCCCGCGCAGGATCGGCGCGATCTGCGAGCAGCAGGACCCGCCGATGCAGGACGCGGGTAACGGCCATCGGATCCGCTGCCACATCCCTCTTGAAGAACTTCGCGCGCTACAAGCCCCTCGCCGCGACGCTTGAGCTGCAATCTTCGCCTGCGGATCCGTTTCGGGCGAACCCTTTTCGATCGCGGATGCACACCGCGCCGCCTGAACTTCGATACGTCGCGATACATCGATGACACGTTGCGCGATGGCCCGCACCGCGTGCGTTTCAGCTCAGAAACGTTTTTACCCGATTCCGCCAGGCCTGCGTCAGACACGCGAGCCAGATCCTGCCTCGGACATGGGTTTGCGGGCAATGGCATGGATATCGCTAAGAATCATGCGGGCATCCGGCCAACGATGATCGACAGGGCGACTTTGAGGCTCAGTCGACACGCGCTGATAACCGGGCGCGACCTTCACGGTCGCATGCGGCAGACAGCGCAGGTGGCGGACGGGGAGGTCCGCCGCATGGACTGGATGCACGCGGTCGGAGTTATCCACGTTCATTCGATGGACGACGAACGAAGGCTAAAGAGAACGCTCTACGCATCTCGCGGCAGCGATGCGAGACGTGCGGCGTGCAGACCGACCCCGGGGAGCGACGAGGCTCGCGCAATGACAGGCCCGTCGCACGCGAAGTGACCAGAGGAAATGACGGCAAACGAGGAGCCGCCGTTTCGTCGGGAGACAAGCAATGAATAACACCAAATTCGATAAGTACTACGATGTGTTGTTACGGGGTGCTGCAGCGTGTGTTGCTGGCGCGGGGGCTTTACTGGCGGTGCCTGCGCACGGCGCGGCGATGACCGACGTGATTCCGACGTGGATCATCGCGGCCGATGCGCCGCTACCGGCGAGCAGCGGGCAGGCGACGACTTCACCGGCAACAGGCGGGACGACCAGGAACACGTCCGGCGCCCGGCAACCGGTGAATAGCGCAACAGCCAGCGCTTCCTTTTCGGGAAGCAGCGTGAATGCAGATGCGCCGCTGCCTTCAAGCGGCGGCGCAACTGCCACGGTGCTCGCGCAGGGGGAATCGCCTGCAATGGGGTCATCGTCAGACATGACAACAACAGCGGCTGACGATGCAGCGGTCGTTTTTCAGATCAAGGAATGTCGTGGCGATTCGGTCGGCGAATGCGACAGAAAGCTGGCCAACAGCGGACGCGGCGGGAGCAGCGGGAGCAGCGGGAGCGGCAGAGCGGCATCGAGCGGTGGTGGCGGCAGCAATAGCGCAAGCGGAAATAGCACGGGAGGTGGCGGCGCTTCGGCAGCCAACTCGAGCAGTGGCTCTGCGAACGGCTCGGGCGGTGGTTCTTCGGGTAACAGCGGTGCTAAGGGTGGTGGTGGTGGTGGTGGTGGTGGTGGTGGTGGTGGTGGTGGTGGTGGTGGTGGTGGTGGTGGTGGCGGTGGTGGTGGTGGTGGTGGTGGTGGCGGTGGTGGTGGCGGCGGTGGTGGCGGTGGTGGTGGTGGCGGTGGCGGAAGCAGTGGCGGTGGTGGTGGCGGTGGTGGTGGTGGTGGTGGTGGCGGAAGCAGCGGCAGCAGCGGCAGCAGCGGCAGCAGCGGCAGCAGCGGCGGTAGTGGTGGTGGCACTAGCGGTTGCGGCTGCGGCAGCGGCGGCCCGAGCGGTGGCGCGGGCAAGGGCGGCGGCTTCGGCGGCGGCTTTGGAGGCTTCGGCGGTGGTTTCGGGAACGGTGGCGGTTTTGGCGGAGGCTTCGGCGGAGGCTCCGGCAGCGGTGGTCACGGCGGTGGCAGCGGACGTTAGACCCGCAGCCAGGGAACGGCGCCCCCGCACCGTTCCCTGTTCCGAAACGATCCAACAGCCTTATCGGTCCGAGCCTGAGTGGGCGGTGACGATCAGATCCCCCGGTCTGAGCGTCACCGCCGGGCCCGGATCATCCAGACTTATCTCTTCCTTTAGCATCGCCATGGTCGACGGCGCACCTCGTGCGTGCCGGAACCAAACTGCGCCATTTGCCTCATATCGAGTTCAATATCTGGCATGAGGCCAACCCTATGCAACGACACGTCCCCCACTTCGCGGCACGTACTGCGTCCGGCCTGTTGATGGCCGCCATGCTTGGCTTCGCTTCACTGAGTCAGGCACAAAACCCGGCACAATCCACAGCGCAGCCCCAGACACCCGCACAGTCAGCTGCCGCGCCAGTCGACCCCTCCTTCTCCGCGTATTCGCTGACCCAGCTCTGCCGGCAAAAATCCGACAACGTCGCGCAAGGTCAATGCGTCGGCGAGATCCGCGGCATCATTCATGGCTATCAGTACGGCGTCCTGTTCCTTGGACAGCGCACCGCATTGCCCGCCAACGAAACGCAACGCGTGTCGCTTTGTCTGCACGACACGCCGGTCGCGACAATCGTCGATCAATTCCTCGGCGATGCCAGTCAGGTCAGCGAAGATGCGCTCAGGCGCACGCCTGCGGAAGTCGCCGTACTCGGCTCCGTTCATTCGCATCACGCCTGCAGCTGATACCCATCGCTCGTCAACTCGCGCCGCTCACAGCATCTCGAGCGGCCGCCTGCTGCGTGGCGGTCTGAAGTGGGCGTCGACGGCGGCGTATTCATCGGCGGTGAGTTGCAGATCGAGTGCGCGACGGTTGGCGCGCACATGCTCGATGCGCCCTGACTTCGGAATCGCGAACACCTCTGGCCGCCGCAGCACCCATGCAAGCGCCACCTGAAACACGGAGACGCCCCGGGCGCCGGCGATATCGTCAAGTGGCGAGCGCCTCGGCAAACGCGCGTGATCGATGGGGCTATAGGCCATCGCAGGCAGGTTGCGAGCGGCCAGCCACGGCAGCAGTTCGAACTCCGGTCCGCGCCGCGCGACGTTGTACAGGATCTGGTTCGTGGCGCATGCGTCGCCCCCCGGCACCGAGAAGAGTTCTTCCATATCGTCAGTGTCGAAGTTGCTGACGCCCCAGTGACGGATCTTGCCTGCACGACGGAGCGCCTCGAACCCTTCGACGGTCTCGGCGAGCGGCACCGAGCCGCGCCAGTGCAGCAGATACAGATCGAGCCGGTCGGTCTTCAGACGCTTCAGGCTCTGCTCGCACGCGGCCTGCACGCCGCGTCGGCTCGCGTTGTGTGGATAGACCTTGCTGACGAGAAACACGTCGTCACGCATGCCTTGCAAGGCTTCGCCCAGAAGCGTCTCCGTGGCGCCTTCGCCATACATCTCGGCGGTATCGATCAGCGTCATGCCGAGTTCGATGCCTTCGCGCAGCGCGGCGATCTCGGCGGTGCGCCGGGACGGCTGCTCGCCCATCTCCCATGTGCCCTGTCCCAGTTTCGGAATGCGCTCGCCGTCAGGCAGGCTCACGCTGGCGGTATCGGTCGTCATGAAGACTCCTTCTGCTTGGGTTTCAAATCGCGTATCGGGTGGATGGGATGCGTCCGGTCAGGTATGTGCATGTCTACGAATGCCCACCAACCGGTGCGGGCGCTCCGCCCCGCACATACCGCCAGTCCGCGCGATGGACGATCGAGTTTATCCGCTCGCGTACGCTTCTACTCACTGCCAGGCAAAAGCCCGCTATAACGCAACGCGCCAATGACATAGAATTGCCGCTTGCCCTTCTTGCGTCCGTCACATGAACTCTGCCTCGGAAGACCGCTGGCGCGACCTGCGCCCGGACCCGGAAAACGACACGCCGCTCTACCTGCAACTTGCCCGCAAACTCGGTCACGCCATCCACGAAAACCGCTGGAACGCGGGCGAAGCCCTGCCGTCCGAGCGTGTCCTGTCAGAGGCGCTGGGCGTCTCGCGGATCACCGCACGCAAAGCCATTGCGCTGCTCGTCGAGCAGGGACTGATCCGGCGCACGCAAGGCGCGGGCAGCTTTATCACGCCGCGTTATGAGGATCCCCTGTCGCGACTATCAAGCTTTAGCGAAATGCTGAGGCGGCGCGGCTTCACGCCAAGTTCGAAGTGGCTGTCGCGCGAAATCCAGCCGGCGAATCGCGATGAGGTGATCCAGCTGGGATTGTCGCCGGCCGCGGCGGTGACACGTCTGCGGCGGCTGCGGCTCGCGGACGGAATCGTGATGGCCGTCGAGAACTCGACATTTCCGTCCTCGGTGATTCCCGATCCGCAGGCGATTGGTGATTCGCTGTACAGCTATCTCGACCAGCGCGGACTGTCGATCGTGCGGGCGCTGCAGCATTTCCGCGCAGTCAACGCAAGCGACGAAATCGCCCAGCAGATGAGCATCGCGCGGAACGAGGCGCTGCTGCTGATCACGCGCGTCGGCTATACGGCCGACCAGCGCGCGATCGAACTCACTGATACCTACTGCCGCAACGACTACTACGACTTCGTGGCGGAGCTTCGCAAGTAGGCAAATGTGCGGCGCGTCACGGTTCCCAGCGCGCCTCATCGGTGCCGATTGGCACCGGCGGCCTCGCGTAAAACGGCTGCGTCTCCGACATCCGTTCTGCGGGTGTCGCTGCGCGAATCCGGCCGAATGGCGACTCGACGGTTTCCAGACAGTCCTGCACGTCATCGAAGGTGACGTCGGGCGTGCGCCACCCGTCGTCGACCTGTCCGAACGACTGCAACCAGCGACCGGTCTGCGCTAACGACATGCTCACATGCCAGCTGCCGCCCTCGGTCGCCCGGCGCGCGAGGGCCGCCATCGCACCGAAGGCGGCCAGGTAGCCGGTGGCGTGATCGAGCGCCTGACAGGGCAGGTGCTTTGGCCTGTCACTCTGCCCTTGTGCCGCCGATTCATCACCCGCAGCCGCCGCCCGGCTTTCCGTCCACGCAATCCCGCTCGCCGACTGCACGAGGCTGTCGAAGCCGCGCCGCATGGCCCACGGTCCGGTATGTCCGTACGCCGAAATCGACACGCACACGATGCCGGGTCGCAACCGCGCCAGCTGTTCCGGCGCAAAGCCGCGCGCCGCGAGCGAACCCGGGCGATAGGCCTGCAGAAACACGTCCGCATCGTGCGACACCAGTGCACGTAGTTGCTCGCGCGCGGCTTCGTCGCGAAGATCGAGGGTCGCGGAGCGTTTGCCGCGCCCGTTATCGATGACGAGCGGCGCGATGTTCGGCAGATGCGGACCATTCACAAGCAGTACCTGCGCACCATGCTGCGCGAGTGCGCGCCCCGCCACAGGTCCCGCGATGATCCGCGACAGGTCGAGCACCCGTGTACCGGCAAGCGGCCGCGCGGCGTCGCCACGTCCCGGGGATTCGGGCGGGGCGTCGCCGATCCGTTCGATCTCGAAGAGCGGCAACGCCGCGACAGCCTTCGCCTGATCCAGCGCTCCCCACTCGTGCGGCGCACGGATCAGCGCGGCACACAGGCCCGCATCAGCAAGCGTTTGATCGAGCGTCGCGCCATCCCAGCCGCGAATCGCTGCGGCGACGGCTGCGGGATCGTTCGCGCAGCCGAGCACCCTCAGCACGCCATCGAGATGATGCTGAAAGTTCGTATGCAGCTGTATCCAGCGACCATCGCGGGTCGCATAGAAGCCCGTGACAGGACTGCGCAACTCAGGAGCGGGACCCTCGTTTACACGCAGGTAGCGCTCGCTGCGAAACGCCACAAGCGCTCGCCGCACGGCGACATCGACGCGTTGCCGACGACCTGTGCGCAGACGAAAACATTCGGCAGCGGCGAGCGCCGTCGCTGCGATCGTTGAGGCCGCGAGCGTGCCGACGCGATAGACCGACGGGAGCGCGGGATCCGATCCTTCGATCGACACGGCGTCGAGCGCCGCGAGATCGCATCCCGCGATCGACCAGATATGCCTGAGTGCAAGTTGAGGTGTCATGAACCTGGCAGGCGCCAGCGACGGACGCCATGGCGAGTCTGTGTATCCCGATTCGACCACAAAACGATCGACGGGTGCCCTGCAACCGTTCGATTCTCACCCTGCATGCGGCGCACGATGGCACGCTGAACGCACGCCCCGGCGCGATCAGGCTGCCGTCAGCCAGCGCGGCAGCCAGTCGCGCCAGAAGAGCCGCGAAGCCGACGTAGCCATCGTCCGCACCTGCTGCCTGCAGCCGGCAACGGCCAGCGCGAGCCGTGCCGCGCCCTGCCCTGCGCTAACCCACGCGCGGGCGCCGCGCGGCAACTCGAAGGTATCGCCCGCAGACAGCCAGTAGTCTTCGGAGTCGCCATCGAGCGTGAGCCAGATCTCGCCGGCCATCACTTTCAGGACGAGCGGTTGAGCGACGCGCCACGCGGCCGCCGGCTCGCCATGTTCCAGTTCGAAAGTACGGATTTCGCGCATCGCAGTGCTCCTTGAAACGGCTTGATGGTTGAGTCATTATTGCGGCGCGGGGACCGGAAACCCATGCACAGTTCTGTACAGTTTCATTGAAACTGTACAGTCGAAAAACCAGACAGTGACCGGCACACCGAAGACGGAGGCCGTATGAAACTCGAACTGAACCGCGACAACGGTGTCCCCCTAACCGAGCAGATCGTCACCGGCGTGCAGACGTGGATCCGTTCCCGGGCGGCCCATCCGGGCGCAAAACTGCCGTCGATCCGCCAGTTCGCCGCCGACTACGCGATCAGCCGTTTTCCGGTGATCGAGGCGTACGATCGCCTCGTGTCGCTCGGCTATATCGATTCGCGCCACGGTTCGGGTTTCTACGTGAGCGAACGTCCGCGTGGGGCGCTCGCCGGCGAGGGCACTTCGGACCCGCGGCGGGCCGACGAAGAATCGGTCCACATCCTTCAACAGTTCAACCATCCGGGCGAGTCGCTCAAGCTCGGCAGCGGCTTCATCCCCGAAGCGTGGCGCGACATGGACAGCATCGGCCAGGCGATCCGTCATGTATCGCGGGTCGACAGTTCAAGCCTGATCGATTACGCGACGCCGCTCGGCAATGCAACCTTGCGCGACCATCTGCAAAGCCGCGTCGCGCAGCTCGGCATCGAGGCCGACGCGTCGCAGATCCTGATTACGAACGGCGCAAGCCAGGCACTCGACCTGTTGATGCGCTACATGCTCAAGGCCGGCGACACGGTGTTCGTTGAAGATCCGGGGTACTACAACCTGAACGGCCTGCTGAAACTGCATGGGGTGCGTCTCATCGGCATTCCAAGGACGCGCAACGGCCCCGACCTCGACGCCATGCAGGCGCAACTGAAGGAGCACAGGCCACGGCTCTTCTTCATCAACACGGTCTTCCACAATCCGACCGGCACGACGATCGCGCCACCGGTCGCGTTCCGGCTCCTGCAACTCGCCCGCGAACACCAGTTCACGATCATCGAAGACGACATTTACGCCGACTTCCAGGCCGAGCCCACCGACCGCCTCGCGACGCTCGACCAGCTCGAACACGTGGTGTACGTGGGCGGCCTGTCGAAGACGCTATCGTCGTCGCTACGGATCGGCTATCTCATCGCGAGTCCGGCCATCGTCAAGGACCTTGCCGACGTGAAGATGCTGACGAGCATCGGCGGCTCGCGGTTTGCGGAAGCGGTCGCGGTTGCGCTGCTCGAACGCGGCATGTACAGGAAGTATCTCGAACGGCTGCGCCGCCGCATGCGCGACGCGCTCGGCCTGACCGTCCAGACCCTCGAAGACAGCGGCTGGGAAGTGTTCGAAAAGCCACTGGGCGGCAAGTTCGTCTGGGCGCGTGTGCCGCACGTCGAAGACGCGGCGCGCCTCGTCGAATGCGGAGCGCCGCTCGGCGTGACCGTCGCGCCGGGCAGCTATTTCCGGCCCAACGCGGAAATGAGCCCGTGGATCCGCGTCAACGCGGCTTTCACCAACGACCCGCGTGCGCGGGCGTTTTTCGACGCCGCAGCGCGCCTTCCCGCTTGAAGAGACTGGCTGGCTGGACGCGGTCCGGCCACCGGCATTGGCTGCCGGATCTGCTGGATCCGCATGGGCGGCCTGCTTCCCCTAAAATGGCGGCTGCCCGGCCCGCCCCACTGCGCACCGCCCGCGCCGCCCCTGCTCTCCATGTCCACTGCCCAGATTGCGAACACCCCCTCCCAGAAGTCCCTGACCGTGATGCTGTGGCTCGTCGCCACCGGCTTCTTCATGCAAACGCTCGATTCGACCATCGTCAACACCGCGTTGCCCGCGATTGCGAGGAGTCTCGGCGAACTGCCGCTGCGGATGCAATCCGTCGTGATCGCGTACTCGCTGACGATGGCCGTGATGATTCCGGTGTCAGGCTGGCTCGCGGACAGGCTCGGTACGCGGCGCGTGTTCTTCAGCGCGATCCTGGTGTTCGCCGTCGGTTCGCTGCTGTGTGCGAACGCGCATTCGCTGAACCAGCTGGTCGTGTGGCGCATCGTGCAGGGCGTCGGCGGCGCAATGTTGCTGCCGGTCGGGCGCCTCGCCGTGCTGCGCACCTTTCCGGCCGAACGGTATCTGCCCGCGCTGTCGTTCGTGGCGATCCCTGGACTCATCGGGCCGCTCATCGGACCGACGCTTGGCGGCTGGCTCGTCAAGATTGCGTCATGGCACTGGATCTTCCTGATCAACGTGCCGGTCGGCATCGTCGGCTGCATCGCGACGTTCATCTTCATGCCGGACAGCCGCAATCCCGATACCGCGAAATTCGACCTCAAGGGCTATCTGTTGCTGGTCGTCGGCATGGTCGCCATTTCGTTCGCGCTCGACGGCCGCACCGAATTCGGCATCGGGCACGCTACGGTTCTGGTGTTGCTGATCCTGAGCCTGGCCGCCTTCGTCGCCTATGGACTGCACGCAGTGCGCGCGCCGCAACCGATCTTTTCACTCGATCTCTTCAAGATCCACACCTTCAGCGTCGGCCTGCTCGGCAACCTGTTTGCGCGGATCGGCAGCGGCGCCATGCCCTATCTGATTCCGCTCCTGCTGCAGGTGAGCCTCGGCTACACCGCGTTCGAAGCCGGCCTGATGATGCTGCCGGTGGCAGCGGCAGGCATGTCGTCGAAACGCCTCGTGACGAAACTGATCATGAAGTACGGCTATCGCCCCGTGCTGGTGACGAATACGGTAATGGTCGGCCTCGCGATGGCGAGCTTCTCGCTGACGAGCGCAGGCCAGCCGCTCTGGCTTCGTGTCGTGCAACTCGCGTCCTTCGGCGGTGTGAACTCGATGCAGTTCACCGCGATGAATACGCTCACGCTCAAGGACCTCGGCACCGGCGGCGCAAGCAGCGGCAACAGCCTCTTTTCGCTCGTGCAGATGCTGTCGATGAGTCTCGGAGTGACCGTCGCCGGTGCGCTGCTCGCAACGTTCACCGGTCTGCTTCCGCGTGTCACCGCGGTCAACTCGCTGCCCGCTTTCCACGCAACGTTCCTGTGTGTCGGCATCGTCACGGCCGGGTCGTCGTGGATCTTCGCGCAGCTTTCGGCGGACATCCGACGCCCCGCCAAAAAGACCGATCCTTCCGAGCGGACCTGAGCGCCCCGTTCCCGCCGGCCGCGCGCGGCGGCACGATTCGCTGCCCGCGACCGGGCGCGGGACGCACCATTGATGTGCGTCGCGCCATCGCAAAGCGTGAATCAACGCCCGTTTTGTCAGAAGTTGGGGAGCATGAGCGCACTTTCGCGCGCATGTTTCTTGCTCATCAATCCTGTAAACTTGAACTTTCGGCGTGCTGCGCGCAGCGTGCTGACCATCACACGACTGACATGATGAGCATGCTCGAACTCGATCCTCCCGGTTTCCAGCCGCCGCGCCCCATGGCGGGCGACGAAGGCACCCGGCGCACCGTCCTGTACGGCGGCTACACAGTCTTCAGCGTGTTTCAGCCAGTGTTCTCGGTATCGCACCGGCGCGCTATCGGCTATCACGCGTCGCTGCGCGCGCGCGACGAACATGGCAGCCAGGTACCGTCGCACGAGGTTTTCACGCAGGCGGCGCGGCGCGGGGATCTGCTCGAACTCGGCCGGCTCGCCGAATCGCTACACCTCGGCAACTTCAATGCATTCGACAGCCATGACGAGTGGCTCTTCCTGAGCCTGCACCCGGCTGCCCTGATGGATACGGTTTACGGCGATGCGCTGCTTGCCGGCCTGAAAGCGCTGGGGCTTCCGCCGCAGCGTGTGGTGCTGGAAGTGTCGGAGCAGGCAGGCGGCGAGACCACGCGCTTTGCCGAGATCATCGACACGCTGCGTAAAGCGGGGTTCCTGATCGCGCTAGACGGTTTCGGCGTGAAGCATTCGAACATCGACCGCGTGTGGCAACTGCGTCCCGACATCGTCACGCTCGATCGATGCATCCTCGCGCAGGCGAGCGAACACTCGCATATCGAACGCGTATTGCCTGGCCTCGTGTCGCTCCTGCATGAATCCGGGCAACTGGTTCTGATGGGCGGCCTGTCGACCGAACGCGATGCGCTGATCGCGCTCGAATGCAACGTCGATTTCGTGCAGGGCGCCTATTTCGCAGGGCCGAGCGTCGAACCGGTGAAGCCGCAGGTGGCTGCGGGGCTGATGGATGCATTGTCGGCCGCGTTGCGCGAACGGGTGGCCGCCCGCGAGCGGGCCCAGGTGCGGCGTCTCGCACCGTACGTAGCGGCGCTCGAGCAGGCAAGCGCCGAACTCGTCTCCGGGCAGACGGTGGCGCAGGCCACCGCACCGCTCCTCGCGCTCGGCGAAACCGCGCGCTGCTTCCTGCTAGACGGCTCAGGCCGTCAGATCGGCGACAACGTGCTGCCGCCGGGCCGCGCTTCACAACGCGCGAAGCGTTTCCGTCCGCTGCTGCATTCGGAAGGGGCAAGCTGGGAGCGCCGGCCCTATTTCATCGGGGCCATGCGCGCGCCCGGCCGGGTACATCTGACGCCGCCGTATCTGTCGATCAACGAGGCGCACCTTTGCGTGACGGCGTCCATTGCGGCGGAAACGGCACGCGGGCTGCAGGTGCTGTGCGTGGACATCAACTGGGAAGTCGCCGCGCACCGGAACTGACCGCGGGACACGGCGTGCAACGCGCTCAGCACAGGGTGACGGGCTGAGCGCTCAGCATGGCAGGCATGCAGCTGTGGCTGCACATCGACTTCAGCAGACGAACCACCGCTCGCGCACCGAAGTCGCGATTCGCCGCATCAAGATTCGCTGCGGACGACACAATGCACAGCCGCACGATACGTCCGTCTTCGATCGTTACGTCCAGCAGTTCGGTAATCTCGCCCTCGTGCAGCAGCGCAATGCCGGTCGCGCCATTGATCGATACCGCTTCGGCCGCAACCGGCGGCGCGGCGCGCGATACAACCTGATCCACCCAGCGCGCGGACGCGATGACGGCTCCGGTATCGGCAACGTCTGCGTCGGTGAGCACCACGGGCTCGACGCTGAAAAGACGCATCAACTGCGCGCGATCCTGCGCCTCGATCGCCGCACGCAAACGTTCGACCACCTTGGCATGCGCGGCCGGATCGACTGCCGGCCTCGGCTCATCGCCCGCACGACGCAGGCGGGCTTTCGCCCGATGCACGATCTGCCGGCAGTTGGCGACGGACTTGTCGATGATCTGCGCGATCTCCGCATAGTCGCAGTCGAACGCCTCGTGCAGCACGAACGCCGCGCGCTCGTCCGGCGTCAGCCGTTCGAGCAGCAGCAACAGACCGTACGACATATCCACCGACCGCAACGCCACCTCTTCCGCCGACGGCGCGACATCGTCCAGCCATGGCTCAGGCAGCCAGCCGCCTGCACGCGAGGCGCGCTCCATCTGCAGATGCCGGAGCCGGTCGATGGCTAGGCGGGTCGTGATCGTGGTGAGCCATCCAGCGGGGGCGCGCACATCGCTCGCGTCCGCGAGATGCCATTTCAGCCAGGCATCCTGCACGACGTCCTCGGCCTCCGCGCGGCTACCAAGCATCCGGTACGCCAGCGAAAGGAGCTTCGCCCGCGACGCCGCGAATGCCGCTGACTTGTCGATTTCATCTTCTGTCATTCGTGAAGCTCCCAGATCGTGGAGAGAGGGCTGAACGCGCCGGCTTCGCAGCACGTCGCCAGAACGCCGGCCTTTCGGGGGAGACGTATCAGCTCGCGCACATGTGACACGCCAACGCAAAAACATTCTCCGTCACGCGACACGACGTTCCCGCGTCTTGCTGACAGACACCCGCGCGATGCCGCACAGCGCGGGCTTCTTTCACGATCGAACGAGGAACGCATGTCTTCACTTTATCCGCCCCCATCGTTTTCGGGTCTCGGCCTCGTGCCGACCGTCATCGAACAGTCCGGTCGCGGCGAACGCGCCTACGACATCTATTCACGCCTGTTGCGCGAGCGCATCGTGTTTCTGGTCGGCCCGGTCAACGAGCAGTCGGCGAGCCTGATCGTCGCGCAGTTGCTCTTTCTCGAATCGGAGAATCCCGACAAGGATATTTCTTTTTACATCAACTCGCCGGGTGGCTCTGTCTATGACGGCCTCGCGATCATCGACACGATGCAGTTCATCAAGCCCGAAGTCTCGACGCTATGCACCGGCTTCGCGGCGAGCATGGGCACCTTTCTGCTCGCGGCCGGCCAGCGCGGCAAACGCTACGCGCTGCCGAATGCGCGGATCATGATTCACCAGCCGTCAGGCGGCGGACAGGGCACGGCCGCCGACATCGAGATTCAGGCGCGCGAAGTGCTGTATCTGCGGCAACGGTTGAATGTGGCGCTCGCCGAACGCACCGGACAAACGGTCGAACAGATCGAGAAAGATACGGACCGCGACAACTTCATGTCGGCGGAAGCGGCGAAAGCCTACGGCCTGATCGATGACGTGCTCACGACGCGCAACGCTCTCGCGAACAGCGACGCAAAACACCACGCCATGTGACTGAGCGACCGATCGTGCGCGGCGCGGGACGCGTTCCTGTCCGAGCCGCGCAAGCAAGGTGGAGTCAGAGCGTTTATATTGATTGTCCTGCCCTCCTGCCAAAGGGCGCCAGGCGTTGCATACCCGGCAAAGCGTCATTCCTTTCGTTCCTTTCCAGACTCCCCTATGACCGACCTTTCCGCGTTCCCGATCACACAGAAATGGCCCGCTACGCATCCTGACAGGATTCAACTCTATTCGCTGCCCACGCCAAATGGCGTCAAGGTCTCGGTGATGCTCGAGGAAACCGGGCTGCCTTACGAGCCGCACCTTGTGCGCTTCGACACGAACGACCAGTTGTCGCCGGAATTTTTATCGCTCAATCCCAACAACAAGATCCCGGCCATCATTGACCCCAAAGGACCGGATGGAATGCCGCTCGCGCTGTTTGAGTCCGGTGCGATCCTGATCTATCTCGCTGACAAGAGCGGAAAGTTCATTCCGCGGGATGCCGCCGGGCGCTACGAGACGATTCAGTGGGTGATGTTCCAGATGGGCGGCATCGGCCCGATGTTCGGACAGGTCGGCTTTTTCAACAAGTTCGCGGGTAAAGACTACGAAGACAAGCGTCCGCGCGATCGCTACGTCGCCGAGTCAAAACGCCTGCTGAACGTGCTCAATCAGCGCCTCGCAGAGCGAACCTGGATCATGGGCGATGCCTACACGATCGCCGATATGGCAACGTTTCCGTGGGTGCGCAATCTGACCGGCTTTTATGAAGCGGGCGAACTGGTGCAGATCACGGAATTTCCGCATGTCACGCGTGCCCTCGAGATGTTCCTGGCCCGTCCCGCGGTCGCACGCGGTATCGATATTCCGAGGCGGGAGCCGGTCGCCGCTTAAGTGGCTGCCGCCGCGTCCGGGCGCGCCGTTGGGACAACACCCGGCGCGAACAATATGCAAGCCCTCATCCGTGGGGGCTTTTGTCTTTGCGGGAAGGCTCAAGATCCCGAGCGCGTTGCCGAAATACTGACGGCAGCATTCCCAAAAGAGAACATGAAGAAGATCACTGGCATTATTTGCGCATGCACCGCCGCGCTCGCCGTAGCGACGACCGCCGCCAACGCGCTGACCTCGGATGTGCCCGCTGTGACACCCGAGTCCGCCTCGCAGGTGGGTGAAACACGCGGGCCAACTCCGCTGGAGCGGGCAATCCGCGACCAGCGCCTTCGCAAGCTGGGCATCGATCCCGACTCGACGAAAGCCCGGATCCTCAATACGTGGATCGACAGGATTCGCACCGACCCGGATATCATCGCGGCCGTGCCGGGCGGCGTGGACGGAATCAGCCAGATACTGCTCGACCCGACCGCCGGCACCGCCCTCGTTGGCAATGGCCTCGCGCGCCTGCCCGAAGCGGAACGGCTCGAGTTCTTTTCAATGTTGACCGCGATCTACGACCAGGTAGTACCGCAAGACTGCTATGGCCTGACCGATCAGAAGGAAGTGATGCGCAGGGCGATCTCGTTCACCACGATGTCGGATGCGCAGATCGACACGTACTTTCGCCTCATCTACCGGATGGTGCATCAGTGGGCCGTCAACGCGCCTGTCGACACCCCGACACCCGCGCAGCACCAGGCTGCGCTGATCAAGCTCGGCACGAGCATGGAGGCCCAGTTGCATGGCAACAAGGCCGACATCGAGCGCCTCGCGGCGATCATGGTCGACCAGCCTCACGCCAGCCCGATCGACCGCTGCTGGATGATGCAGCTCTCGCTGCACGCGATCGCCGCGCTGCCGGAAGCAGATCGCGATGTGGTGCTCCGCCATCTGTACGCTGTCGACATGGCGAAAGTCGCGGCGACGGCCGCCGCTCCCGCAGCAGGTGCTGCACCTGCTGCACCTGCACCGTTCACTTTTCAGGCCGCTGGTGCGCATCCGTCTCCGACGACTCCTGCGGGCGAAAACCCGAATGGCGCAGGTAAATGAGATCGGCCCCCTCCGCATTGCGACGTAGGCCCCAATAGCAGAAAGCCCCCACAAGTGAGGGCTTTCTTTTTTTGCTGGCTGTGGGCGACCTTATTGCGCGAAGCGGTTCAGTTTGATCGAACCGCTGCGCAGCCGCCCAGAATTCATCACCAGGCGATGAACCGCAATTCGCTTACGCGAAGTTGGTCGCTGCGAAATTCCAGTTCACGAGGTTCCAGTACGCTTCGACGAACTTCGGACGCGCATTGCGGTAGTCGATGTAGTACGCGTGTTCCCACACGTCGATCGTCAGCAGCGGTTTGGCGTCGGTCGTGAGCGGCGTAGCCGCGTTGCTGGTCGACACGAGGTCGAGCGAGCCGTCAGGCTTCTTCACGAGCCATGCCCAGCCCGAGCCGAACGTGCCGACTGCGACCTTCGTGAACTCTTCCTTGAATTTGTCGTAGGAGCCCCACTTCGCGTTGATCGCGTCGGCCAGCGCGCCCGTCGGAGCACCGCCACCTTGCGGCGACAGGCTGTTCCAGAAGAACGTGTGATTCCAGATCTGGGCTGCGTTGTTGAATACGCCGCCCGACGACTTCTTGACGATTTCTTCCAGCGACAGATTCTCGAACTCGGTGCCGGGAATCAGCTTGTTCAGGTTGGTCACATAGGTCTGATGATGCTTGCCGTAGTGAAACTCGAGCGTCTCTTCCGACATGTGCGGAGCGAGAGCATTCTTCGCGTACGGCAGCGGCGGGAGCGTATGTTCCATGATTGCTGTTCCTTCTATCGTGTTATGGGGAGTCTGCGGATAACGCTGTAGAGCACTCGATTGTAGGCGACTTGGAATAACCCCGCAAACCAGCGGCCTTTATGCATGGCATTGCCAGAACGCGCTGCATGAAAGCCGTAAAAGATGCTCAGGCAGCGCGTTTCGCGAGGTCAAAAGTACGGATGTCGAAGCGGGTTCAGAACCGCTTTGAAAGCCGCGTCGAGCCCGCCTTAAAACCCGTCGGTCAGGCGCGGCTGAACGTCGGCGAACGCGATATCAGCGGAGCCTTCCGCGAGATGAACGGTAAAACGGCGGCCCGGCTTGAGCGCAGCCGGCGCACGCACCGCGCGTCCGCTCTGCCCGTCGAGCAGTGCCGCATAGCCGCGCTCGAGCGTGCGTTGCGGACTCAACACTTCGAGTCGCGCAGTTAGCGTAGCGACGCGTGCCGTCTGCCGTTCGTGCAACCGTTGCTGCGCACCCTCGAGACGTTGACCAAGCGAATTCAACGTCGCGCGATGCCCGGCGAGATCCGGACGCCAGCGCTGCCAGTGCATCTGCAACAGCGAGAACTGCGCCCGCGCATCGCGCGCCGGTCGCGCACCCGCTGACGCGAGCCTTACAGAAAGCTGCTGAAGGTGAGTGCGCTGCCGGGCGAGCCGTTCGGCCGGCGAAACGAGACGGCGGGCGAGCCAGTCGAGTTGTTGCGCGCGACGCTCCATCATCCGGCCGAAGCCACGTGCGAGCGTGGCGTGCCGGTGGTCCAGATCGCGTAACAACAGCGCGCGTTGCGGACTCACGAGTTCGGCGGCGCCGGTCGGCGTCGGCGCACGCACGTCGGCGGCAAAATCGGCGATCGTGAAATCGGTTTCGTGCCCGACGCCGCTCACGACCGGCAGTTCGCTCGCAGCAATCGCGCGTGCGAGGACTTCCTCGTTAAACGCCCACAGATCTTCGATCGACCCACCCCCGCGGCACACGATCAACACGTCGACTTCGCGTCGTGCGTTCGCGCATTCGACCATCGCCGCGAGTTTCGCGCTCACACCCGCGCCCTGCACGGGCGCCGGATAGACGATCACGGGAATATGCGGCGCGCGGCGCGCGAGCGTCGTCAGGACATCGCGCAACGCAGCGGCCTGCAGCGACGTGACAATGCCGATCGCGTGTGGATGCGCCGGCAAGGGGCGTTTGCGTTCGGCGGCAAAGAGACCTTCCGCTTCGAGCTGAGCCTTCAGTTTCAGGAACGCTTCGTAGAGACGCCCCTGCCCGGTGCGGCGCACCGCCTCGACATTCAATTGCAGCTCGCCACGTGGTTCATACATCGTGACGAGTGCCCGCACTTCGATACGGTCGCCTTCGCGCGGCGTGAATTCAGCGTATTGCGCGCGACCGCGGAACATCACGCAGCGCATCTGCGCCTGCGCGTCCTTGATCGAAAAATACCAGTGGCCGCTCCCCGCGCGCGTGAAATTCGAGACTTCGCCCGCCACCCAGACGAGCGGGAACGAACGTTCAAGCATCGAGCCGATTGCGCGATTGAGCGCCGACACCGGCACGACGACCTCGCCGCCCGGCAGCGCGGGCGACGAAAAGGGACTTTCTGGATTCATGCGAGGGACGTGTTGACGAGGCCGGACAGACGATAGACCGACTGGCCATTCCCGTCCAGCGCGGTGCGCATAATGTGGGAAGTGTCCACATCGGTGCACCATCGTGCTCGCGAGTCGGCGGGAGGGCGGCGCAGCCCGGTAATCAAAACGCATGTCATTGATTTATAAGGAATTTCCATCTAACAAATATTTGACGACCCCGACAGGAGGTAACCGCGACGGCCCTTTCCGGTCATCGGAGGCCAAGTTCTCCACAAAGTTATCCACAGGTCGGAAAGGCGAAAGTTCGGGCTGCACGGCGGGCCGCCTGATGGCGGCCGACTTGCCGCATACGACACCGGCGCGCTAGAGTGCCGGGTTTCCAGGGCGTATTTGGCGTCCGCTCGTCGAGCTGCCGTCTGGCGCGCTGGCGTAGCGTTGCCGCCCGGCCGCCAGCCGGATCGAACGATTGCGCTTTATCTTCTCATCGCCCGGAGACCTGTGTTGCTGCCTGACCTGTCTGTCCTACCCGCTCTGCGCGTGACGTCGTCTGGATCGGCGCGACGCGCGCCGGCGTTTTTCTCATGAATGGCCTGAAATCCCGGATCGAGGCGCGTCTTGCGCAGGAATGGCAGCAACGCGGCCCGCTCGCGTGGGCGCTCACGCCGTTTGCCTGCCTCTTCGGCGCCATCGCCGCCGCGCGTCGCGCTGCGTTCGCGCTCGGCTGGCTCAAGACCGTGCAGGTGCACGTGCCGGTCGTGGTGGTCGGGAATGTGACCGTTGGCGGAACCGGCAAGACGCCGACCGTCATTGCGCTCGTCGACGCACTGCGCTCGGCCGGCTTTACACCGGGCGTCGTCTCGCGCGGCTACGGCGCGAAAATCGTTCAGCCGACGGCTGTGACGCCGGCTTCGCCAGCCACCGCCGCCGGCGACGAGCCGCTGCTGATTTCGCGGCGCACCGGTGCGCCGGTCTGGGTCAGCCCGGACCGCGTCGCCGCGGCGCGGGCGCTGCGCGATGCGCATCCGGACGTCGACGTGATCGTCAGCGACGACGGCCTGCAACACTACCGGCTCGCGCGCGACTTCGAACTGGTCGTCTTCGATCATCGTCTCGGCGGCAATGGTTTTCTCTTGCCGGCTGGCCCCCTGCGCGAACCGCTTTCGCGCCATCGCGACGCCACGCTGGTCAATAACCCGTATGACCGCGCGCTGCCTCCCTGGCCTGATACGTTCGCGCTCACCCTTGCGCCCGGCGACGCATGGCATCTCGACAATCCGAAGCTGCGCCGCCCGCTCGCCCAGTTCAGCGGCGAGCGCGTGCTGGCTGCAGCCGGTATCGGCGCGCCGGAACGTTTCTTCGCGACACTGCGCGCCGCCGGACTTTCGCCCGCGACTCGCGCGTTGCCCGACCATTACGCGTTCGCGACGAATCCGTTCGTCGACGTCGATGCCGACACGATCCTGATTACCGAAAAGGATGCGGTAAAATTAGGGTCCTGGCATGATGCGCGGATCTGGGTTGTCCCAGTTGAAGCCGCGCTGGATCACCGCCTCATTGCACTCGTTGTGGAGAAAGTCCGTGGACGCTCGCCTGCTTGAAATTCTTGTCTGCCCGATCTGCAAGGGCCCGCTCAGCTACGATCGTCCCGCGCAGGAACTAATCTGCCATGCCGACAAGCTCGCCTATCCGATCCGCGACGGCATCCCCGTGATGCTCGTCGACGAAGCGCGGCAGACCGTCGAAGGCACGCCCGTCGAACCGTTGAATCCGCCGTCGGGCTCGTAACGTCCGCGAGGTTCGCGAAGCGGACCCGCAATTGCCCGCTGCCTTTGCCCACTGTCACTGTTCGTCCTCACTGCCCGTTGTTCGCCGCGCACCATCCCGCGCGCCGATCATCCGCCTGAGCCTCTCACACGCTGCCCTTCCTTGCGATGACCCAGTCCACGCCACCAGGCACCCAGCCGTTCATCGCCGTCGTTCCGGCCCGCCTCTCATCGACCCGTCTGCCGAACAAGCCGCTCGCCGATATCGGCGGCAAGCCGATGGTGGTGCGCGTAGCAGAACGCGCGCTGGAATCCGGCGCGCGGCAGGTGCTGATCGCATCGGACGCGCAATCAGTGCTCGACGTCGCTCGCGAACATGGCATCGAAGCGATGCTGACGCGTGCCGATCATCCGTCGGGCACCGATCGCCTCGCCGAAGTGGCCGCGCATTTCGGCTGGAGCGACGACACGATCGTCGTCAACGTGCAGGGTGACGAGCCACTGATCGATCCGGCGCTCGTGCGCGGCGTCGCGTCCCACCTCGCGGCAAGCGACGGCTGTGCCATCGCTACCGCGGCCCATCCGATCTCCGATCCCGCGGAAATCTTCAATCCGAACGTCGTGAAGGTCGTGCTCGATGCGCGGAGCGTCGCGCTGTACTTCTCGCGCGCGCCGATTCCGTGGGCACGCGACGCGTATCAGCCGCACTGGCCCGATGTCGCATCGATGCCCGTGCCGCCTGCAGTCGCGACCGTCTACCGGCACATCGGGCTGTACGCGTATCGCGCGAAATTCCTGCGCACATATCCGACGCTCACGCTGTCGCCAATCGAACAGGCCGAGGCACTCGAACAGCTGCGCGCGATGTGGCACGGCGAGCGGATCGCGGTGCTCGTCACGCAGGATGCGCCGTTGCCGGGCGTCGATACGCCGGCCGATCTCGCCCGCGTGCAGGCGCTATTCGGGTCGCGAGCATAAAAACCCATGGCATAATTGAACGGTTGCGCGAGCCGCCGGAACCAATCTTCGTCAGGGTTTCCCCTCGATTGTGCCGCCGCCTGTCTTGCAGCGCCGTCATTCATGACGTGCTGCGCGAGACACGCCGCCGCTTATCGCATGGGTCACAGAAACGCACTGAGCGAAGCTTTGTCGATACCCCGCAAGCCTCGCGCCGCCAAAGAATTTACCTAGATCTGGAGATATCACCATGCGTTTGATCCTGTTGGGCGCACCCGGCGCGGGAAAGGGCACCCAGGCAAACTTCATCAAGGAAAAATTCGGCATCCCGCAGATTTCCACCGGTGACATGTTGCGTGCAGCCGTCAAGGCGGGCACGCCGCTGGGCCTCGAAGCCAAGCGCTTCATGGACGCAGGCGAGCTCGTCACCGACGAGCTGATCATCAACCTCGTCAAGGAACGCCTGCGCGAGCCGGACTGCGCGAACGGTTATCTGTTCGACGGCTTTCCACGCACGTTGCCCCAGGCAGAAGCCATGAAGCAGGCGGGTGTTGCGATCGATTACGTGCTGGAGATCGACGTACCGTTCGACGAGATCATCGTCCGGATGAGCGGCCGCCGCATGCATGCGGCGTCGGGTCGCACGTATCACGTGAAGTTCAACCCGCCGAAGGTCGACAACGTCGACGACGTGACAGGCGAGCCGTTGATCCAGCGCGACGACGACAGGGAAGAAACGGTCAGGAAGCGTCTCGACGTGTATGTCGCGCAGACGAAGCCCCTTATCGAGTACTACAACGACTGGGCAAAGCGCGGCGACGAGAACGGCCTGAAGGCGCCGCAATACCGGAGCATTTCCGGGCTCGGCTCGGTGGATGAAATCCGCGCGCGCGTGTTCGATGCGCTGAAGTGAACGCGCCGGATGTGAACTGAAAAACCCGCCTCGTGCGGGTTTTTTTATTTGCTGGCCATCGCGTTATAAAAAAGCACAGTCGCCCTCTTTTGCTGCGACTGCACCTAGTGCCGCTACAATCGTCGATCAATAAATATTCAAACCTGAGCGGTCGACGGACCGAAACAAAGGAGCAGTCATGGAGATTCGCAACAACGTATTCCTCATCACGGGCGGCGCATCGGGCCTGGGCGCGGCGACTGCGCGCCTCGTGGTCGAGCACGGCGGCAAGGTTGTGCTCGCCGATCTCAACCAGGACGCCGGCAATGGCCTCGCGAAGGAACTCGGTGGCGTGTTCGTGAAATGCGACGTCAGCCGCGAAGAGGACGCAACACACGCCGTCGAAGCCGCGACAAAACTCGGCACGCTACGCGGCCTGATCAACTGTGCAGGCGTCGCGCCGGCGATCAAGACGGTTGGCAAGGATGGTCCGCATCCGCTCGACGCCTTCGCAAAAACCATCTCGATCAACCTGATCGGCACCTTCAACATGATCCGCCTCGCCGCGGCTGCAATGTCGAAGAACGAGCCGACTGAGAACGGTGAGCGCGGGGTGATCGTCAACACGGCTTCAGTGGCTGCGTTCGACGGACAGATCGGGCAGGCGGCCTATGCGGCATCGAAGAGCGGCGTGGTCGGCATGACGCTGCCGATCGCGCGCGATCTGTCGCGCAACGCGATCCGTGTCATGACGATTGCCCCCGGCATCTTCGAAACGCCGATGCTGCTCGGCATGCCGCAGGACGTGCAGGACGCGCTCGGCGCGATGGTGCCGTTCCCGCCGCGCCTCGGCAAGCCGTCGGAGTATGCGATGCTCGTCAAGCAGATCCTCGACAATCCAATGCTGAATGGCGAAGTCATTCGCCTCGATGGTGCGATCCGGATGCAGCCGAAGTAACGCTGAAGTAAGCGCATTACGCTGGCGGAAATGAAAAAACGCCTGCGATGTGCATCGAGCGCATCGCAGGCGTTGTCGTAAGTGACCTGCGCGAGGTATCGCGCCTTACGTCGGCATCGAATCAATCGCGGTCGTTATGCTGCGTGCGCTGACGCAACTCGTGCAACTGGGACTCCACGACGGTTGCATCTTCCGCATCCGGACGGTCGCCGAGATAGCGTTCGAGGTCCTCGAGCGCGGGCCGCAGGTAATCCAGCCGCGCATACGCGAAGCCACGATCGCGCACTTCCTCGATGCTTTCCGGCAACAGGATCACAAGACGCTGCTGCACACCGAGCAGACGCTGCCAGCGTTCCGTCTGAAGATAGGTCGCCTTCAAGTTGCGCAGCATGCGCGCGATGATCTCGCGACGCGTCGCCGGTTGCAGCAGTATCCGCAGCGCTCGCCCCACCGACTCCCCCGCTTTCGCCACATACGGCTCGAGCATCTCGACCATCTCGGGCTCGGTCAGCGAATGTCCCGAGGTCGGATTGAGCATCACGTCGCCGTCGGGCGTTGTCACGCGCAGCAGGAAGTGCCCCGGAAACGACACACCCCGCACCGGAACACCGATCTGGCTCGCCATCTCCAGATACAGCACCGCGAGCGAGATCGGAATGCCGCGACGACGTTTCAACACGATATTCAGATGACTGTTGTCCGGATCGTAGTAGTCGTTGAGGTTGCTGGCGAATCCCAGCTCGCGAAAGAAGAAACGGTTCAGGATGCCGACTTTCTGCTTGAGGTCGGCATCGTCCGGCATACGGCGGCGCAGCCGCACGACCAGTTCGTCGATCTCGGCGAGCACGCCCGTCATGTCGAGATCCGGATAGGCGTCCTGCGCAAGCGACAGGGCCGCTTCGGTGAGCGGCAGGCTGTCGTCGTCGGCTACAAGCGTACTGAAATAGTCGAGAACCCGCGTCATCGTCATCACTTCACCCGCCTTCTGAAATACGCGTATTTGAAGCCCATCGCCCAGAGCATACCGAAATATAGCGCGGCGAACAGGACGAGGCACGCGCCCAGCAAAACGATGCGGCGTACCGGTTCGGCGTGCAGGCCGACCCAGTCGAAACTTATGGAGAACCAGTGCATCGCGCCGGCCAGCACGAGGCACGCGCCGAGCAACTGCACGAAGAAATGCGCCCAGCCGCTGGACGGCATATAAATGCCACGGCGACGCAGCATGATGAACAGCAGCGATGCATTCACGCACGAGCCGAGGCCGATACTGAGCGTCAAGCCGGCATGCGCGAAGATCGGCACGAACACGTAATTGCTCAACTGCGTGACGATCAGCACGCCGACCGCGATTTTCACTGGCGTCTTGATGTCCTGCTTCGCGTAAAAACCCGGTGCGAGAATCTTGATGAGGATCAGTCCGATCAATCCGACACCGTATGCCGACAATGCACGGCTCACCATCACCACCGCATGGCCATCGAACCTGCCGTAGTGGAAGAGCGTAGCGGTCAGCGGCTCAGCGAAGAAGAACAGCGCGGCCGCGCTCGGCGCGGCGAGCAGAAACGTCACGCGCAGGCCCCAGTCGAGCAGCGACGAATATTCGTGCGGATCGGCGTCGACGTGCGCCTTCGACAGGCTCGGCAACAGGATCGTGCCAAGCGCGACACCGAGCAGCGCAGTGGGGAACTCCATCAGCCGGTCGGCGTAGTTGATCCACGATACCGCGCCGGGACCGATATGCGACGCGATGTTCGTGTTGATGATGAGACTGATCTGCGAAGCGGATACCGCAAACATCGCCGGCACCATTTTCGACAGCACGCGCTTGACACCACGGTGCGCGAGCGCGCGCATCGGGTTCAGACCGATGCGCGGCATCATGTCGATTTTCTTCAGCCCCGGCAGTTGTACGAAGAACTGCAGCACGCCGCCCGCGATCACCGCCCATGCGAGTGCATAAACGGGCGTCTTCATGTGGGGTGCGACGAATACCGCCGCAGCGATGAACGCAACGTTTAGCAGAACGGGCGCAAACGCAGGCAGCGAGAAACTCTTGTACGTGTTGAGCACCGCGGACGCAAGCGAAGTCAGCGAGATAAACACGATGTACGGAAACATGATCCGCGTCATCGAAACGGCAAGCGTATACGCCTGTCCGTCGGCCCGCAGGCCGGAGGCGACGACGAAGACGACAAACGACGCGCCAGCAATGCCGATCAGCGAAAGCAGGACCAGCGCCCAGGCAAGTACGGTCGAGGTCGCGTCGACAAGCGCCTTGGTCGCGTCGTGGCCTTGCTGGTTCTTGAACTCGGCAAGAATGGGCACGAAGGCCTGAGAAAATGCACCTTCGGCCGAAATCCGGCGCAGCAGGTTCGGGATGCGGAAGGCGACGTAGAACGCATCGGTATATTGGCTGGCGCCGAACGCTCGGGCGATCAACGTCTCGCGGGCCAGACCGGTCACGCGCGACAGCAGCGTGAATCCGCTGACCGTCAGCAGGGCTCGGAATAGATTCATGGGGCGCTTATTATACGGGTGCCGCTCGCACCGGCGAGCGAACGAAAAGCCAGGACGCGAATCGGACCGCGTCCGGAGCCAGACGTTCGCGCAATGTTCCGCTGGATAGCCGCTTGCCGCGGCGGCGCCGTAAGCGTGCGTCTGCAGTTTTGCCGGCGCCCCGGCAGCTGCCGGGGCGCGCCGCACCTGCTCAGATCGACTTTTCCGATTGCCACTTGCCTGATTTTGTTGCTATAATCGCTGGTTTCGAAGCTCGCTCAGCTTTTGGGTCATTCCTGAATCGCTCCAAAGCATGGCAGTTTTCGCGTATCGGTCAGTCTCAGTCGACTCAATTGCGCCTCTGGGCAATCGCTTCCAGAGGTTCTGAAAAAAGCAGCGTCGGCCCATTTACCAGGGCGACTCTGGAAACAGGAACAGGATAAGGAACCGTCATGGCTAACTCCGCACAAGCACGCAAGCGCGCCCGTCAGGCCGCCAAGGCAAACTCGCACAATTCGGCGCTGCGCTCGAAGTTCCGCACCGCGATCAAGGCAGTCCGCAAGGCAATCGACGCCGGCGACCAGGCCAAGGCCGCTGAACTCTTCAAGGCGTCGTCGAAGACGATCGACATCATCGCCGACAAGAAAATCGTTCACAAGAACAAGGCCGCTCGTCATAAGAGCCGCCTCGCTGCAGCCATCAAGGGTCTGCAAGCGCCCGCAGCGCAGTAAATCCGGTCAGCCCGCTTCGGTGGGCCACCTCCTGTTTCCGCTGCGTCATGAAAGCCCGCTCTGGCGGGCTTTTTTGTTTGCCTCGGCGGTTATTGCCCTCATCCTGGCGAGCCGCGCGGCACACTTAGCGCGCCGCGACCAACACATCCAACACCAACGCCGGGCACAAAAAAACCCGCTACCGCGGGTTCTTGCATTGGTTGCTGCCGCGAGAGCCACGCGCCAGCCATCTACTCAACCACCCGACTAGGCCTTCTCCGCTGCAATCTGCTGCTGTGTGCCGTGGTGAGCCGGCAATTCGCACGCCTCGGTCACGACGAGATCGTTATCTTTCGCGAAGTTCATGACGAAATCGAAAGCCATCGGTTCGATGTCACGAAGGCGCGAATCGAGAATGACGACCTTGAGGTCGCCGATGATCGTCGGACGCACGTACACCGAATATTGCATGTAGGCGTTCGGCCCCTTCCTCGCGCCGGGACCGAAACCTGACATCACGCCAGCGAGTCGCTCCGACCAGTCGCTCGGCCGAAACTTCCTTCCGCTCTTCGTGATCCCCTGAATGAAATATTCGGTTGGAGGTGCTTCGGCCATGTAGAGATACCTGTGTGACTGCCCAGTGAAGTGCCGGCGAATGCGGCTGCCTGAACACAGCGGACACGACAACCCCTGAGCACATCGCGCGGCGCTGAAAACACCCCGCGGGGAAGGTGAGCGCTACGTGCGCCGCATGCGTCGGATACGCTTGACAGCCGGACGCGCGACCCGTGTCCCGCAAGCCTGGCGCCTGCACGGCCGTGCTTGGGAAAACCCTGAGATTATAGCGCAGCAGATGTTCTTCCGCACTGCACACAACCGCCCGGACGATGCGGCGAGCATGTCGCTCTGACCGTGACAGCGACATGACAGGCCTTTTGGCCGACTCGTCAAACCCGGCAAAATCCTTTATCCTGCATTGAGTTACCACAAACAACGGCGGCGCCGTCCGGCACTTCTGCCGGGTGAGACCGCCGTATTTGTTTTATGACCGCCAAGAAAATTCGCCACTATCTGCAGTTCAAGGACTTCTCGCTGGACGACTACGAGTACGTGCTGGAACGCGCGCGCATTTTGAAGCGAAAGTTCAAGAACTACGAGACCTATCACCCACTCCACGACCGCACGCTCGCGATGATCTTCGAGAAAAACTCGACGCGCACGCGCCTGTCGTTCGAAGCGGGCATCTTCCAGCTCGGCGGCCATGCCGTGTTCATGAGCACGCGCGACACGCAGCTAGGCCGCGGCGAACCGATCGAAGATGCCGCGCAGGTGATCTCGCGAATGGTCGACATCATCATGATCCGCACGTTCGGCCAGGACATCCTGCAACGTTTCGCCGACAACTCGCGCGTGCCGGTCATCAACGGCCTGACGAACGAATACCACCCGTGCCAGGTGCTGGCCGACATCTTCACCTACTTCGAGCATCGCGGGCCGATCCGCGGCAAGACGGTCGCGTGGGTCGGTGACGCGAATAACATGCTGTACACCTGGATCGAAGCGGCACACATCCTCGGTTTCAAGCTGCGCCTGTCGACACCGGCCGGCTACAAGCTCGACCATGCGCTCGTCGCGCCTGAAAGCGCGCCGTTCTGGCAGGACTTCGACGATCCGCATGAAGCCTGCGAGGGCGCCGATCTCGTCACGACGGACGTGTGGACCAGCATGGGTTTCGAAGCCGAAAACGAGGCGCGCAAAAAAGCCTTTGCCGACTGGTGCGTCGACGCCGACATGATAGCGCGCGCCAACCCGGATGCCCTGTTCATGCACTGTCTGCCTGCCCATCGCGGCGAAGAAGTGAGCGCGGAAGTGATCGACGGGCCGCAGAGCGTCGTATGGGACGAAGCGGAAAACCGTCTGCACGTGCAAAAGGCGCTGATGGAATACCTGCTGCTCGGCAAGCTGAATCACTGAGCAGTACCAGCCGCGACGGACGGTAACGGGTCACCTCCCCGGTGGCACCGGTCACCTGCATGTCACGCATCCGGCGAGCCGCGGCCACCTGCGCAGCGTCTCGGCAACTCACCCGTCGCGCTACCCAAAAACGCGGATCACGCGGCGATTTAGTGTCAAAATAGCGTTTTTACGCGCTCCGGAATGGCCGGCGCGCCCCTGTTTTTGTCCCAGTTTCCCAGCTACGAGTTCACCATGAGCGATATCAAGAAAGTCGTGCTCGCCTATTCGGGCGGCCTCGACACCTCCGTCATCCTGAAATGGTTGCAGGACAACTACGACGCCGAAGTCGTCACGTTCACGGCCGATATCGGCCAGGGCGAAGAACTGGAGCCGGCGCGCAAGAAAGCACTGCAACTCGGCATCAAGCAGGACAACATCTTCATCGAAGACCTGCGCGAAGAATTCGTGCGCGACTTCGTGTTCCCGATGTTCCGTGCGAACACGATCTACGAAGGCGAATACCTGCTGGGCACGTCGATCGCGCGTCCGCTGATCGCGAAGCGCCAGATCGAGATTGCCCGCGCAACCGGTGCCCAGGCCGTGTCGCACGGTGCGACCGGCAAGGGCAACGACCAGGTCCGCTTCGAACTCGGCTACTACGCGCTCGAACCGGGCATCAAAGTCATCGCTCCGTGGCGCGAATGGGATCTGCTTTCGCGTGAAAAGCTGCTCGCTTACGCCGAGAAGGCTGGCATTCCGATCGAAATGAAGCACAAGCAGGGCGGTGCGCCGTACTCGATGGACGCGAACCTGTTGCACATTTCGTTCGAAGGCCGTCACCTCGAAGACCCGAAGGCGGAAGCCGAACCCGACATGTGGCGCTGGACGGTCTCGCCCGAAGAAGCGCCGGATCAGGCGGAATACCTCGACATCGAATACGAGCGCGGCGACCCGGTCGCGCTCAATGGCAAGCGCCTGTCGCCGGCCGAAATGCTGACCGAACTGAACCGTCTCGGCGGCAAACACGGCATCGGCCGTCTGGATCTGGTCGAAAACCGCTACGTCGGCATGAAGTCGCGCGGCTGCTATGAAACGCCGGGCGGCACCATCATGCTAAAAGCGCACCGCGGCATGGAGTCGATCACACTCGACCGCGAAGTCGCTCACCTGAAGGACGACCTGATGGCGCGCTATGCGTCCATCATTTACAACGGCTACTGGTGGAGCCCGGAGCGTCGCGCCATCCAGGTGCTGATCGACCATACGCAGGAAAAGGTCAACGGCTGGACGCGCGTGAAGCTGTACAAGGGCAGCGTGTCCGTGGTGGCGCGCGACTCGAAGGACACGCTGTTCGACAAGACCATCGCGACCTTCGACGACGACGGCGGTGCATACAACCAGGCCGACGCCGGTGGCTTCATCAAGCTGAATGCGCTTCGTATGCGGATCGCTGAAAACGCGCGTCGCCAGCGTAGCTGAGCATTGAACTGACTGATGCCGCGCGCGGTTTTTCGCGCGCAACGGCATCCGCAAAAAAGGCGCCGGGAGTGATCCCGGCGCCTTTGTCATTGTGTTGCCGTCAATTTGTCCTCAGCCACGGCAACCGGGCGTTCACAGGCAAACGGGCTCCGGATCAAGCTCGACGCCAAACCGCCGAATAACGTCGCTCTGGATCGCCCGCGCCAGCGTCAGCATCTCGGCGCCCGTCGCGCCCCCGCGGTTCACCAGCACCAGCGCCTGCCGGTCGTGAACGGCCGCCGCGCCCATCGCTCGCCCCTTCCAGCCGCACCGGTCGATGAGCCAGCCAGCTGCGAGCTTCACGCGTCCATCGGGCTGCCGGTACGACACCACGTCCGGCTCGCGCTGCTGCAACGCTTCGAACTGCGCTGCATCGACGACCGGATTCTTGAAAAAACTGCCCGCGTTTCCGAATTCGAGCGGATCGGGCAGCTTTGCGCGCCGCACCGCGACGACGGCATCGAAGATCGCCTGCGCAGTCGGTGACGCGTCGCCAAAGCCATCTGCAGCGAGTTCGCGCGCAATGTCGGCGTAGCCGGCGCGCGGCGTCCACATTTTCGGCAGACGGAACGTCACCGACGTAATCACGAAACGGTCGCGCCCTTCCCGTTTGAAGAAACTGTCGCGATAGCCGAAGCGGCAGGCTTTTGCATCGAGTTCGACGACATCGCCCGTCGCCAGCTCGACCGCCCGCAGCGACGCGAAGCGCTCGCACATTTCAAGGCCGTACGCGCCGATGTTCTGGATGGGCGCAGCGCCGACCGTTCCCGGAATCAGCGCCAGGTTCTCGAGTCCGGGCAGGCCCTGTGCAAGCGTCCACTCGACGAATTCATGCCAGTTCTCTCCGGCCGCCGCCTCGACATACCATGCGTCATCGTCCTCGCGCGCGAGACGCCGGCCGCGCAGCGCAACAAGCAGCACGAGCCCGTCGAAATCGCGCGTCAGCACGACATTGCTGCCTCCGCCCAGTACCAGCCGCGGCAAGCCCGCCGAGCGGGGATCGTCGACCGCGGGGACGATCTGCGCCTCATGTTCGATGCGGCACGCGAGGCGCGCACGCACATCGAAGCCAAAGGTGTTGTGCGCCTTGAGCGGATAACTGGACAGAAACGAAACGGCAGCGGCTTGGGACATCAGGATGGCGCGATGGTCAGGATCTCGGGGATCTTCAGGGTCACGCCGCGAAAGCGTTGCGCGGCGGCCTTGGGCAAATGGGAAAGGCGTCGGTAAAATGACAGCCGGTTCGTGATTATAGCGAGTGCGTCACGCGCGGCCGTCCGGCCGTGTCAGCCACCGCGCACTATTGGGAGAATGCAATGCCATCGTTTGACGTTGTCAGCGAAGCCAACATGATCGAAGTCAAGAACGCGATCGAGCAGTCCAACAAGGAAATTTCGACCCGCTTCGACTTCAAGGGCTCGGATGCCCGTGTCGAGCAGAAGGAGCGCGAACTCACCGCCTACGCCGACGACGACTTCAAGCTCACCCAGGTCAAGGACGTGCTGCTGTCCAAAATGGCGAAGCGCAACGTGGACGTGCGCTTCCTCGACTACGGCAAGATCGAGAAGATCGGCGGCGACAAGGTCAAGCAGATCATCACCGTGAAGAAAGGTGTGTCGGGCGACCTCGCGAAGAAGATCGTCAAGCTCGTGAAGGACAGCAAGATCAAGGTCCAGGCGAGCATTCAGGGCGACGCGGTGCGCGTGACGGGCACCAAGCGCGACGATCTGCAAAGCGCTATTGCGCTGCTGCGCAAGGACGTGACCGACACGCCGCTCGACTTCAACAACTTCCGCGACTGAACGGATGAGGCGTCACGCCATCTGACAGGGCGCCCCGGCTCGAAAGCTCAACGTGCCTTGCCCGTCGGTGGCGCGCCGCGCTTCTTCTCGCCGATTCGGCTTTCCTTGCCCTCGATCAGCTTGCCGATGTTCGCCCGATGGCGCCAGATCAACAGCGCGCTCATCGCGAGCACAGCCAGCGCAATGATGTTCGGACCGAACAGGAACACGTCGAAGAACGGCGCGAACACGGCGGCCACGAGCGCCGCCAACGACGAATAGCGGAAAAAGAACGCGATGATGAGCCACGTCAGCAGCGTCGCGATTCCCAGCACCGGATGGATCGCAAGCAGGACACCCGCTGCGGTCGCCACGCCCTTGCCGCCCTTGAAGCGGAAGTAGACCGGATACAGATGGCCGAGGAACACCGCAATCGCGGCGAGCGCGATCGCCGGATCATCGAGGCCATAGTGCGGGCCGAAGTGGCTGACGAGCCACACCGCGAGCCACCCTTTGAATGCATCGCCGAGCAGCGTGAGGATCGCGGCGGTCTTGTTGCCGCTGCGCAGGACGTTGGTCGCGCCAGGATTCTTCGACCCGTATGAACGCGGGTCGGCGAGCCCCATCGAGGCGCTCACGATCACGGCAAACGACACCGAGCCGATCAGGTAGGCCGCGACGGCGACAATCAGGTTTTCCATGCTGTGGACTCTTCTTGTAATGTGCCGGAAAGGCTAGTGGGTGATGAAACCGGAAAACACCGGTACCGCACGACCAGAACGGCACACATTCTACCGAACACGATCATCTCGCACGACCCGGCCGGCTCAATCGACGCTCGCGCACTCCACGGGCTTCGCGTCGATCAGTTTGGTCAGCACCTTCGGCGCGATGCTCACCAGAAAGCCGCGCCGGCCGCCATTCAGCCAGATCTGATCGAGCTCGAGTATCGTCGACTCGACATACACTGGCATCGCCTTGCGCGTGCCGAACGGCGACGTGCCGCCGATCAGGTAACCCGAATGCCGGCTCGCGACCTCGGGCTTGCACGGCTCGACGCGTTTCGCACCGATCTGACGGGCGAGGTTCTTCATCGACACAGTGCGGTCGCCGTGCATCAGCACGATCAATGGCCTGGCATGCTCGTCTTCCATTACGAGGGTCTTGACGACATGATGTTCGTCCACGCCCAGCTGGCGTGCCGATTCGGCCGTGCCGCCGTGGTCGACGTAGTCGTAGGGATGTTCGCCGAAGGCGACGCCGTGGCAGCGCAGAAACTGCGTCGCGGGGGTCTCGGAAACGTGTCTGGATTTGCTCATCGGCGCATTGTAAATGCCTTGCCACACAACGGGTATCTGCCCAATCCTCAATTGTGCGTGTCCGTCGATTGTGGCACGATCGTTCGAAAATATCCCGTCGCCGGACTTCCCGGCGCGTCAAGGAGACAGCATTGACCGCCGATCCCGCCCTCCCGAGTCAGCGCGTATTCGACGCATCCGACATCCCCGCCCTGCTGGCTTCGCTGCCGGCACGCATTGCCGACATTCCTGTCCGGGCTGCAGCGCGAGACCCACAGCGCATCTCGCTGATCGAAGACACGCGGCAGTTCACTCGCCAGCAACTCGTCGACGCCATCGACGCCACGGCCGCGCAACTGCGCGAATGGGGCGTGCGCGCGGGCGACCGCGTGATGATCGTCGCCGAGAACAGCATCGCGCAGATCGTGCTGCTGTTTGCCACGGCCAGACTCGACGCGTGGTCGCTTGTATCGAACGCGAGGCTCTCCGCGGGCGAACTCGACGCCATCCGCGCGCATGCGCAGCCGCGCGTGGTCGCCTATGCGGTCGACGCGTCGCCCGATGCGCTGCAGCACGCGCAACGTCACGGCGCGCAACCCGCACCGGCATTGGCGTCGGGAATCGACATCGGCGGATGGTCATGGACGTCCGACAGCACGGTGAGCGCCGAGCCCGTCGAAGCCGCCAGCGAAAAGCAATGCGCGGCGCTGATTTACACCACGGGCACGACAGGCACGCCGAAGGGCGTGATGCTGTCGCACCGCAACCTGATGTTCATCGCGACGATCTCCAGCACGCTACGCCGTGTGGGTCCGGAGGATGTCGTGTATGCGGTGCTGCCTGTTTCGCACGTGTACGGCCTCGCCTCGGTGTGCCTCGGCAGCCTGCACGCAGGCGCGACGCTGCGGCTCGCGTCGCGCTTCTCGCCCGAAGCAGTGCGTCGCGCACTCGCCGAAGAGCGTGTGTCGATCTTCCAGGGTGTGCCCGCCATGCACGCCAGGCTGCTTGAACATCTGCAGACACACGGACATTCATGGTCGGCGCCGCAACTGCGCTTCGCTTATTCAGGCGGCTCGCCGCTCGACGCTGCGCTGAAAGCGCGTGTCGAAAGCGTGTACGGCGTGACATTGCACAACGGTTACGGCATGACGGAAAGCAGCCCGACCGTCTCGCAGACCCTGCTCGACGCACCGCGCACCGATGTTTCCGTCGGTCAGGTGATTCCGGGGGTCGAAGTGCGGTTCGTTTCGCTGGATGGTGTCGATGTCGCACCAGACGAGATCGGCGAACTGTGGGTACGCGGGCCGAATGTGATGCTCGGTTATTACCGCAACCCGGAACAGACCCGGGCCACGGTCACCGCGGATGGCTGGCTGAAAACCGGCGATCTCGCGCGGCAGGAGTCTGATGGCGCGCTCGACATCGTCGGCCGCAGCAAGGAACTGATCATCCGATCGGGCTTCAACGTCTATCCAGCGGAAGTCGAGCATGTGCTGAATGCGCACCCGCAAGTCGTGCAGTCTGCGGTGATCGGCCGCGCGGTCGAAGGCAATGAGGAAGTGGTGGCGTTTGTCGAACTTGTTGCTGGCGCGCAGGTGACGCCGGCCGAGCTGATCGGATGGTGCAGCGGCCGCCTCGCACCGTACAAACGGCCTGCCGAAGTGCGCGTGCTCGCGGCGCTGCCGGCGGCATCGACCGGCAAGATTCTGAAGCACAGACTGCGCGATCTGATTTGAGCAGGCGCGGGCGCTAAACGGTCGCGGCGCCGCGGCCCGACAGAATCATCCTCGCGGATGGTGGGTCGCGTGCAGCGACTTCAGCCGCTCGCGCGCGACGTGCGTGTAAATCTGCGTCGTCGAGATATCCGTGTGACCGAGCAGCAACTGCACTACACGCAGGTCCGCGCCGTGATTCAGCAGATGCGTGGCGAACGCGTGCCGCAGCGTGTGCGGCGACAGCGGTGCGCGCACATCGGCCGCGGCGGCATGGCGCTTGATGATGTTCCAGAACTGCTGACGCGTCATGCCCTCCGCGCGGGTGGTGACGAAGAGCGCGTCGCTCGCCCGCGCGCCCAGCAACGCAGGCCGGGCTTCGCGCAGATACCGTTCAATCCAGCCGTGCGCCTCCTCGCCGAACGGGATCAGCCGCTCTTTCGAGCCTTTCCCCATCACGCGCACCACGCCCTCGTTGAGGCCGACTTCCACCGTCTTCAACGTCACGAGTTCCGTGACGCGCAGCCCGCTCGCATACATCAGTTCCAGCATCGTGCGATCGCGCAGCCCGAGCGATGTGTCGATATCCGGCGCGCCGAGCAGCGCTTCGACCTGCGCCTCGGTCAACGTCGACGGAAAGCGTGGCGGCTGCTTCGCCGAGCGGATGCGTAGCGTCGGATCTGCAGTTGCGCGATGTTCACGCACGGACCACGCGTAATAACGTCTGAACACAGACAGACGGCGGTTTGCCGAAGTCGACTTGTCCTTCTGCCGTACTGCGCTGTAGGCGTTGAGATCCGCTTCGCTCGCCGTATCGAGCGAACTGTCGCGCTTCTTGGCGAGCCATTCGGCAAAGATCCGCAGATCGCGGCGATACGCATCGAGCGTGTTGCGCGACAGCCCGTGTTCGAGCCATAGCGCGTCGCAAAAACGCATCGATCGACGCGTTGCTCGTCATGAAGAGCGGCGACTGCGACGCGCCAGGCGCTTCGTCGATGACGGTCCCGGAGATGCCGGTCGTGCTGCTCATGCGTAGGGAACACCTTCGTGTGCGAGAAGCCAGCGTTTGACCTTGCGGAAGTAGCCGTCGTCGTCGTGATTCGCAAAGCCGCCGATCCCGCCCGATGCCACCACACGATGGCACGGAATCACTAGCGGAAAATAATTCGCGCCGCACGCCTGGCCGACCGCGCGCGGTGCACTGCCGACCTGTTTCGCGACCTGCCCGTACGTCAGCACGATGCCGGGCGGAATGTCGCTGATGGCCTGCCAGACGCGTCGCTGAAATGCACTGCCGACATTGGCGAGCGGCAGGTCGAAGGTTGCCGACGCACGCTCGAAATAGCGCTCGATCTGCTCGACGGCCTTCTTCGCGAGCGGCGTATCGGGCGCGATGCTGCGGATCGAATCAGGCAGATAGACGATTTCGCGGACGGTGTCGGCTTCGATACGGATGCCGACCTTGCCGAACGGCGCATCGATTACTGCGTTGAACATGATTGCCTCCTTTTCGGTGCGGCATCCGTTGTGTTGAACATGCGTTACCTGTCTTCCAGAACGCAACGCAAGGCACGGACCAGAAACGCGGCCGGAACCCCGCTACTTTACGCTGCCTCGAGCGCCCATTCCACGTGCTCACGAACGAGCGCGGACGGGTCGTCGATACGCGAGCGCAATGCTTCGACGATATCGGCTCGCGCCGCAACCGACAGGCTCGCGCGATCCGCACGCAGCGCATTGCCCATGCCGACCGCCAGATTGCGCAGCCAGCACTCATAGCCAATGCGACGGATCGCACTGCCCTGCATCCGCGTGTCGAACTCGCTGGCGGTCCAGCCGAACAGTTCGACAAGCGTCGCACGATCGAGCCCGTGCCGGACATCGAAATCCGCGACAGGCGCGGCCTGCGCGAACTTGTTCCACGGACAGACAAGCTGGCAATCGTCGCAGCCATACACACGATTGCCGATCAGCGGCCGCAAGTCCTGGGGAATACTGCCTTTCAGTTCGATCGTCAGATAGGAGATGCAGCGCCGCGCGTCGACCTTGTACGGGGCGACGATCGCGCCCGTCGGACAGGCGCCGATGCAGCGCGTACAACTGCCACAATGCGCGCCAGCGGTTTCGGGTGCCTGCTCCGGCGCGATTTCAGCGTCGGTTGGCAGCGGAATGTCGACATAGATCTCGCCGAGAAAAAACAGCGAGCCTGCGTCGCGCTGCAACAGCAACGTGTGCTTGCCACGCCAGCCGACACCCGCGTTCTGCGCAAGCTCGACTTCCAGCACCGGGGCCGAATCGGTGAAGACGCGATACCCGTATCCGCCGATCTCCGCTTCGACCTTTTCCGCGAGCTGTTGCAAACGGTTACGCATCACCTTGTGATAGTCGCGGCCACGTGCGTAGATCGAGACAACCGCAGCGGACGGGTCCGCAAGCCGGCCGTGTTCAGCCTTGCGCCAGTCCGGCGGCATAGCCTGCGGGTCGCTTTCGTCGGACTTTCCGGTAAGTGTCATGGCGGGCAAATAGGCCATTCGTGCGGTAATCACGCGTCGCGTGCCGGCCACAAGCTCGGCCGGCCGTGCGCGTTTCATCCCGTGTTTGGCCATATAATCCATCTCGCCATGGCAGTCCGCTTCGAGCCACGCGGCGAGTCCCGCCTCGGCAGCTGTGAGGTCGGTGTCACTGATACCGATCGCACCGAAACCCAGTTCGCGGCCCCACGTTTTGATGCGCAAGGCGAGCGCGTTCAGCGCCGCTTCATCGAAATGACGCACGGCACGCGCATCGTCATCAGACGCAGGCGTGCAGGAAACGGGGTGGTCCGGACATCGGTTCATCACGCCATTTTACGAGAATGCCCGACAACCCCGTTCACGTGATCAAACCCGCCGCTGCCGTCCTGCTCGAACGCCACTTCGCGCTCGCGGACGAAGCCGCCACCAGTGCGTTCGGCGCGCGCTTCGCCGACGCCATCGATCACGTACGCCGGGCCGCATCGGAACCCGGCGCCCGCAGCGAATTCCAGGGCTTGCAGGTGCAGTTGCTGGGCGACCTCGGCGCGGGCAAAACCACGCTCGTGCGCGCCACGTTACGCGCCCTCGGACACACGGGCCGCGTGCGCAGCCCAACCTACACGCTGGTCGAACCCTACGCGGTCGAACGACCCGATGGGGAACTCGAGCTGTACCACTTCGATCTCTATCGTTTTACCGATCCGGCCGAATGGGCCGATGCAGGCTTTCGCGAATACTTCGACAGCGGAGCGATCTGCCTTGTCGAATGGCCGGAACGCGCGGGCACCCTGCTCGGCATACCGGATCTTGTCTTCTCGCTCGATGTGGAGGGCGATGGACGCCTTCTCATTGCGCGCGCATACAGCGAATCAGGAAAGGCATGTCTCGAAAGATGTTGATCAAACCGTTCCGCTCGATCGAGTCAGCGGCCACCGCGACGCATAACTGGAGGCGCCGGCAGATCCTGCGCGCGGGCGCATCGACGCTCGTGCTCGGGCTCGTCGCGCCGCGCCTCGCACGGGCGAGTTCGGTGCTCGGCGTGCGCGTCTGGCCCGCACGCGACTACACGCGCGTGACGATCGAGTCGGACCAGCCGCTGCAAAACGCGCAACAACTTTTGCAGGGCCCCGACCGGCTGGTGGTCGATCTGACCGGTCTCGATCTCGATCAGGCCCTGCGCGATCTCGTCTCGAAGATCACGCCGAATGATCCGCAGATCCAGGCCGTGCGGGTCGGGCAGTATCAGCCGCATGTCGTGCGGATGGTGTTCGACCTGAAGGGTTCGGTGAAGCCACAGGTGTTCACCTTGCCGCCCGTCGGTGCTTATAAATACCGCCTCGTGTTCGATCTTTATCCGGCTGTGGCGCCGGATCCGCTGATGGATCTCCTCGCGCAGACCGAGCGCAAGGAACAGAAGCTCAACGAAAACAACGCGCCGCCCGCGACGCTCTCGGGTCCCACCTCTCCGCCGCCGGGCGACAACAGCGACGCGTTCTTCGAGCGCTACGCGCAGAACAGCGGGCCATCGTCGCCGGACGTGCCGCGACCACCCGCGCGCGTTACGCCAAACCCGACCCCGCCGCGCCCGACAGTCAAACCCGCGCCGCCGACCGCCATCGCCCGCAACGACGACGACGGCGCCGATGCCACCGACGATACGTACAGGTTCACAGCTCCGAAATCCGGCAGAGGCAACACGGTCCGCCTGCTGACGGTCGCCATCGACCCGGGCCATGGCGGTGAAGACCCGGGCGCGATCGGCGGCGGCGGCACGTATGAAAAGCACATCGCACTCGACGTCGCGAAGAAGCTGCGCGCAAAGATCGACGCCCAGCCGAACATGCGCGCGATGATGACCCGCGACGCCGACTTCTTCGTGCCGCTCAACGTGCGCGTGCAGAAAGCGCGGCGCGTGGGGGCCGACCTCTTCGTATCGGTCCATGCCGACGCGTTCACCGATCCGTCCGCACGCGGCTCGTCGGTGTTCGCCCTGTCGGAGCACGGCGCGTCGAGCGCAGCGGCGCAATGGATGGCGAACAAGGAAAACTCGTCGGACCAGATCGGCGGCATCAACATCAAGACCGCCGACGCAAGCGTGAACCGCGCACTGTTCGACATGTCGACCACCGCGCAGATCCGCGATTCGATGCGTTACGGCAACTTCGTGCTGAAGGAGATCGGCGACATCAACAAGCTGCACAAGGGCTCGGTCGAACAGGCGGGGTTTGCCGTGCTGAAAGCGCCCGATATTCCGTCGATCCTCGTCGAGACCGCATTCATCAGCAACCCGGACGAAGAAAAACGTCTCAACGACGACGCCTATCGCGACCGGATGGCCGACGCAATTCTCACTGGCATCAAGCGTTACTTCGCGGCGAATCCGCCGCTTGCGAAGAACCGGATGACGTAATGCGCTGATGATCGTCTTGCCATGTAACAACGGCCGCTCGACGCGGCCGCTTTTACGTCAGGCGCGCGTCCCGATTCCGCCGGATTATCCAGTCAGCGCGCTGACGCAGCGCGTTGCACGACCCATCCGCCGAACACGTTCACAGCGAGTCCAGTCATCACGAGCACCGCACCGGCAATCTGCGCGGTCGACAGATGCTCGTCGAGAAAAAGCGATGCGGAGGCCAGCCCGACAATCGGCACGAGCAGCGAAAACGGCGCAACCTGGCTTGCCGGATAACGCGACAGCAGACGGCTCCAGAGGCTGTAGCCCAGAAGCGTTGCGATAAACGCGAGATAGACGATCGCGAAGATCGACGATCCGCCGATGCCGGTCAGCGCCGCGGCGATTCGTTGCGGACCTTCGAGGAAGTAAGACAGGACAAGAAACGGCAGCGGCGGAATCAGGCTCGCCCACACCACGAGGCCGACCAGGTCGACCTTGCCGATCTTCTTGGTGACGATATTGCCGAGCGCCCACGAGACCGCCGCGCACAGCGTGAGGACAAAGCCGGCAAGCGTCATCACGTGACCGCCCTCCAGGCCGATCACCGCGAGGCCGCCCGCCGCGATCAACAAACCAATGACGTTCTGGGCGCGAAAACGCTCGTGGAGAAACATGACCGCGAAGAGCAGCGTAAAAAACGCCTGCGCTTGCAGCACGAGCGAAGCGAGGCCCGCCGGCATCCCGACATACATCGCGGTGAAGAGAAAAGCGAACTGGCCGAACGAAATGGTCGCGCCATAGGCCAGCAGCCAGCGCCAAGGCAGTTGCGGACGTTTGACGAAGAACACGGCCGGAATCGCGGCCAGCAGAAAGCGCAAGGCGCCGAGCAGCATCGGCGGCACGCCGTGCAAGCCGACCTTGATGACGACAAAGTTCACACCCCACGCAACGACCACCACCAGCGCCAGCAGCAGATCCTTCGGCGACATCCTTCGCCTCCTCTCGTTCACGAAGATCCAAGTTTAGCGGAGCGCCCGCCGGGAAGCCGTGGTTCCTCCGCGGAATACTTGTCCAGACTTGCGCTTCTTTGCGAGCGCCGCTGGCCGCGCCCCGGTTCACCGGACCAGCAACTCACCTCGCGCGAGCGTTAAAATGAACCTGTCCCCTCAACCGCGGCAGCCAGGAGCCCTACTCATGTCCTCCCCGATCAAAGCGGTTCTCAAGCCTCATTTGCGCGACGTCGGCAGCCTTACCGTGCGGCGCGTGCTGCCGGCGATGGCGGCGCGCCTCATCGGACCATTCATCTTCTTCGACCATATGGGTCCGGCGATACTCGCGCCAGGTGTGGGCCTCGATGTCCGCCCGCATCCGCACATCGGCCTTGCGACCGTCACCTATCTGTTCGAAGGCGCGATCATGCACCGTGACAGTCTCGGTTCCGAGCAGAGGATCGTTCCCGGCGACGTGAACTGGATGACCGCCGGCCGCGGCATCGTGCATTCGGAACGCACGCCGAACGAGGACCGCGGTCGCGGCCTGGCCATGCACGGCATCCAGACCTGGGTCGCGCTGCCGCTCGCGCATGAAGACGACGAGCCGTCGTTCGAACATCACGCGGCGTCGACACTGCCGGAGATCGAGCGCCACGGCGTCACGCTGCGTGTGATCGCAGGCACGGCTTTCGGCCAGACCGCGCCGACCACGACTTTCTCGGGCACGCTCTACGTCGCCGCCCACTTTGCGCCGGGCAGTTCGTTCGCGCTCGAGCCGGAGCACGACGAGCGCGGCGTGTATCTGGTCGAAGGCGATCTGGCGATCGATGGCGAAGCGTTCGAAGCCGGCCAGATGGCTGTGCTGACACTCGGCGAAACCGTCACGCTCGCGAGCACGAAGGGGGCGACCGTCATGCTGCTGGGCGGCGAGAAGATCGACGGTGAACGCTTTATCGAATGGAATTTCGTGGCGAGTTCGCGTGAAAAGATCGAGCGCGCCAAGCTTCTATGGACGAACCAGCAGATGGGCACAGTGCCGGGCGAAACGGAATGGATTCCGTTGCCCGAGCGCAAGCCACAGTGAATGGCGCATTGAATTCGGGGCGCGAGCCCCCATTTGATGCACAGACAGTTTTTCCGACGAGGATGCAATGGACACCACTCTGGCCACTTTCGAAAAGGACGTCATCGAAGGTTCGACGCTCGCTCCAGTGCTGATCGATTTCTGGGCGCCGTGGTGCGGCCCGTGCAAGACGCTCGGCCCGATGCTCGAAAAGCTCGAAGCCGAGTACGAGGGCAAATGGAAACTCGTGAAGGTGAATGTCGATGAAAATCAGGAACTCGCCGCACACTTCCAGGTGCGCAGCATTCCGCATGTGATCGCCTTTGCGGACGGCCGCCCGGTCGACCAGTTCGTCGGCGTGCTGCCGGAAGGCCAGTTGCGTGCGTTTCTCGACCGCCTGGTGCCGGACTCCGCCGAAGCCGAACGCGGCAATGCGCAGATCGCGATCGCCGAAGGTCGTCTCGACGATGCCTTCGATCATCTGAAGGCCGCGCTCGCGTTCGATCCGGGTTACGAAGAGGCACGTCTGGACCTGATCGAACTGTTGCTGAATCAAAACCGCTTCGACGAAGCACGCAACGAAGTCGACCTGCTATCGGCGAAAACCACGCAAGACATCGACCCGCGCTTTAACGCAATCAAGACGCGGCTCGATGCGGTCGATGCAGCGGCGGACCTGCCGCCCACCGACGCGCTGGAAGCGAAAGTCGCGGCGAATCCCGATGATCTGGATGCGCGCTTCGATCTCGCCAGTGCCTTCATCGCGCGGCGCAAATACGCAGACGCGCTGGAGCATCTGCTCGCGATCGTGCATCGCGACCGCTCGTTCCGCGATGACATCGGCCGCAAAACGATGCTGTCGGTGTTCGATCTGGCGGCACATCAACCGGAGCTGGTGGCGCAGTGGCGGCGCAAGCTGAGCGCGGCGCTAAATTGAGCGCGTCAGTGAGCAACACGCTTTGAGCAACAAACAGAAACGCGGCCTGCTGGCCGCGTTTCTGTTTTCAGCCCGGATGGAGCACCCGGCAGGCGCTCACCTGGCGTTGCCCTGCTGCGCCAGTACACGCAGCACATGCGCCGCCGCTGCGAACCCGAAGCTCGCCGTCACGCACACGCTGGAACCGAAGCCCGCACAGTTCAGCCCCACCGGTCCGGTATGCCCCGGCGACGTCGTGACGTGTTCGGTTTCCTCGTCGATATCGCATACGGCGGCTTCCGGATAGATGAGCGGCTCGTCGGAATAAACCGCACTCACCTTGAATTTCGCCTTCGGGCCGCGCGGAAAACCGTGCTGCTTGCGCAACTGCGCGCGTACCTTCGAGAGCAGCGGGTCCTGGATCGTCAGCGCCAGATCGTCGATGCGGATACGCGTCGGATCGAGCTGACCGCCCGCACCGCCGACCGTGATCAGCGGCAGCTTCTGTTCGACACACCACGCGATCAAGGCGGTCTTCGTACGCACGCTGTCGATCGCATCGATCACATAGTCGAAGCCGCCACCCAGCACCGCAGCGAAATTGTCCGGCTCGATGAAATCTTCGACGAGGCGCACGTCGCACTGCGGATCGATCAATCTGATCCGCTCGGCCATCGCCTCGACTTTCGGCTTGCCGTAGTTGCCGTCGAGCGCGTGAATCTGCCGGTTCGTGTTGCTTTCAGCGACGTTGTCGAGGTCGATCAACGTCAGCTTGCCGATTGCACTGCGCGCGAGCGCCTCGGCCGCCCACGAACCCACCCCACCGATACCGATGACAGCAACGTGCGCCCGCTCGAACGCTTCGAGCGCCGGTGCGCCGTACAGCCTCGCGATGCCGCCGAAACGGCGCGCACGGTCGGCGGTTTCATTCCCGCCGGGGCCGGTAGTAAGATCGGAAGACGCACCGGTATGCGCGGTGCTGCTGGGCGTGGACATGGCGACGAACTCGTTGGGAACAGGCTGGCTTGCGAAGCCCGTATTTTGCCTGATCGCGGGCGAGTGAGCCGGGCACCCACCCAAAGCTTCAGACGCGACTCCGTTGATCCGTCACAACGCAGAAAATCTGTTCCTTCGCTATACTGGGCTTACTGTAGCGTTCGCATAAGAAGATGACGACACTTGCCGAACTTCGCAAAAACTATTCGCTCGGTTCGCTCGACGAGGCCGACGTCGACCGCGACCCGATCCGGCAGTTCAAGACATGGTTCGCGCAGGCACTCGACGCCCGACTGCGCGAGCCGAACACCATGACGCTGGCCACGGTCGACGGCCGTGGCCAGCCTTCGGCACGCATCGTGCTGATCAAGGGCGTCGACGAACGCGGCTTCACCTTCTTCACCAACTACGACAGCCGCAAGGGCCGCGAACTCGCGGAGAACCCGCGCGCCGCCCTGCTTTTTTACTGGATCGAACTCGAGCGCCAGGTGCGTATCGAGGGCCTGGTTGCAAAGACAGGCGCCGACGAAAGCGACGCCTATTTTGCGTCGCGTCCTGCGGATTCGCGCATCGGCGCCTGGGCATCCGAACAAAGTCAGGTAATTGAAAGCCGCGCCGTGCTCGAAGCACGCGAACGCGAATTCAGTAAACGATTCGGCGCTGAGCCGCCGCGTCCGCCGCACTGGGGCGGCTACCGGCTCGTGCCGGACGCCATCGAATTCTGGCAAGGCCGGCCGTCGCGACTGCACGACCGCCTGCGGTATACGCGCACAGCCAACGGCGACTGGCAGATCGCCCGGCTGTCGCCTTAACTCTATATACGGCGCCGGTCGACGCGGACGTCCTGCCGGACGGCCGCGTCGACCGGCGGGATCCCGCGCGACCATCGAGGCTTCGGAATAGCGCCACGGCACGCAGCGATCCAAAGGGCTTTGCTTTGATTTCATTGGACACGGAGAAATCACATGTTCTGGGAGAAGAAGCTGGCGCAGTGGGTAGAAGAGGTAAAAGGCAAGGCCAACGTGCCTGCACGTCTCGTGCTGTGGGACGGCCAGCAACACGACTTCGGGCAGTTTGCCGCGCCCCAGGTCACACTGCATGTCAAAAGTGCGACGGCGCTGCCGTATCTGCTCGAACCGAGCCTCGACAATCTTGGCGAAGCGTACGTGAAGGGCAAGATCGACATCGAAGGCAAGCTGTCGGACATCATCAATGTCAGTTATTCGCTGGCACGCAGCACTGTCACGAGTGCCGGCAAGCTCGCGCGTGTACGACGCTACTTCAATCATTCGAAGACGTCGGACAGGAAGGCGATCCAGTATCACTACGATGTCTCGAACGAGTTCTACCGGCTGTGGCTCGACGACAACATGGTGTACTCGTGCGCGTACTTCGAGAACGGCGATGAAGACCTCGCCACTGCGCAGATCAAGAAAATCGACCACATCCTCACCAAGATCCAGGTGCAGCCCGGTCAGCGCCTGCTCGACATCGGCTGCGGCTGGGGTGCGCTCGTGCTGCGTGCCGCGCAGAAATTCGGCGCGCAGTGCGTCGGCGTGACGCTGTCGCAGAACCAGTTCGATCTCGCCACGGCACGCGTCAAGGCGGCCGGCCTCGAGGACAGGATCGAAATCCGCCTGCAGGACTATCGCGACATAGTAGGCCAGTTCGATCGCATCACGAGCGTCGGGATGTTCGAGCACGTCGGGCGCAAGAATCTGCCTGGCTACTTCCAGAAGATCCACGATCTGCTCGTCGACGACGGCGTGGCGATGAACCACGGCATTACGTCGACCGATTACGACAGCGGCGAGACGGCGCTCGGCGGTGGCGAATTCATCGACCGCTATGTGTTCCCGGACGGCGAGTTGCCCCACATCAGCCTCGCCCTCGAGGCGATGCAACGCGGCGGCCTGGAAGCGGTTGACGTCGAAAGCCTGCGGCGGCACTATGCGCGCACGCTCGATATCTGGGCGGAGAATTTCGAAACGCACGCGGAGGCCGCGCGCAAGCTGGTCGACGATGAGAAATTCCGCATCTGGCGCGTGTATCTTGCGGGCTGCGCGTACGCGTTCGAGAACGACGATGTGTCGATCTATCAGGTTGTGTGCCGCAAGGCGGGCCGCAACGCGAGGACCTTGCCGTGGTCGCGGCAATACATGTACAACCGGCCGCAGTGATCCATTGATGGCGTGACACCGGGCCGGCGATGCGGGCGGCGTCTCCGCCGCAGGCGCTTCGGTCTGGTGTCACAACAGCAATCGGATACGGGAATCGATGGAAGAAGGCGAGCACGGCGCAGACGCACAACTGCTTCGGGCAAACGAAGGGGAAAACGAGGCGCCGCAGCTCGATCTGTTCGGGATGCCGGTGGCGGCACCGGCATCCGATTTGCCAATGGCGTCAGTCCGCGCGACGACTTCGCCGACCGGACCGTCTTCGCGCGAAGCAGCAAGCGCTTTTGCTTCTTCAACGCTCTGGCACGAAGAGCCTACTCTCTCCGCGACGCCGGCTCCGGCCTCTCCTCCTGCTGATAAACCGAAGCGCCGTGCGCGCGACGTCGTCGCCGCCATTCCTTCTGCAGATGTACTCGCCGTAGCTGACGCCCTGCCGCCGCAGGTTCATCTCGGCACCTCGTCATGGTCGTTTCCCGGCTGGAGCGGGATCGTCTACGGTGACGACTACAGCAACAGCAAGCTTTCGCGCGATGGACTCGCGGCCTACGGTTCGCATCCGCTGCTGCGCACGGTGAGTATCGACCGGTCGTTCTACGCGCCCTTGACGCTCGCCGACTACCTGCGCTACGCCCGTCAGGTACCGGATCATTTCCGCTTTATCGTGAAGGCGCCGCAGTCGGTCACCGACGCAACCGTGCGGGCCGAACGCGGCGAGCCGGTCTCACTGAACCCGTGTTTTCTGAATGCACAGATCGCGATCGACGACTTCGTGCGCCCCTGTCTCGATGGCCTGGGTGCCAGGGCCGGCGCGCTGGTGTTCCAGTTTTCGCCGCTGCCCGACGAGATGCTGGCCGAGCCAGCGATTTTCATCGACCGCCTGAGCGCCTTTCTCGCCGCGCTGCCGCGACTGCCGGAGGGCGGAGCGTGCTACGCGGTCGAAATCCGCGACGCCTGCCTGCTGACACCGCGTTTCATCCGCGCGTTGCGCGCGGCGGGCGTCCGTTACTGCGTGGGAATTCATGCGCGGATGCCGGATCCGCTGCGTCAGGCAGCCGCGCTCGCGTTGCTGGATGGCGAACCAGCCGGTCCGCTGATCGTGCGCTGGAGCCTGCACGGCGGCTTCAAATATGAGCAGGCGAAGGCGAAATACGATCCGTTCAACCGTCTCGTCGACGAAGATCCGACGACCCGCACCGCGCTTGCCGAACTGGCGGCCCGCTACGCGCTGGCGGGCTGGCCGGTGCTGATCGCCGCGAACAACAAGGCGGAAGGTTCAGCGCCGCTGACCTGCGTGAAACTCGGCGAAGCGATCGTCGAGGCCTGCACCCGTTTGCGCGAAGAAAGCGCCTGACCGCAGGCTGCGCTCCCCGGCGAGCGAGCGGTCGACCATGACCCGTCGACAGCCCGCTGGGGCGGCGCAGCGCCGCCATCCACCATCCGGCCTTAGCCCGCCTTGATCCGGTGCGCAAACTTCTGACGGAATTTCGCGACCTTCGGCGCAACGACGAATGAGCAATAACCCTGATCTGGATGCTGCGCGAAATAGTTCTGGTGATACGCCTCAGCCGGCCAGTAGTTACCGTCGAGCGGCAGCACCTGCGTCACGATCTGCCCGTCGTAGATGCCTTCCGCGGCGACCTCGCGGATGGCCTGCTGCGCCGTCTCGCGCTGCGCGTCCGAATGCGTGAAGATCGCCGACCGGTACTGCGTGCCGACGTCGTTGCCCTGGCGGTTCACCTGGGTCGGATCGTGGATCGCAAAGAAAATATCCAGGACTTCGCGGTAGCTGATCCGCGACGGATCGAAGTCCACCTTGACGACTTCCGCGTGACCGGTTTCACCATCGCAGACCTGCTCGTAAGTCGGGTGATCGGCCTGGCCGCCCGCATAGCCCGACTCGACGGCGTTCACACCGTCGACGCCCAGAAACACGGCTTCAAGACACCAGAAACACCCGCCGCCCAGGGTGGCGGTTTCACTTGCCTGACTCATTGATCGCTCCTTGCTTGTTTGCTGCGCCGCGCGCTTTTCAATTAGACCCGATCGGACCCGGTGAATCGTGTTCAGCTTAGCGGCTTTTGCGTGCGCCGGCAGGGGTTCGCGGCTGGCCCGCCCGCGGTTCCGTTAGAATTGGGGCAATTCGCCGATTTTCTACATGACCTTCGATTCAATTCTTCCCGCCAAGCCGCGATGCCCCACCGCCCGGCCGGCATCCGGAGCCTCCGCTCAATGACAAAGCGTGCCAGCCCACCCAATTTCGACCAGGTGGCGTTCAAGCTCGCACTCAGCCAGTTTGCCACCGGCGTCACCGTGATCACGACGCGCGCGGCGTCCGGCCAGCTGATCGGCATCACCGCCAGTTCGTTCAATTCGGTGTCGCTTGCGCCGCCGCTCGTGCTGTGGAGTCTCGCGACGCGCTCGGCGTCGATGCCCGTGTTCCAGGCAAACAGTCACTATGTGGTGAACGTGCTCGCGACGTCGCAGCTCGACCTTTGCAAACGCTTCGCGACAGTGAAGGGCAACCGCTTCGAAGGCGTGTCGCATGCGGCCGGCGATTCGGGCATGCCGGTGCTGGACGGGGCGCTTGCCTGGTTCGAGTGCCACAATCGCAGCCGCTACGAAGAAGGCGATCACGTGATTTTCGTGGGCGAGGTCGAGCGTTGCGGCGTCCACGAGCAGGCTCGCGAGATCGCGCCGCTGGTGTTCCAGAACGGTCAGTTCCACGGGTTAAAGCCGCTCTGAGCGGCTTTCATCCCTGCGTCCAGTCCTGCTTCACCCCTACTTCGCGGCCGCCCCGGCTACCAGTTCCACCGGCACGCCTGAATCTTCCTTGAGCGTCTGCAGGACGATGTTCGAGCGGATGTCCATCACACCGGGCGCCTTGTAAAGCCGGCTCAGCACGAAATCCGAATAGTGCTTGAGATTGTGCGCCAGCACGCGCAGCACGTAGTGGCTTTCGCCCGTCACGACGAACGCGCCGACCACCTCCGGCCAGTCTCGCACCGCCGACGCGAAGCGCTCGTGCCAGTTTTCCTGGTCGTTGCGCATGGAGACCTGCACGAACGCCTCCAGTTCGAAACCCAGTACTTCACGGTTCAGGCACGCGCGGTAGCGTTCGATGACGCCTTGCTCCTCCAGCAACCGCAGCCTTCGCAGACAAGCCGAAGGCGAGAGCGAAATCCGTTCCGCCAGATCGAGATTGCTGATCCGTCCCTCATGCTGGAGCACCGCCAGGATACGGCAATCGGTGGCGTCGAGCGAGATCGCGTTCATTTTCGGTCTCCCTTTCCCATTTGCCTCAAATTATGTTCCAGGAGAGGCCAAAGAAGGTGATTTTTTCGCAATCACATTTCGCGGCACCCCGCCTATCATTTGAAGAATGGACACACAACACCACTCCGAGATGACAGGACTTTGGGACATCACCCCGCCGGTCGACACCGCCACGCCTGTCTGGCCGGGCGATACGCCGGTCGGCATCGAGCGCGTCTGGCGCATGGAAGCCGGCTCGCCGGTGAATGTTGCGCGAATCACACTATCGCCCCACACCGGCGCCCATACCGACGCGCCGCTTCACTACGATGCCGACGGCGCCGCTATCGGCAAGGTACCGCTCGATGCGTACCTTGGACGCTGCCGGGTGATCCACTGCGTCGGCGCGTCGCCCCTGGTGACACCCAGACACGTCGCCGCGGCGCTCGACAGCACCCTCCCGCCACGCGTGCTGCTGCGCACCTACGAACGCGCGCCCACCGCCGTGTGGGACAGCGCGTTCTGCGCGGTCGCGCCGGAAACGATCGATCTGCTCGCGGCGCATGGCGTCCGGCTGATCGGCATCGATACGCCGTCGCTCGATCCGCAGGAATCGAAGACGATGGCCGCCCACCAGCGGATCCGCGCCCATCGCATGGCGATACTCGAAGGCATCGTGCTGGACGAAGTCGCCGCCGGCGACTACGAACTGATCGCGCTGCCCCTCAGGTTCACCACGCTCGACGCGAGCCCGGTGCGTGCCGTGCTGCGTGCCTTGCCCACCTGAGCCTGAATCTGATCCTGAACCTGGCCGACCCAGGCATCACCTGCCCAACTACGCCTGTACCTGATTTCTTTCGACTGGACCACCATGAATACCCGTGAAGATGCTGTAGCGCTCGACCGCGCCGACCCGCTTGCTCCGCTGCGCGGACAGTTTGCCCTCTCACCGTCGACCATCTATCTCGACGGCAATTCGCTCGGCGTGCCGCCGGCGGCTGCCGCGCAACGCGCGCAGACCGTCATCGCCGCCGAATGGGGCGAAGGACTGATCCGCAGCTGGAATAGCGCCGGCTGGTTCGCGCTGCCGCGCCGCCTCGGCAACAAGCTCGCGCCACTGATCGGCGCGGCGCACAACGAAGTGGTCATCACCGACACGATCTCGATCAACCTCTTCAAGCTGCTGTCAGCCGCGTTGAAGCTGCAGAACCAGCGCGATCCGAAGCGGCGCGTGATCGTGTCGGAGCGCTCGAATTTCCCGAGCGATCTGTACATCGCGCAGGGCCTCATCGAACAGCTCGATCGCGGCTACGAATTGCGCCTCATCGATGACCCCTCGGAACTGCCGGCCGCGCTCGGTGCTGATACGGCCATTGCAATGATCACGCACGTGAACTACCGCACCGGCTACATGCACGACATGACGGCGCTCACGAAGCTGATCCATGAGGCAGGCGCGCTTGCGCTGTGGGACCTTGCGCATTCGGCGGGCGCGGTGCCGGTCGATCTGAACGGCGCCGGGGCCGACTATGCGGTTGGCTGCACGTACAAGTATCTGAACGGCGGCCCGGGCTCGCCTGCCTTCGTGTGGGTGCCTCATCGCCACCAGAATGAATTTTCGCAGCCGCTGTCGGGCTGGTGGGGCCATCGCGCGCCGTTCGAGATGAACCCGACGTACCAGCCGGATGAAGGCGTCGGCCGCTATCTGTGCGGCACGCAGCCGATGGTGTCGATGGCGCTCGTGGAATCCGGGCTCGATGTATTTCTGCAGACCGACATGCAGGCGGTCCGCCGGAAGTCGCTTGCGCTCACCGATCTGTTCATCGAACTGGTCGAGTCGCGCTGCAGCGAATTCCCGCTGACGCTCGTGACACCGCGCAAGCACAGCGAGCGCGGCTCGCATGCGAGCTTCGAGCATCCGCACGGTTATGAAGTGATGCAGGCGCTGATCGCGCGCGGCGTGATCGGCGACTATCGCGAGCCACATGTGCTGCGTTTTGGCCTCACGCCGCTCTATACGCGCTTCGTCGATGTGTGGGACGCCGTCGAAACGCTGCGCGACGTCCTCGCCCACGAGACGTGGCATGCACCCGAATTCGCCGCACGCGGCGCAGTGACGTAAGGAGCCCGCGATGACCGATCATATGCAACGACCTGATGACCAACCGGCACGCGGGTGCCCATTCGGCCACGGCGCCGCTGTGGGTACGCATTCAGCGGCGGCCGCCGGCGGCGCGCACGCGCCGCATGTTCCCGGAGGTGGAGAAGGCTGGCACGACGCGCAGCTCGACTTCTCGGAGTCGATGAGCTATGGCGACTATCTGTCGCTCGGGTCGATCCTCTCGGCGCAGCATCCGCTCTCGCCCGATCACAATGAGATGCTCTTCATCATCCAGCATCAAACCAGCGAACTATGGATGAAACTCGGGCTGTACGAACTGCGCGCCGCGCTGGCCGCTGTCTGTCGCGACGACCTGCCGCCCGCGTTCAAGATGCTGGCGCGCCTGTCGCGCATTCTCGAACAGCTGGTGCAGGCGTGGAGCGTGCTCGCGACCATGACCCCGTCCGAATACACCGCGATGCGGCCCTACCTGGGCGCTTCATCGGGCTTCCAGTCGTACCAGTACCGGCAACTGGAGTTCCTGCTCGGCAACAAGAACGAACAGATGCTGAAGCCCCATGCGCACCGGCCCGATGTACTTGCGGAAGTGCGCGCGACGCTCGAAGCGCCGTCGTTCTACGACGAGGTCATCCGCCTGCTCGCGCGGCGCGGCTTTGCAATTGCGCCGGAACGGCTGAACCGGGACTGGACCGAGCCGACGCAGCACGATGCATCGGTCGAAGCGGCCTGGCTGGAGGTCTATCGCAATCCCTCGCAGCATTGGGAGCTGTACGAGATGGCCGAAGAGCTCGTCGATCTCGAGGACGCGTTTCGCCAATGGCGGTTCCGGCACGTGACGACCGTCGAGCGGATCATCGGATTCAAGCAGGGCACCGGCGGCACGAGCGGCGCGCCGTATCTGCGGAAAATGCTGGACGTGGTGCTGTTTCCTGAGTTGTGGCACGTGCGTACGCTTCTCTAGACACGGCACACGAACGGGTGACGTTCCAACTGATTGCGTTCATGCGGTTTGCAGGCGATGCATGAGCGGCTTCAACGCCGGATACAGATCAGCGTAGATGCCAAAACGTTCGGCATACAGCCTCTTCCGAACGGGATCGGGCTGCGCGCGTTCGACGAGCGTCACCCACCCGCCCTGCGCGTCTTCACGCGACACGAGCTTCACTCCAAGTGCGGCGAGCAGCGCCGCACCCATCGCTGCCTCTACCTCTTCCTTGATCGTGTACACCGGATAGCCAGTCACATCGGCGATGATCTGCATCCAGAGATCCGAATGCGCCGCCCCACCGACGACGATCAGTTTGTCATCGAGCGACTGCGCGCCTTTGCGTCCCGCTTCGATGTTGTGCTGGAGCGCGAACGAGACGCCTTCGAGCACCGCACGGTACAGGTGCGCGCGCGTATGAAAGAGACTCAGGCCGATAAACGCGCCGCTCGCCTTTGCGTCCCAGACCGGGCTGCGTTCGCCCATCAGGTAGGGCAGGAACATCACACCGTCCGAACCCGCCGGAATCCGCGCCGCGGCGTCTTCAAGCAGCCTGTGCGGATCGCCGTGCGGCGTTGCGCGCGCGGCTTCGACTTCCTCGTGACAAAACTGCTCGCGATACCAGGTCACCGATGCGCCAGCCGTGATCGCGCCGCCAAACACATAGAGGTCGCGCTGCCCGTTGAAGACGTGCGGCATGCTGATGAGCCCATGGCGCGCGTCGACGCTCTGGTTGACGTAACCCCAGCACATGCTGGTGCCGATCATCGCGACATGCTGCCCGGCACGCGTCACGCCTGCTGCAAACGTCGCAACTGCCGCATCGACCCCGCCCGCTACGATCGGCGTGCCCGCGTCGAGCCCCAACTGCCCGCACCATTGCGATAGCAATCCGCCTACCACCTCCGATGAATCGACGAGCCGTTCAGGCATCATCGTTGCGGGAATGCCCAGCATGTCGAGCGCTTCAGCGGACCAGTCGCGCCGCGCGATGTCATACACGCCGCCGATATTGCCCGCCGAACTGTGATCGACCGCGACTTCGCCTGTCAGCAGATAGATCACGTACGCGTTCGGCGGCAGGAAGTAGCGCGTGTTCGCCCACACGTCCGGTTCGTGCTGGCGCAGCCAGAGCATCTTCGTGTAGCCGTAGTAGCTGTCGACGCTGTTGCCGGTGATCGCAAAGAGACGCTCCAGGTCCAGATTCCCGCGAACCCAGTCCACTTCCGCGGTGGCGCGTCGATCCATCCAGATCAGGCACGGATACAGTGGCCGCATGTCGCTATCGACTGGAATGCCCGAACCGCCGTACAGGCTGCTCACGCATACCGCCTTGATCGAACTCGCCGCGATCCCCTGCTCTTTCGCCTGCACGACGCATCGCGCGATGCATTCGACCACCGCGTTGAACCAGACCGAAGGCCACTGCTCGGCCCACAGCGGCTTTGGTGTATCGGGGTGATAGCTGCTTGCGTGCTGCGCAATGACACCACCGCGCCGGTCGACCAGCAACGCCTTGGTGCTCTGCGTACCGATGTCGATGCCGATCACGTATTCCATAGCGTCTCCGTTTATATGCCGTTTCTTCTATGCGGTCTGCCCGCGTGTCTGTTGGGCGTCTGCTTGCCTGCTTACGCGCTACGTACGTCCAGTTCCATTCTGCCGCCGATGATAGACCAGTCGACCGTCGTGTCGCTACCGAACACCTGGAACCCGACGCAGCGCTCAAGCTTGCGGCTCAGGTCCATTCCCTGCTTCACGCCCGCAGGCACACCGGTCGTGTCGACGTATATATCGGAACCGTAGCCGCCCTCAGCGACACTCCTCGTGCGTCCTGGTTAGCACCGACCCGCAACAGGTCAATTTTGATGCGGCGCAGCAGCGCGACTTCACGCCCGCCGGCCGCCTCGCGTGCATCTCATTCGTCTGTCCATCCCGGCCAGCAGGCGCTTTCGCGCCGCGCTGCGCCACAGAAAGCGCCGCGCATTGCCTTGACTTTCGATTCGCTGGATACGATCATTCGTTCACGCACAGAGCAAATGCTCCACCTCTAAAAACGCACGCGACAGACCGTGCGCGAAAGTTTTCAGGAGACGCACATGAACAGCGTGCAAGGCAGCGACGCGAACGCCCTGGTGATCCTGCACATCGGCGCGGGATCGTTTCATCGCGCGCATCAGGCGTGGTATCTGCACCGGCTGAACGAGGCGCGTGACGCCAGCGAGCCGCACTGGTCGTTGACGGTCGGCAATATCCGCAGCGACATGAACGCCGTGCTCGAGGCGCTGGCAGCGCAGGACGGCGTCTACACACTCGAAACCGTCACGCCGCAAGGCGAGCGCGATTACGAGACGATCCGCTCGATCGAACGTGTGCTGCCCTGGCAGGCGGATCTGGCTGGACTCATCGAGGCAGGTTCAGACCCGGCGTGCAGGATCATCGCCTTCACGGTGACAGAAGGCGGCTACTACCTCGACGAGCACAATCATCTGGACACCGCCAATGCCGATCTCGCAGCTGATTTGCAAGGCGCGCGCAAGACGATCTACGGCGCGCTCGCCGCAATTCTCGAAACGCGCATGAAGCTCAACGCCGGCCCCGTGACGCTGCAGACCTGCGACAACCTGCGCAGCAACGGCGAGCGCTTCCATGCGGGCATGAGCGAGTTCCTCGAGCGACGCGGCGACACGGCGCTACGAGCGTGGTTCGACGCCCATACCGCCTCCCCGAACTCCATGGTCGATCGCATCACGCCGCGTCCCACCGAAGACGTGCGCGAGCGCGTGCGGACCGCGGCGGGTTTTGACGATGCGTGTCCGGTGATGGGTGAAGCGTTCATCCAGTGGGTAATCGAAGATCACTTCTGCGCAGGGCGTCCCGCGTGGGAGAAGGTCGGCGCGGAACTGGTCGAATCCGTCATGCCGTACGAAGAGGCCAAGATCCGTATCCTGAACGCGACGCATAGCTGCATCGCGTGGGCGGGCACGCTCGTAGGCCTGCGCTACATCCACGAAGGCACGATCGACCCCGACATCCAGAAGTTCGCCTATGACTACGTGACGCAGGATGTGATTCCGTGTCTCACGCCGAGCCCGCTCGACCTCGCACGCTATCGCGACGTGGTGCTAGACCGCTTCAGCAATCCGTATATCCAGGACACGAACCAGCGCGTTGCCGCCGATGGTTTCTCGAAGCTTCCCGGCTTTATCGCGCCGACGTTATCGGAATGCTTCGCTCGCGGCGTGGAACCCGCGGCTACGGCGATCCTGCCTGCGCTGTTTTTTCCGTTTCCTCGACCGCTGGCAGGCCGGCAAGCTGCCTTATGAGTATCAGGACGGCGTGATGGACGAACGCGTCGCGCGCGGCTTCTTCACGGCGCCCGATCCGTTGGCGGCGTTCTGCGCCGACCGCCTGCTGTGGGGCAGCATGGCGCAGACGCCCGGGCTGGAAAACGCGCTGCGTGGTGCGCTGACGCGCGTCGATGCGTGGATCGCCAAACGTGGTTGACGCGCCTTACGCGGTTGAACAGGCTGTTTCCCGTGGTTGATGAAGTCCATGAAGGCCGGTCAGGTCTAACGCCCATGGTCATGCACGCCGCGTGCGGCTAAAGTAGCGCATCCCAATGACGAAGGTTCCGCGCCCATGTATCTCGGCATCGACCTCGGCACGTCCGAAGTAAAAGTCCTGCTGCTCGCGTCCAGTGGACGCGTGATCGGCACGACAGGCTCGCCTTTTACCGTTTCGCGTCCGCACCAGCGCTGGGCCGAGCAGAACCCGTCCGACTGGTGGAACGGCACACGCGCTGCGCTCTTCGCGCTGCGCGACAGCCATCCCGATGAATTCGCACAGGTTCGTGGCATCGGCCTCTCGGGGCAGATGCACGGCGCGGTGCTGCTCGATGCCGAAGACCGCGTGCTGCGGCCCGCCATTCTATGGAACGACATGCGCAGCGTCGACGAATGCGACGAGTTGACCGCGCGCGCGCCCGACCTGCACCGCATCGCCGGCAATCTGGCGATGCCGGGTTTCACGGCGCCGAAACTGTTGTGGGTGCAACGGCACGAGCCGGAGCTGTTCCGTCAGACCGCCTGCGTGCTGCTGCCGAAAGACTATCTACGCCTGATGCTGACGGGCGACAAGGTCTCGGATCCATCCGACGCCGCCGGCACGCTCTGGCTCGACGTGGCGAAGCGCGACTGGTCGGATGCGCTGCTCGCCGCCTGCGACATGCGTCGCGCGCAGATGCCGCGGCTTGCTGAAGGCAGCGCGCCGTCCGGCACTCTGCGTCCCGACATCGCGCGGGAATTCGGTCTGCAAGAGAGCGTGATCGTTGCCGCCGGCGGCGGCGACAACGCGACGAGTGCGATCGGCATCGGTGCGACCCAACCGGGCGACGGCTTCGTGTCGCTGGGCACTTCAGGCGTGCTGTGCGTCGTCGGCGACCGCTTCCGGCCGAACCCGGCGTCCGCCGTGCATGCGTTCTGTCACGCGATTCCTGACCGCTGGCATCAGATGAGCGTCGTGCTGTCGGCGGCGAGCTGTCTGCGCTGGGTCTGCAAACTCACGTCCACCGACGAACCGACGCTGCTCGCCGAAGTAGGCGCGCTGGCCCCTGATGCGCTGGCGACGGCGCCGCTCTTTCTGCCCTATCTGTCCGGCGAACGCACGCCACACAACGACCCGTACGCGCAGGGTGTGTTCTTCGGCATGACCCACGCGACCGATCGTGCGCTGCTCGGCTACGCGGTGCTCGAAGGCGTCACGCTCGCGCTCACGGACGGCCTCGATGCGTTGCGCGCAGCGGGCACCGAAGCGAGCGCGCTGTCGCTGATCGGCGGTGGTGCGCGAAGCAACTACTGGGCACAGTTGCTGGCCGATGCGCTCGATACGCCGACGCGCAAGCACGGCGGCGGCGAAACCGGCGCGGCACTGGGCGCCGCGCGCCTCGGCTGGCTGGCTGCGGGCGGCGATCCGGCGACCGTGCTCACCAAGCCCCCCGTCGAAGCGGAATTCGTACCGGACGCGGCACGCCACGCGGCATTGCGTGCACGGCTGGATAGCTACCGTGCGCTGTACCGGCACGTGCGGCCTCTGTTCGACCCGTCACGCGAACCCCTGGCATGAATCCGCCAGTCCCGTAACCCTGTCATTCAAGCAAGGCGACTGCCAACCTCGGCGCGAGACTCCACGAGCATCGTCGATCCACGCGCCGAACCCTGCCACGCGGCACATGCCGCTTACGTCGAAGATCCATCGTGTCCAGGTCAACCGAAAAACTCGATCTCGCTACCCGCGCCGCGTGGCTCTACTACGTCGCGGGCAATACGCAGAACGAGATCGCAGAGAAGTTGCAGGTGTCGCGCCCTGTTGCGCAACGGCTCGTCGCGTTCGCGGTCGAGAAGAACCTGATCCGCGTGCGCGTCGATCATCAGCTTGCCGACTGTCTCGCCCTCGCCGATCAGCTATCGAAGCGCTATGGGCTGTCAGTCTGCGAGATCGTGCCCGTCGACGACGATAGTCCCGAAGAGATCGACCGCAAGCTCGCGGTGGCCGGCGCGCAGGTCATGGAGCGCTATCTGACGGAAGAAAAGCCCATGATCGTCGCGGTGAGCAGCGGACGAACGCTGAAGGCCGCCGTCGACCAGATCGCCCAGTTGGAGCGTCCGCAGCACCGGCTGGTGTCGATGGTCGGCGCAATCGCGCAGGACGGCTCGTCGAACCGCTATGACGTCGCGCTGCACATTTCGGAAAAGACCGGCGGCAAGCATTTTCTGCTGCCCGCGCCGCTCATCGCCGACAACGATGCCGAACGTGCACAGTGGTGCAATCACCGCTTGTACCGGATCGTCGAATCGTTGTCGGCCTCGGCCGATGTGGCGTTTGTCGGGATCGGTAATATCGGGCCGAACTGTCCGTTGCATGAAGACGGGTTTATTACGTCCGCCGAAGTGAAGGATCTGATGCAGCGCGGCGCAATCGCCGAAATGCTGGGGCTGCCGATCAACGCGTCGGGCGCGCGTGTCGAATCGCCGACGGGAGATCGCGTGACGAGCCTGCGTCTCGATTCGCCGCCCAGGCGGCCCACCATCGGCTTTGCGGGAGGGGAACGCAAACGTGACGCGGTAATCGCCGCGCTGAAAGGCGGATGGCTGTCGGGATTGGTGACCGATGAGCGGTGCGCCCGAGCAGCGCTGGAGGATGCTGCGGCGAACCCGCCGAAGGTCGCGCGCAAGCGTTCATAAACGCTAAAAGCGCGTCACCGCGCGCACCATCACCCCACGGAAGCGCTGCGCCGTCTCGCAACGAGCGGCGCAGCTTCCTGAGCTCAAGCCGCCAGAACCTCGACAATCTTGCGCTCGAACGCCTGGCCCTGAGTATCGAACAGGTGGCAATGCTCCGGCGTCGCGCCGAGTTTCAGAACGTCCCCACGCGCATGATGTTCAAGCGGCGGGATCCGCGCGATCAACCCGTCGGGCGCGACACTGCATTCGGCATACAGATAGGCCGCGTCGCCAAGCGACTCGATCGCCATCGTGTTCGCCGACACGCCGTACTCCGTCGTGCCGACGTGCAGGTGTTCCGGCCGGATACCGACGGTCACTTTGTCGCCTTCCTTCACCTTCGAAGGCTCGACCGCCACGCGTTGCGTTTCACCGGATTCATAGCGCACCACCACGCCGTCGTTCGACACCGACTGCACGACCCCTTCCAGGAAGTTCATCTTCGGCGAGCCGATGAAACCCGCGACAAAGCGGTTCGCCGGCGCGTGATAGAGCCGGTTCGGGCTGCCAACCTGCTCGACATTGCCCGCCGACAGCACGACGATCTTGTCGGCGAGCGTCATCGCTTCGACCTGATCGTGCGTCACGTAGATCATCGTCGTCTTCAGTTCGTCGTGCAGACGCGCGAATTCGAGACGCATTTTCACGCGCAGCGCGGCGTCGAGATTCGACAGCGGTTCGTCGAACAGGAACACCTTTGGCTTGCGCGTAATCGCCCGGCCGATCGCGACACGCTGCCGCTGGCCACCCGACAGCTGCTTCGGCTTGCGATCCAGCAGATGATCGATGTGCAGGATCTTTGCCGCGTTGCGCACGGCCACATCGATTTCCGGCTTCTTCGTGCCGGCCAGTTTCAGGCCGAACGCCATGTTGTCGTACAGCGTCATGTGCGGATAAAGCGCATACGACTGGAACACCATCGCAATGCCGCGCTTCGCGGGCGGCACGTCGTTCATGCGCGTACCGTCGATGGTCAGGTCGCCGCCGCTGATGTCTTCGAGGCCGGCGATCATCCGCATCAGCGTCGATTTCCCGCATCCGCTCGGGCCGACGAACACGACGAATTCGCCGTCCGCGATGTCGAGGTTGATGTTGCGCATCACTTCGTTGTCGTCGTAGCGCTTGACGATGCCACGCAGGGTTACGCTTGCCATGATGTGTCTCCGTATGTACTGCTGTTGCTACGCTATGCTTGCACGCTAGTCCCGCACGCCGCCCGAGTCAATCGAGACCGATTGCGACGTGCTCCATCCATTGCGCGACGAAGGTCGGCAACTGCCGCATGTCGTCGAACACATGCCGGGCGCCCGCCGCGCGAAGCGCCTCGATCTGCGCGTCGCTCGCGTGGCCGCCGCCGATAAAACCGAGCACCGTCATGTCCGCCGCGGTGGCCGCCGTGACGCCCGTCACGCTGTCTTCGATCACCAGACACGCATCGGGCGTCAACTGCAGTCCGCGTGCGGCGGCGAGGTAGACATCCGGCGCGGGCTTTGGGAGCGCCACCGTGTCGGCGCAAAAAAGCCGCTCACCGAAATGTTCCGAGAGGCTGGTGCGTGCCAGCACCGCCCGCACGTACGGCGTATAGCTGTTGCTCGCGCACGCCTTGATCAACGGGATCTCCGCGAGAGCCGCGGCGATGCCGGGCACCGACGGCGCATCGATCGCCGCCGCTTCGACCGCGCCGCGGATCGCATCGATATCGCTCGCCGTGAGCGTCCTGCCAAGCTGCGCCGCCGTGCCCTCAAGCACACGCTCGATGCGCAGCCCAAGTAGCGGCAGCACGACCGGCTCGATATCCGCATCGGGCCAGCGCGCTTCCAGTTCGTGCACGAGCATCCGCGCCGCGACGGCCTCGCTGTCGATGAGCACGCCGTCGCAATCGCAGATCAGCGCCCGGGTCGCAGCGGTCATTTGACCGCCCCGAACGTGAGGCCGCGCACGAGCTGCTTCTGCGACAGCCAGCCGACGATCAGGATCGGCGCGACCGCCAGCAGCGAGGCCGCCGACAGCTTCGCCCAGAACAACCCCTCAGGGCTCGAATACGACGCGATGAAAACTGTCAGCGGCGCAGCGTGCGAACTCGACAGGTTGATGCTCCAGAACGCCTCGTTCCACGACAGGATCACGAGCAGCAGCGCCGTTGAAGCGAGACCCGGCAACGACATCGGCATCAGCAGGTAGATGATTTCCTGCCAGGTCGCGGCGCCGTCGATTCGCCCTGCTTCGAGAATATCGCGCGGAATCTCGTTGAAGTACGTAAAGGACATCCACACCGCAATCGGCAGATTGATCAGCGTGTAGACGATCACGAGCCCCGTCACCGTATCGAGCAAGCCGCTGTTCTTGCACAACAGATAGATCGGCACCAGCACGCCGACGGACGGCATCATCTTCGTCGACAGCATCCACAGCAGGACTTTCTGCGTGCGGCGGGTCGGAAAGAACGCCATCGCGTAGGAGGCCGGCACGGCGAACAGCAGACACAGGATCGTGACGCCCCCCGAAATCAGCACCGAATTCCATGCAAAGGAGAAATAGTTGCTGCGGGCGAAAACCTCACGAAAACTGTCGAGCGTCGGAATGAAGAAGAGCGACAACGAATAGGCCTGTTGCTCCGTCTTGAACGCGGTGATCGCCATCCAGAAGATCGGGAAGAACAGCAGCAACGCGATCAGCCACGCGAGGACGCCCGGGATGCTGCGTTTGGCGACAGCCAGTGGCGAAGCGGTCGAAGGCAGCGACGAAGTAGAAGGTGTAGCAGCAACCTGGCTCATTTTTCGTACTCCCCTTTCAGGTTCTTCGCGAGCATGCGCACGAGGAAGAACGACACGATATTCGCGAGCACCACCGCGAGAATCCCGCCGGCGGAGGCGAGGCCAACGTCGAACTGTTGCAGGCCGAGCGAGTAGATCAGGTACGACAGATTGGTGGTTGCATTGCCCGGACCGCCGCCCGTCGTCGTATAGATCTCGGCGAAGATGGACAGCAGGAAAATCGTTTCCATCATCACCACGACCGCGATTGCCCGTCTAAGGTGAGGCAGCGTGATGAAGAAGAACATCGAGAACGGGCCGGCGCCGTCGATGCGTGCGGCTTCCTTCTGCTCCTGGTCGAGCGACTGGATCGCCGTGAACAGGATCAGGAACGCGAAGGGCAACCATTGCCACGCGACGATCATGATGATTGCCGTGAGCGGATAGGTGGCAAACCAGTCGATCGGTTGCAGCCCGATCGCACGCATGCCGGTTGCGACAAGACCGTACACCGGATGCAGGATCATGTTCTTCCAGATCAGCGCGCTGACGGTGGGCATGACGAAGAACGGCGCGATTGCCAGCAACCGCGCGACGCCCTGACCGTAGAACTTGCGATCGAACAGCACTGACATCAGGATCCCGCCGACCACCGTAATGATCAGCACCGAGCCGATCAGTTCGAGCGTAATCAGGATCGATGGACCGAACGCGGGATCGCTAGCCAGATAACGGTAGTTGTCGAAGCCGGCGAACCCCCTGACGTCCGGGCTTAGCAGGTTGTAGCGCGAGAACGAAAACCAGATCGTCATCGCGAGCGGAATCGCCATCCACAGCAGCAGCACCGCGACGGACGGCGTGACCAGCCATCGTGCGGATGCCGCCTTGCGGGTTTCGCGTTCCTGTTCGGTTTGGGGATGGGAATGGGCGTGCATGAGAGGAAGGTGCAGATGACGCATGATCGAACCACCTGTTCGGTAAAGCGCGGGCTGCGAGGCTTCGGCGACCCGCTGCACTGCCGTCGTCCGGCTGACATGGGGATGTCAGCCGGCGCTCTACGTCGAGGGCGGCGTCGGGATCGACGTCGAACTCGATGTCACTTCAGGTAACCCGCCTGGCGCACCGCGCGGTCCGCGGTGGCCTGTCCGGCTGCGAGCGCCTGATCGACTGCCAGCTGTCCGGCCACTGCGCCTGAGACGCTCTGACCCACCACCGTGCCGAACGACTGGAACTCCGGAATGCCGACGAACTGGACGCCGGTGTACGGCACGGGCTTCAGCGTCGGATTGTTCGGATCGGCCGTTTCGATGGCCTTCAGCACGAAGCTGGCAAACGGTGCGGCCTGCTGGTATTCCGGACGTGCGTAAGTCGAACTCCGCGTGCCCGGCGGCACCGATGCCCAGCCCTGGTCCTTCGCGACGAGCTCGATGTACTCCTTCGATGTCGCCCAGGTGATGAACTTCTTCGCCGCATCGGCCTGCTTCGACGACTTCGGAATGGCCAGTGCCCAGGACCACAGCCAGTGCGAGCCCTTCGGCGTCACGGCGATCGGCGCGGGCGCGAAGCCGATCTTGTCGGCCACCTGCGATTGCGACTTGTTGAACAGCATGCCGGCAGCCACCGTCGCATCGATCCACATGCCGCACTTGCCCGACGACATCAGCGTCAGGTTTTCGTTGAAGCCGTTCGAACTGGCTCCCGGCGGGCCGTCTTTCTTCAGCAGATCCGTGTAGAACGTGACCGCCTTTTTCCATTCCGGCGACGTTAGCTGCGCGTTCCACTTTTCGTCGAACCAGCGGCCGCCGTAGGTGTTCACGAGCGTCGTCACGTACGCCATGTTTTCGCCCCAGCCAGCCTTGCCGCGCAGGCAAATACCGTAGATGCCGTTGGCCTTGTCGGTCAGCTTGTCGGCGAACTGTGCAATCTGGTCATAGGTCGGCTGGTCGGGCATCTTGAGGCCTTTCGCCGCGAACAGGTCCTTGCGGTAGAACGTCATCGAGCTTTCGACGTAGAACGGCAGCGCGTACAGCGAGCCGTTGTACGACAGACCGTCGCGGGCCGTCTTCACGACGTCGTTCAGATCGTAGTCAGCGGGCAGGTTGGTGATCGGCGTGAGCCAGCCGCGCTTGCCCCATTGCGGCGTCTCATACGTGCCGATCATCATCACGTCGAACTGGCCGCTGTTGGTCGTGATGTCGGTCGTGGCGCGCTGGCGCAGCACGTTTTCTTCGAGAATCACCCAGTTCAGCTTGATGTCCGGATTCGCTTTCTCGAAGTTGGACGACTGCTTCTTCAGCTCAATCATGTCCGGGTTGTTGAGGGCGGCGATCGTCACCGTCGCCGCCGATGCGTTCAACGCGGCGCATGCGACGGTGCTCGCACCTAGCGCCTTGAGCGCGGTCTGGAAAGCGGGTTTCATGAAGTGTCTCCTTCTGGATTAGTCGTTCTTCGAGTGATGCTGCTGGCGGTTGTTGTGTCGATCAGCTCATCCAGTTGCCACCGTCGACGTTGAGCGTCTGCGCGGTGATGTAGTCCGCATCGGACGAAGCGAGAAACAGCGCCGCGCCCGTTAAATCGTCCGGCACGCCCATGCGGCCGAGCGGCACGGCTTCGCCGACCAGGCGCTTCTTCTCGCCCAGCGGACGGTTTTCATAGCGCGCGAAGAGCGCGTCGACTTCTTTCCACATCGGCGTATCGATCACGCCCGGCGCAATGCCGTTCACGTTGATCCTGTGCGGCGCGAGCGCCAGCGCCGCCGACTGTGTGTAGCTCAGTACGGCCGCCTTGGTCGCGCAGTAGTGCGACACGAGCGCTTCGCCGCGCCGTCCCGCCTGCGATGACATGTTGATGATCTTGCCGCCCTGCCCCTGTTCGACCATATGCCGCGCGACGCGCTGCATCAGGAAGAACATGCCCTTCACGTTGACCGTGAACAGGCGATCGAACACGTCCCAGGATTCGTCGAGGAGCGGGCGCATGTCGAAAAGCGCCGCGTTGTTGAAGAGGATGTCGACCCGGCCGAACCGCTCGAGGGTGGCCGACACAATGCGTTCGATGTCGTCGCGACGGGTGACGTCGGCGGAAACCGTCAGCACGCGGTCACCATGGCTTTGGGCAAGTGCCTGCGCGAACTCGCCTGCCGGCTTCACGTCGACCAGCACGCAGCGCGCGCCTTCTTCCAGATAGCGCCTCGCGACCGCTTCGCCGATTCCACTGCCTGCGCCGGTCAGGATCGCCACCTTGTCCTGTAATCGTCCTGCCACAGATGTCTCCGGTTCGTTCGTTCTGCAAGCTGCGCAGTGAGCGAACGCTCGTTGCGCGAACAATTGCTCTCTTTGTGATCGAATGATCGGATACGCATCGGGTCATGTCAAGGCGGAATGCAGGATTTCGATGGTGCAGCGCGGCAGCGCTTGTCCGCACCTCACGGGAGGGCGCGGGAGGCGGCAAGGTTGCATCGCAGTGTCAAACTTTTGCGATACGTTATATCATTTCGCTCTCGTGCCAGCCCGGCACAGAAACGCGCCCGACAAGGCGGCCCATCTTTCAAGGACCCGACAAACGATGACGACCCTCCGTGCTCTATGGAACCGTGCGCGCCCCGTGCACGCCCTGTCGAAGTATCTGGCGGCCGGCGCGCTCGCGCTGGCGCTCGGCCAGACTGCCTTTGCCGCCGATGCGAAGATCCCGGTTGTCGCAGCGGAGAATTTCTACGGCGACGTGGTACGCCAGCTAGGCGGCGACCGGGTCGACGTGACAAGCATCCTCAGCAACCCTGATCAGGATCCTCACCTGTTCGAAGCCAGCCCGAAGACGGCACGCGCGCTGCAGAACGCGAGCCTTGTCGTCTACAACGGCGCCGACTACGATCCGTGGATGGCGAAGCTGCTTGCGGCATCGAACAATGCGAAGCGCACGGTGATTGTCGCCGCCGACCTCACCGGCAAGAAGAGCGGCGACAATCCGCACCTGTGGTACGCGCCGTCGACGATGCCGGCGGTGGCGCGCGCGGTGAACGCGGCGCTCGTCGCGGCTGACCCGTCGCACAAACCGGCGTACGATGCGAACCTCGCGAAGTTTCTCGATTCGCTGAAGCCGATCGACGCCAGGGTCGCCGGGTTGCGCACGCGCTATGCTCATCTGCCGGTGACGGCGACGGAGCCGGTGTTCGGCTACATGTCGGATGCAATCGGTCTCGAGATGCGCAACCAGCGCTTCCAGCTGGCGGCAATGAACAACACGGAAGCCAGTGCTTCCGACATCGCCGCGTTCGAGCGCGATCTGCGCGAGAAACGCGTGCGCGTGCTGATCTATAACAGCCAGGCAACTGAGGCGCTGACCAAACGTATGCTGAAACTCGCACAGCAGTCGAACGTGCCGACGGTGAGCGTCACCGAAACGCAGCCGGCCAGCAAGACCTTCCAGCAGTGGATGCTGTCGCAGCTCGACGAGCTGGGTGAAGCGCTCGCCGCTGGCGACGCGGGCAAAGGAAACACGCAATGACATCGACTGGCGCAGCGGCACCCCGCTTCGCTCCCGTACTCGAACTCGAACGCGTCACGCTGGAGCTGGGCGGACGCACGATTCTCGGCGATACGAGTCTCGTCCTGAACCAGAACGAGTTCATCGGTGTGCTCGGACCGAACGGCGCGGGCAAGACCACGCTGATGCGCGCGATACTGGGCCTTGTGCCCGCCGCGGGCGGGGCAATCCGAGTGCTCGGGGAACCGGTCGTGCGGGGCAATCCGTCGATCGGCTACATGCCGCAGACGCGCAGCGCGCTGGCGGGCCGCCGGGTGCGTGGACGCGATTTCGTCGCGATGGCCGCGGACGGGCATCGCTGGGGTCTGCCGCATCACAGCGCGGCTGCACGCAGCGAGGTCGATCGCGTGCTCGAGCTCGTTGGCGCTCGCGAGCTGGCTGGACGGCCGCTATCGGAGCTGTCGGGCGGCGAGCGCCAGCGCCTGCTGCTGGCGCAATGTCTGCTGGGCAACCCGCGTCTCCTGCTGCTCGACGAACCGCTGATCAGTCTCGATCCGCATCATCAGAAGAGCGTCGTCGAACTCGTGCGGCGGGTGCAGCAGGAGCTGCGCATCACCGTGCTGTTCTCCGCGCATGAACTCAACCCGCTGCTTCACGCACTGGATCGCGTGCTGTATCTCGGCAGCGGCGTCGCGGCGCTAGGCACCGTGGATGAAGTCATCACGAAGCCGGTGTTGTCGCGGCTCTACGGCTCCACGATCGATGTGATGCGCGTCAACGGCCGCATTTTTGTGATGTCGGGCGACGTCGAAGTCGAAAAACACGATCACGAGCACGAAGACGATCACGAGCATGACCACGGCGGCGATGCGCACCTGCACGGTCACGGACACGCACGTTCACATTCCAATTCGCACGGCCAGCCAGACCATTCACACCGCGACGGACATACGCACGATGTTTGAATACGACTTCATGGTGAACGCGTTCGCGGCGTCGGGGATCGTCGCGGTGCTGGCAGGCGTCGTCGGTTATTTCCTCGTGATGCGCGGACAGACATTCGCCGGTCACGCGCTCTCGCACGTCGGCTTCACCGGCGCGACCGGCGCGGTGCTGGTCGGCATTTCGCCGATCTGGGGCATGATCGGCTTCACGCTCGCAGCCGGCGTCGGGATGGGCGCGCTCGGTGAGCGTCTTGCGGGGCGCGATGTGGCGATCGGCGTGATCCTGTCGCTGTCGCTCGGCTTCGGGTTGCTGTTTCTGCACTTCTTCACCGCGTACGCGACGCAGGTCACGGCGCTGCTGTTCGGCAATGTGCTCGGCGTGAACAGCTCGACGCTCGGGGTGCTCGCAGCGCTCGGCGTGGTGAGTCTGCTGGCGCTCGCGGCCATCATGCGGCCGTTGCTGTTCGCTTCATTGCAGCCGGAACTCGCGGAAGCGAAAGGCGTGTCACTGCGGCTCGTGTCGGTGCTGTTTCTCGCGATTGCCGCGCTGGCCGTGGCCGCATGCACGCAGATCGTCGGCGTGCTGCTGGTCTTCACGTTGATGGTCGGGCCTGCGGCAGCCGCCCAGAACCTCACGACGCGGCTCTCCACCGGGCTCGTCCTTGCGGCGTTGCTCGCGCTCGCACAGGCGTGGCTCGGTGTCACGCTCGCGTTCTACACCGACTGGCCGACGAGCTTCTGGATCACCGCGCTCGCGGCGCTGGTGTACGGGGGGAGTCTGTTGGGTCGACGTTGAGGTTGAGGTTGGCACCGACGTCGGCCAGGGGCCTTGCTTCGTGCCGGCCCCAGGAAAAAAACGGGGCGCCGGACAAGATCCGGCGCCCCGTTTCACATCAAGCGCGAAGAATCACGCCAGCAATACCCTGGCATGATGCGCGACATGATCTCCGATGAAGGTCTGAATGAAATAGTAACCGTGGTCGTAGCCTTCATGACGACGCAACGTAAGCGGCTGGCCCGCGGCGCGGCATGCCGCCTCGAAGACCTCCGGATTCAGTTGCTCGGCAAGAAACTGATCTGCCAGGCCCTGATCGATCAGAATGCCTTCCGCGAACCTGTGCGATGCGCTTACGACCAGCTCGCTCGCGTCGTACTGCCGCCAGGCGTTGCGATCGTCGCCCAGATAACCGCTGAACGCCTTCTCGCCCCACGGACAACGCATCGGTGCGGCAATCGGCGCGAACGCCGACACCGACCGATAGATGTCCGGATTGCGCAGCGCCAGCGTCAGCGCCCCGTGCCCGCCCATCGAATGCCCGAAGATACCGAGACGCCCGCCGTCGACTGGCAGATTCGCCAGCACCGTCTCGCGCAGTTCGTCGCGCACGTACGAGTACATGCGGTAGTGCTTCGACCACGGCGCCTCTGTTGCGTCGACATAGAAGCCCGCGCCCACGCCGAAGTCCCATGCCGCGCTCTCGCCCGGAATACCCGCACCGCGCGGACTCGTGTCCGGCGCGATCAGGGCGATGCCGTGCTGCGCGGCAAAGCGCTGCGCGCCCGCCTTGATCGGAAAGGTCTCCTCGGTGCACGTCAAGCCGGCAAGGTAAAACAGCGCGGGCACGCGATCCGGATTTGCCTGCATCGCCTGCGGCGGCAGATACACGGCAAAACGCATCGGCAGACCGATGGCTTGCGACTCGTGCCGGTAAATCCGCTGCACGCCGCCGTGGCACGCGTGAGAATTCAGCAGTTCGAGCATCTGGCGCTCCTCAATACATCACGACCGAACGGATCGACTCGCCCTTCTTCATCAGCTCGAAGCCCTCGTTGATGCGTTCGAGCGGCAGACGGTGCGTGATCAGGTCGTCGATATTGATCTTGCCTTCCATGTACCAGTCGACGATCTTCGGCACGTCGGTGCGGCCGCGCGCGCCACCAAAAGCCGAGCCCTTCCACTCGCGGCCCGTCACCAGCTGGAACGGCCGCGTGCTGATTTCTTCGCCCGCTGCCGCCACCCCGATGATGAACGACTGGCCCCAGCCCTTGTGCGTGCATTCGAGCGCCTGACGCATGACCTTCGTGTTGCCGATGCATTCGAACGAGTAGTCCGCGCCGCCATCCGTCAATTGCACGATGTGGTCGACCACGTTCTCGACTTCGTTCGGGTTGATGAAGTGCGTCATGCCGAACTTCTTCGCCAGTTCGACGCGGCCTGGATTCAGGTCGACACCGATGATTTTGTCGGCACCGACCATCTTTGCGCCCTGAATCACGTTCAGGCCGATGCCGCCCAGACCGAACACGACGACATTCGCGCCCGCCTCGACCTTCGCCGAATACACCACGGCGCCGACGCCCGTCGTCACCCCGCAGCCGATGTAGCAGATCTTGTCGAACGGCGCGTCTTCACGCACCTTCGCGACCGCGATTTCCGGCACCACGATGTAGTTCGAGAACGTCGACGTGCCCATGTAATGAAACAGCGGCCTGCCGTCGATCGAAAAGCGCGACGTCGCATCGGGCATGAGGCCCTTGCCCTGCGTCGAGCGGATCGCCTGACACAGGTTGGTCTTGCGCGACAGGCAGAACTTGCACTGGCGGCATTCCGGCGTGTAGAGCGGAATCACATGATCGCCCTTCTTCAGCGTGCCGACACCGGGACCGACATCGACGACGACACCCGCACCCTCATGACCCAGAATCGCCGGGAAGATGCCTTCCGGGTCCGCGCCCGACAGCGTGTAGTAGTCGGTGTGGCAGATGCCCGTCGCCTTCACCTCAATCAGCACTTCGCCCGCACGCGGTCCTTCGAGATCGACCTCTTCGATCGTCAACGGCGCGCCGGCCTTCCATGCGATTGCTGCTTTTGTCTTCATCGTAAATGCTCCTTTGAGTCCATCAATTCGCGGAACGATCAGTGCATGCTGGTCGCGCCGGGTGTTGCGAATCCTGTTGGTGGCGCGCGCCTGAGCCTGGTGATGCGCTGGCGCTGTGCCGGACGCCCATCATCATCGGCGAAATTGCGTCGCCGGTCGTTGTGCCATTGGCCGCGTCGCTGACTGCACGCGACATCCCGTTGTTCAATCACGCACAGGGAACCAGGTCTCCGTCCGCGCGTACAGATCGAGGAAGCGTGCGTAGCGGTCAGCCAGCGCTGTGTCGCCTGACGGGCCGGCAACGCGCGTTGTCGCTGGCGCGAGGACGGCCAGATCGGAAGCATGCCAGTGTCCGCTCGCGAGCCCGCCAAGTATCGCAGCACCGCGCCCCGCTGCGTTGGGACAATCGACCGCATGCAGTTCGACATCGAGCGCATCGGCAAGCAGTTGCCGCCAGCGCGCATCGACGGAACCACCGCCCGCGAGCCGCAGCGTCGTCACATGAGCCCCGCTGCGACGGATCGCATCGAGCCCCGCACGCAGCGAAAACGCGACGCCTTCGAAAGCGGCACGCATCATTGTTCCGCGTGTATGACCGAGTGCAAGGCCGAGCCAGCCGCCGCGCGCCGAAGGATTGAGCCACGGCGAACGTTCGCCAGTGAGATACGGGAGAAACGTGAGACCGGCCACCGCGTTGTCGACGAACGCATCGCGATAGGCATCCGGCCATTCGTATGACAGCCAGCCGCGTACCGTCTCCAGCGCGACGCCGACATTCTGCATCGCCGCCATCCGGTACCCGTGATCGGTCGCCGCGCGATAGCGATGCAAACCCTGCGCCGCGTCCGCTTCATCGCATGCGAGGACGACGATCTGCCCACCCGTGCCGGTGGTGAGAAGCGCGTCGCCGTCGCGCGTCAGACCACTGCCTAGCGCAGCGCACGGCGTATCGGCGGCACCTGTCGCCAGCACGATTCCGGCACGCAGACCCAGCGCAGTCGCCGCCTCGCCGGACAAGGTGCCGCCCGCCACATACGACGGCGCCAATGGTGCAAACCACTCATGCGGCAAACCAAGCCTGTCGAGCAGCGCGGAATCCCATACGCCTGCCGGATCGGCGAGCGCGGTCGCACATGCATCGGATGGATCGGTCAACACCGCGCCGCCGAGTCTCACGCGCAGCCAGTCTTTCGGTTGCAACGCCCAGCGCGTCGCCTGTGCGGACTGCGGCTCATGGACCGCGATCCAGCGCAACAAGGGACCGGCCATGCCTGGCGCTACGGGATTCGGCTGCGGTTCGGGCCACGCATCGAGCAGCGCAAGCGCGCGCGTGTCGGGCCAGAGCATGGCGGGCCGCACCGGCTGCCCTTGCGCATCGGTCAGCACGACACCGTGCATCTGCCCGGAGAAACCAATCGCGCGGACCTCGTCGCGCTCTTCGGCGGGCAGTCGGGCCGACGCTTCGCACAGCGCGCGCCACCATGTCTCGACGGACGTTTCGGCCCATCCAGGACGTGGCGTTTCGATCGCATACGCGACGCTTGCCGCGGCGCGCTCGCGTCCCTCCTCGTCGACAATTGCCAGTTTCAGTGACCCGGTGCCGAGGTCGATGCCGAGAAAACGCATGGGCAATAGTATGAGTTTGACGGATGGTGACCACCCGAATTTGACGATATCCGGCAGCGTGCCGGAGAGGCACTGAAACGCGCGACTCGCGGGTTAACCCCGGCACGCCACAGGCCGTGTCAAAACGACACTATGTGCTGCCGCGAATACGCTGCATCAATTTTCACACATATCACGCGATGCCGTCCGTGTGCGCGCATGACAGCCGTGCGCCACGACACGGGGCCTGGCGGCATTTCGGCCACAGCACGTGTTTCGATTGGCTTTCAAACGCGCGCTACCCATATCGTCGTCGGGAAGCCCGGAATAGGCTCCAGCGGTCTTGTTGCATCTTTTCGTTCCACCTACCTTGGAGCCATCCCGAAAACGAGATGTGGAGACAGACAAGATGCAATCGAACACGGTTCACCCGTGCGATGAGCGACTGCCGGCAGGCCAGTTGCTGACGCTCGGCATTCAGCATGTGCTCGTCATGTATGCCGGAGCGGTTGCGGTTCCGCTCATCATCGGCGCCGCGCTCAAGCTTCCGAAAGAGCAGATTGCCTTTCTCATCAGCGCCGACCTGTTCTCGTGCGGCATCGCCACGCTGATCCAGACGCTCGGCCTGTGGATTTTCGGCATCCGTCTGCCGGTGATCATGGGCTGCACGTTCGCGGCCGTCGGCCCGATGGTCGCGATCGGCACCAATCCGTCGCTCGGCATTCTCGACATCTTCGGTTCGACGATTGCAGCCGGCATCGTCGGCATCTTCCTCGCGCCTGCGATCGGCAAGCTGTTGCGGTTCTTTCCACCTGTCGTGGTCGGCGTGGTGATTTCAGTGATCGGACTTTCTTTGATGGAGGTCGGGATCAACTGGGCGGCGGGCGGCGTCGGCAATCCGGATTACGGCAATCCTGTCTACCTTGGACTGTCTCTCATCGTGCTCACGTTGATTCTGCTGATCAACAAGTTCGGCAAGGGCTTCATCGCGAATATTTCCGTGCTCCTTGGTATCGTCGCGGGCTTCGTGGTTGCAGCCCTGCTCGGCCGTGTGAACATGGAAGGCGTAACCAGCGCGCCATGGGTCGGCTTCGTGATGCCGTTCCACTTCGGCCTGCCGCACTTCGATCCGCTGTCGATCGCGACCATGGTGACGGTGATGTTCGTCACGTTCATCGAATCGACCGGCATGTTCCTCGCGGTCGGCGACATGGTCGACCGGCCGGTCGACCAGAAGACACTGGTGCGCGGTCTGCGCGTCGACGGTCTCGGCACATTGATCGGCGGCATCTTCAACTCGTTCCCGCATACCTCGTTCTCGCAGAACGTCGGGCTGATCGGCGTGACGGGCGTGAAAAGCCGCTTCGTCTGCGCGATGGGCGGCGTGATCCTCGTGCTGCTTGGCCTTTTTCCGAAGATGGCGCAGGTGGTGGCGTCGGTACCGGCGTTCGTGCTCGGCGGCGCGGGCATCGTGATGTTCGGGATGGTCGCGGCAAACGGCATCAAGGTGCTGTCGAAGGTCGACTTCGTAAAGAACCATCACAACCTGTTCATCGTCGCCGTGAGTATCGGCCTCGGCCTCGTGCCGGTCGTCTCACCGCATTTCTTCTCGAAGCTGCCGCCGGCTCTCTCGCCGCTGCTCCATAGCGGGATCCTGCTTGCGTCGGTGTCCGCGGTCGTGCTGAACCTGATCTTCAACGGCGTGAAGGGTGAACGCGCCGCGAAGAACGATATCCGCCGTACAGGCCATGATTTCGACGGCCGCACGCCGGGCGATCAGCCGGCAAGGGACGACGCCCTCCGCACGAGCCACGAGTTCGAAGCACGTGCCGCGGACGCGCACTGAAGACGGCTCGTAGTACACCGCGCGATCCCCGTCGCGCGACGCGCCAATGAGAAACGCCACGGCTTCCCGTGGCGTTTTTTTCTGCCTGCGATCCAGTGATCCGGCGAATGCTGCCTGCCCGATTACTGGATGACGACGATCTGTCAGCCCGCCGGCGCCGAAGCGGCAACAGGCGCGCTCGCTGCGCCGTAGTCGACGGGTGCATCGGCCGGACGTGGCTGCTCGCCAGCCCGCTCGATCCAGCCGCCGCCCAGGAACTGGTACAGATCGACCAGGTTCGTGAGCCGGTTCAAACGCGCGGTGATCAGCGTCTGCTGCGCGAGATAGAGATCGTTCTGCGCGGTAAGCACCGACAGATAGCTGTCGACGCCGTTCCTGTAGCGCAGGTCCGACAGCTCGAAGCGGCGCTGCTCAGCGAAGGTGTTGCGTTCACGCGCCGAAATTTCCTGGTCGTACGTGCCACGTGCCGCGAGACCATCGGCGACTTCGCGGAAAGCCGTCTGGATCGCCTTTTCGTACTGCGCGATCTGGATGTTCTTCTGCACGTGCGCAAGATCGAGATTGGCCTTGTTCGCGCCGCCTTCGAAGATCGGCAACGTGATCTGCGGCGCGAACGACCATGCCGCGGAACCCGCCTTGAAGAGACCGCCAAGCGACGGACTCAGCGTACCGAAATTGCCGGTCAGCGAAACCTTCGGAAAGAACGCCGCGCGCGCCGCCCCGATGTTCGCATTGGCAGCAAGCAGGTTCTCTTCTGCTTCCATGATGTCTGGACGACGCTGCAGCAGATCCGACGGCAACCCGGCCGGAATATCCGCGAGGAGATTCTGGTCGTTCAACGGCATGCCGGGCGGCAGATCCGCAGGCAGTGGTTCGCCGACCAGCAGCACGAGCGCGTTTTCCGCCTGCGCCCGCAGACGCGCCTCCGACTGCATGCTCGCCGTGGCCTGCTCGACCACCGTCTGTGCCTGACGCAGGTCGAGTTCGGAACCCGTGCCCGTATCGAATTGCAGCTTGGTGAGGTTGTACGAATCCTGCGCGATCTTCAGCGTGCCTTCGGTAACCTTCAGCAGATCGTCAAAGGCCAGCACGGTCAGATACTGGTCCGCCACCGACGACACGAGCGAAATTTCCGCCGCCTTGCGCGCCTGTGCCGTAGCCAGATACTGCGCCAGCGCCTGATCCTTCAGGCTCTGGATCCGGCCGAAGAAGTCGATTTCCCACGAAGCGTTGAGGCCGACCGAATACTCGGTCGAGATCGTATTGCCGAAGAACGTCAGATCCTTCGGCGTACGCGTTTTGGTTTCCGACGCCGCCGCTTCGAGCGTCGGGAACAGTTGTGCGCGCGTGATCTGATACTGCGCACGCGACGCCGCAATATTCAGCACCGACACGCGCAGATCACGGTTGTTCTTCAGCGCGATCTCGATCAGTCTTTGCAGACGCGGATCGGCGAAGAAGTCACGCCAGCCGATATCCGTTGCCGCCTGGCCGTTCGCGCTCAGGCCGCCCGCCGCCGCGACGGGCTGGGTCGCGTAGACGCCACCCGTCGGGAAGCTGTCCGACACGGGCGCGGCCGGGCGTTCGTACTTCGGCGCCATCGTGCAGCCCGCGGCGAAAAGCGCAACCGCGACTGCAATCAAAGAATGTTTTTGCATCTCAATGTCCTTAGCTCGCAGACCCGTTGCCCGAGCCATGGCCGCCCGCCCCACCTTCAGGGTCGTCCGGGTGGTGCTGGTTGTAGTGATCGAGCGCTGCATCCGGGTCTTCCTTCTCGCCACCGAACTTCGCGCGGATCACGACGAAGAACATCGGGATCATGAAGATGGCGAGGAAGGTCGCCGTCAACATCCCGCCGATCACGCCGGTACCGATCGCGTGCTGGCTTGCCGAACCCGCACCGTTACTGATGGCGAGCGGCAACACGCCAAGAATGAACGCGAGCGACGTCATCAGGATCGGGCGCAACCGCAGACGCGATGCTTCGAGCGCCGCTTCGATCGGCCCCATGCCTTGCGACTGCTGCAGCTCGCGGGCGAATTCCACGATCAGAATCGCGTTCTTCGCCGACAGCCCCACCGTGGTCAACAGACCCACCTGGAAGAACACGTCATTCTCGAGCCCGCGCAGCGTCGCGGCGAGCAGTGCACCGATCACGCCGAGCGGCACCACCATGATCACCGAGAACGGAATCGACCAGCTTTCATACAGCGCGGCGAGACACAGGAACACGACCAGAATCGAGATGCCGTACAGGATCGGCGCCTGCGAACCGGACTGGCGCTCCTGGAACGACAGACCCGTCCATTCGTAGCCAATGCCTGCCGGGAGCTTCGCTGCGATGGCTTCGATCGCCGTCATCGCCTGGCCGGTACTCTTGCCAGGCGCCGCGGCACCCTGGATTTCCACCGACGAAATACCGTTGTAGCGCTCCAGCTTCGGTGAACCGAACGTCCAGGCGCCCGAAGCGAACGAGGAGAACGGCACCATGCCGCCCGCCGAGTTGCGCACGTACCAGTCGTGTAGGTTCTCCGGCGTCATCCGGAATGGTGCGTCACCCTGCAGATACACCTTCTTGATCCGGCTGTCGGTATCGAGGAAGTTGTTCACGAACTGCGATGCCCACGCGATCGAGAACGTCTGGTCGATGGTCGTCAACGATACGCCGAGCGCCGAAGCCTTCTCCTGATCGATGTTCACCTTGAACTGCGGCGTGTCGTTCAGGCCGTTCGGACGGACCTGCGCCAGTACCGGATCCTTGGCGGCCATGCCCAGCAACTGGTTGCGCGCGGCCATCAGCGCCTCGTGACCGACACCCGAACGGTCCTGCAGCTGGAAGTCGAAGCCCGCTGCGGTGCCCAGTTCAGGAATGGACGGCGGATTCACCGGATACACCAGCGCATCCTTGTAGCTGCCGAAATGCATGAACAACCGGCCCACGAGCGCCTGCACCTTCTGGTCCGCCCGCTGGCGCTGTGAATAGTCCTTCATCCGCACGAACACGAGACCCGCGTTCTGCCCGCGACCGGCAAAGCTGAAGCCGTTCACCGTGAAGGTCGATTCGACGATGCTCTTCTCGGTGGTGAGCAGATAGTCGGACACGTTCTTCAGCGTGCGTGCGGTCGTTTCCTGCGTCGAACCGGCCGGCGTCTGCACCAGCACGAACATCGTGCCCTGGTCTTCATCCGGCAGGAACGACTTCGGCAGCTTCACGAACAGCAGCCCGACCGCGAAAATCACCACCATGTAGATGATGAGCCAGCGGCCCGAGCGCTTGATCACGTGGTGAACGCCGACGTGATACTTGTCGCGGCTTTTCTCGAACGTCCGGTTGAACCAGCCGAAGAAGCCCTTCTTCTCTTCGTGATGGCCCTTCGGAATCGGCTTGAGGATCGTCGCGCACAGCGCCGGCGTCAGAATCAACGCGACCAGCACGGACAGCACCATGGCCGCCACGATCGTCAGCGAGAACTGCCGGTAGATCGCGCCGACCGAACCGCCGGAAAACGCCACCGGCACGAACACCGCCGACAGCACGAGCGCCACGCCGATCAACGCGCCGGTAATCTGGTCCATCGCCTTGCGGGTTGCCTCGCGTGGCGATAACCCCTCCTCCGCCATCACCCGCTCGACGTTTTCCACCACCACGATCGCATCGTCCACCAGCAGACCGATCGCCAGCACAAGCCCGAACATCGACAGCACGTTGATCGAAAAACCCACTATGCCCATGATCGCGAACGTGCCCAGCAGCACCACCGGCACGGCGATCGTCGGGATCAGCGTGGCGCGCAGGTTCTGCAGGAACAGGTACATCACGAGGAACACCAGCACGATGCCTTCGAGCAGTGTCTTGACCACTTCCTCGATCGACAGGCGCACGAACGGCGTCGTGTCATACGGGTACTTCACCACCAGACCGTGCGGGAAGTACTTCGACAGTTCGTCGACCTTTGCGCGCACGGCCTTGGCCGTGGCCAGCGCATTTGCGCCAGTCGCCAGCTGGATACCGAAGCCCGCGGTCGGCGCGCCGTTGTACTTCGTGTCGAAGTTGTAGTTTTCGCCGCCGAGCTCGATGCGCGCGACGTCCTTGATGCGCACCTGCGAGCCGTCCTGATTCACCTTCAGCAGCACGTTGCCGAACTGCTCGGGCGTGTTGAGCAGCGTGGCTTCGCTGATCGTCGCCTGCAGCATCTGACCCGGCACCGACGGCGTGCCGCCGAGCGAGCCGCCCGCCACCTGAACGTTCTGTGCGAGCAACGCGGTCTGCACATCGACCGGCGTGAGACCGAAGTTGTTCAGCTTGGTCGCGTCGAGCCAGATCCGCATCGCATACTGCGTACCGAACAGCGTCACCGTGCCCACGCCGTCAATACGGCTGATCGGATCCTGCACGTGCGACGCGACGTAGTTCGCCAGGTCGTACTTGTTCATGCTGCTGTCTTCGGACACGAACGCCATCACCAGCAGGAAGCTGCTGCTCGACTTCGTGACCCTCGTACCAAGCTGCTGCACGACCTGCGGCAGAAGCGGCGTCGCGAGCTGCAGCTTGTTCTGCACCTGCACCTGCGCGATGTCCGGATTGGTGCCGGCCGCGAACGTCAGCGTGATCGTGGCGGTGCCGGAGTCATCCGACGTCGACGCCAGATACAGCAGGTGGTCGAGACCACTCATCTGCTGCTCGATCACCTGCGTGACGGTATTTTCAACCGTCTTCGCCGAGGCGCCCGGGTACGTCGCGCTGATCTGCACGGACGGCGGCGCGATGGTCGGGTATTGCGCAATCGGTAAGGTAAAGATCGACGCGAGACCCGCCAGCATCAGAATGATGGCGATCACCCATGCAAAAATCGGGCGATCGATAAAGAACTTTGCCATGAAGCGGGCTCCCTGTTATTGCGCGCCCGATGCAGCGGAGGCAGCTTGTGCGTTGTGAGGCGTGTCCCCCTGGGGGGCCGTCTGCGCACCGCTGGCCGCCGGGGCACCCTGAGCGACCGTAGCGGAGGCAGGGGCGGGGGGCAGTTGTGCAGGGACCGGCTTCACGGACGCGCCGGGGCGGACCTTCTCGGTGCCCTGAACGATCACGCGGTCACCCGGATTCAGGCCGTCATCGACGACCCAGTTCTGGCCGTACGTGCGCGACGCGACGATCTGGCGCAACACCACCTTGTTATCCGGGTCGACGACGAGCGCGGTCGGCTGACCCTTCTGGTCATGCGTCACGCCAACCTGCGGCACGAGCAGCGCGTTCTGGTTCACCCCCTCTTCAATGCTTGCGCGCACGAACATGCCCGGTAACAGCACACGGTCCTTGTTCGGGAAAATCGCGCGGACGGTGACCGAACCCGTGGTCTGGTCGACGGTCACGTCGGTGAACTGGAGCTTGCCGATTTCCGGATACTTCCTGCCATCCTCGAGGATCAGCGTGACCTTGGCGGCATTGGGGCCGTTAGTCTTCAGACGCCCCTCCTGGATCTCACGGCGCAGCCGCAGGCCGTCGAGGCTCGATTGCGTCACATCGACGTAGACCGGATCCAGTTGCTGGACCGTCGAGAGCAGCGTCGCCTGGCTCGCCTGCACATAGGCGCCCGGCGTCACCGCGGATTTGCCGATGCGGCCGGTGATCGGCGACGTCACATCGGTGTAGCCGAGGTTGATCTGCGCGGTGTCGACCGCGGCCTTGCCGGCGGCGACGTCTGCTGCCGCCTGCCCTTCAGAGGCCACGGCGTTGTCGTAGTCCTGCTTGCTGACGGCGTTGGCCGCGACGAGCACCTTGTAGCGGGCTGCCTGGGCGGAGGTCGAAGCGAGATTTGCCTGCGCCTTCGCAAGCGACGCCTTCGCGTTGTTCAGCGTCGCGATATACGGAGCCGGGTCGATCTTGTAGAGACGCTGGCCGGCCTTGACCTCGGAGCCTTCCGTGAACTCGCGCCTCAGGACGATGCCGTCCACCCGTGCGCGGACTTCCGCGACGAGGTAGGCGCTGGTACGGCCCGGCAGTTCGCTGGTGACCGGAACTGCCGACGGCTGGACGGTTACGACGCCGACTTCGGGCGTCTGTTGCGGAGGTGCCGATTGTTTTGGTCCGCATGCTGCAAGAAATACGGCAGCCGTCGCGGCACTGATTAAGCGGAATGGAACCCGTTCGACGCGCATGGAGCGACCTCTGTCAAAGACTGAGAATGAAAAAGTGCGCGCATCCCTACCCCGGGGATGACAGCGCACGCATGCGTCAGAAGACGCCTGATCGATAGCCCAAAACGGCCTAGGGCAAATGCGCCAAACCGGGAAATGCCGCACTGCGACGCCGTTTCAGGCGGTTCGCAAGCGTTTAAAAGACAACAGTGTCGGATATTAACCGGTCGACACCGCTTGGGCTATTCGATCGATGGGGTGCTATTATATATACATTCGTGAATGCACGTAAAAGACGGTTCATCACGCCGAAACAGCGCGGTCTGCAAGATCAGTTCGCAAATCGGTTAACTATTGAACGGATTGTTACCTGGCGCGTTTAATAAGCTCAGGGTCAACCCGTAGCGAGAGTAGATCATACAGATATGGTCCGACGAACGAAGGAAGAGGCGTTGGAGACACGCAACGGCATCCTCGATGCCGCGGAGCGGGTGTTTTTCGAGAAGGGTGTATCGCGCACGTCGCTGGCCGACATCGCCCAGGCAGCGGGCGTGACCCGCGGGGCGATTTACTGGCATTTCGCCAACAAGGGCGAACTCTTCACCGCGATGTTCGATCGCGTGCTGCTCCCGCTCGACGAACTCAAGGCGGCCTCGCTCGATCCCGGGGAGGCGGATCCGCTCGCGCGCCTGATGGAGATCTGCACGGTTTGTCTGCGCGATACCGCGAACGATCCGCGCCGTCGGCGCGTGTTCGATATCCTCTTTCTGAAGTGTGAATTCGTTGAGGAGATGGGCCCGGTCATGGCGCGCAATCAGAACAGCATGCGCGACGCGCTGAGGAGTATCGAGGGCGGCCTGCGCAACGCGATCTCGAAAGGCCAGTTGCCGGCGGATCTCGATACCGCACGGGCGACGTCGATGCTGCATGCGTTCGTCGGCGGCGCTCTGCGCGACATGCTGTTCCTGCCTGGCGCGCTCGACTTCGAGAAACACGCCGAGCAGATGGTCAAAGGCATATTCGACATGCTGCGCCTGAGTCCCGCCTTGCGTTCAGCGCCCCACTGATCCGGCGGGTTAGTCCTCTGTGCTGACAAACAAGGCGGAAACCTTCCGGTTTCTGCCTTCTTTGCATCATCGCGCGTCGCCTAGGCGGCGCGTCCCGTCTCAGGCCGCTCTTCGCGTTGCGCGCGCGGTCTGGTTCGACGTGTAGATGTTGCCGCGCTCCAGCGGCTGGCCCGCTGCAAGGGCCTCGATCCAATGATCCGTGCTGGCGACCGCAGCAAAGCGCGATTGCAGCACGACGCTGAACACGCGATGGATGTCCTCCGCGCTCGCGAAGCCCGCGCTGTTTTCGTACGGCACCGACCCTGTCGCGTCGTGCAGAAATTCGACCGTCAGTCCCGAATGCACCGCATGGTTGATCGTCGACGCATCGCAGTTGTGGGTCATGTAGCCGACGACCGTCAGCGTGTCGACCTGATGCAGCGCGAGCCAGGCGGCGAGGTCCGTTTCCGGGAAAGCGCTCGGCAACGTTTTCGTCACGAGATGGTCGCGCTCGCGCGACGCGACGGCCGGATGCAATTCCGCGCCTTCCGTGCCGCGCGCGAAGAGCGGCGAAGTAGCCGGAGCCAGATTCTGCACGACGACGACCGGCACTGATGCTGCGCGCGCAGCGTCCATCGCCCGGCCGATGTTCGCGAGTGAAACCTGCACCGGCGGATATTCGATCGGCAGGTCGCCGGTGACGTATTCGTTCTGCACATCGATGACGATCAGGGCGCGGCGGGGCGTAGTCATGGCGAAACTCCTTCTCTGGTTCAAGGGCTCGCCACGCACCGGTCGTTCGGTCCTTTCCCGTGCAGCAGCGATGAGCGCATTCTTCGCTTTCTGCAGTGAGACCGACAGTGACCCGAATGACAATTTTCGATAGAATCGGGCCAATGGTACTTTTCGAAAATTGTCCGCGGCCGGTTCTTCCTGCCTGCTACTTCACATCAGGGAGCCTGCGATGCCCACCCCGGTTTCCGGTTCTGCTTCCCATCGTGGCGCTCGACCACGGCCGTCCCAGCTTCCTCGTGCGGGCGTTGCCGATGTCGATACGAGGCCCGTCATCGCCGTCGTCGCCTTCGACCGCATCAGTCCGTTCCATCTTTCCGTGCCCTGCGTCGTGTTCGGCGAAGACCGTGGCGACGGCGGCGTGCCAGCGTTTGACTTTCGCGTCTGCGCGACCGAGCCGGGGACGCTGTCGACTACCGCGGGCTTTTCGATCTCTGCCCCGCATGGTCTCGACGCACTCGCCGACGCCGACACGATCATCGTGCCGAGCTGGCGCGACCCGAACGAGCCTCCGCCCGCTGCATTGCTCGACGCATTGCGCGCAGCGCACGCGCGTGGCACGCAACTGGTCGGGCTGTGCCTGGGCGCGTACGTGCTGGCGGCGGCAGGTTTGCTCGATGGCCGTCCGGCTACCACCCACTGGGCTTGGGCAGAAGACTTCGCGAGCCGTTATCCGAAGGTGAAGCTCAATCCCAATGTGCTGTATGTCGACGACGGCGAGGTGCTGACCTCGGCCGGCACGGCTGCCGGTCTCGACTGCTGCCTGCACGTACTGCGCAAGCGGTGCGGTGCGCAGACCGCGAGCTATGTGGCGCGCCGGCTGGTCGTACCGCCGCATCGCCAGGGCAGTCAAGCGCAGTACATCCAGCAGCCGGTGCCGGCGAATGTGCACGGCGACCGCCTGGCCGGACTGCTCGACTGGGTATGCAGCAACCTCAACGAGCCGCACACACTCGACTCGCTCGCCGGGCGCGCCCTGATGAGCCGGCGCACCCTCACGCGCCGCTTCCGGCAGTCGACCGGCACGACCGTCGGCGCGTGGCTACTCGCGCAGCGCCTTGCGCGCGCGCAGCAACTGCTCGAGACTACGGATCAATCGGTGGATGCGATCGCCGGCATCGCAGGCTTCGGCTCGACGGCGTCGCTACGTCAGCATTTCGCCGAGGCGTTCAGAACGTCGCCGTCAGCTTACAGACGTGAGTTTCACGGCGCGTGACGAGCGGCGCGATGAAGGAAAAGCGGTCGGGAAATATCGGCGGCACTCAACGCGGCGGCCGGGGAAGCCGCCGCGCCCGGCCTTTCAGCCCTGGCTGAACCAGCGCGCCAGATAAAGCAGTATCGCGACGAAGAAGATCATTCCCGCCCATGCCCAGTTCGGCACGGCATGCGGGTCATGCTCGTGATGCGACGCGCGCGCACTCAGCAGGGAGCTGGCCGCCCGGCCGGTCAGCGCGCCATGATCGTGCGGCCGCACCCGGCGCGCCATCGCACTGAGATTGACCGGCCGCAAGAATACATGCTGGCGCCGGTTCGGCGTGCCATGCACGCGATTCGGTCCGCGACCGTGCTTCGCCTGCACAACCGCGCAGAATTCGGTGAAAAAAGTGTCCGCCAGTTCATGCAGCGCGTTTTCGATCTGACGTGCGGGCAGCTGGGTCAGGGGGCCGGTCAGCGTGGCCCATACTGAATAGTCGATCCGCGTGTGCGCGTGCCTGGTTGGGCCGCTCCCCTGATCGTCCGCACGCAGGCGCACTTCCATCTGTCCGCGCAACGCCCCGACACCTTCCGCCCGGGCCTTGAAGTTGAGCATGCGGTGCATGGTCTCGGACTGCACGTCGTCCGGGCTCACGACATGGGCGCGCACGTCGTAATGCGCACGCAGGGGCCCGAGCGGCACGGTCATCGTCAACGCATATTCGCCGTGCGCCAGCCGGGTGAACGACTCGCAGTTGTCGAGGCTCGCGCGCAAAAGCGCAAGATCCTGCAGGGCGTCCCATACGGCCGAGGGTTCAAGCGGAATCCGCAAAGCGTTGTTTAGTTCCATGACGGCCTCCCCGATAAACACGCGGCCCGCGGGATCAAGAAGTCTGATCGATGCGGTCGACGCGCGACACGTAAAACGCCAGATAGCCCTTGATCTGCTTGACGGAGTCGAGCGGTGTCTCGTAAGTCCAGACGGCGTTTTCGACGACGCCTTCTTCGGTCAACAGGTGATAGTAGGACGCCTCCCCTTTGAACGGACATCGGGAGGTATGCGCAGAACGCTCGAGCCGCGCCATGTTGACGTCGGCACGCGGGAAATAGAACACGTCGGGAAGGCCAGTTTCGGATAAGGTCAGCGCGGCTTGGGTGTCGGCCACGGTGACGCCCAGATGAATCACACGCACGCGATGACGGTTGGCGGCAACCTCGACACGATGACCGCCGCCCGCCGCGCCATGCGCTGCGGCATCGGCTGAGGGTTGTCCCGGAGCGGACGAGCGCACCGCACCCCGCCCGTCAGGGGCTTCGTCCTCGTCGGGACTTCCGTTGCCTGCCGGGGCGTTGGCCGTCATGTCCAGCTCCGTGGTGCGGTTGGGAACCGCGCGGCAGCCCAGGCTCCAACCCCGCTGTCGCGCCGCGCGTGCGCTTTCCGGCAAGCGGCGCGGCTCCATGAAAAAAGCCACGGGGCTTGCCCGTGGCTTTATTATCGGCGAAACTCCGGCCGAATGTGCGGCCTCCCTGCGCTAACCAGGGTATCACTGGGTATTCCAGTAGAAGGACGCCCGGGCCGTGCCCGTGGGCGGCACGCTGACCGTCCTGGTCTGCTCGCGATCTTCGTACGCCGCATGGACCGAATAGCGGCCAGGCCGCAGCCGCACCAGCATGAACGGGCCGCGCGACGTTGCGGTCAGCACGTCGCCGCCTTGCGCGTCGACAATCCGGACATGAACGTTCGCTAGAAAGTTGGAAGCCGGGCCGGTGAAGCGCAGCGACAGTGGCCACTGGCTCTGTGCGGCCTGTAAGGCTCTCGACTCATCGAGCCCGACGCCGCCCGAGACGAACGACACGTCGCCTTGCTGCTGAACCTGTGGCATGCCGCCGCCGTTGGTATTACCCGCGCTCGTGTTGTCGGTCGTGGTGCCGCCCGTGGTGTCGCTCGCCTGCTGCGCATACGCGCCGCCCGCGAGACCGAGTGCCAGCGCCGCAGCCACGGCCACCGTCAGGATTCTTCCCTGTGTACCTTCTGTCTTCATGGCATCGTTCCTGTTATGGTTCGTGCAGAAAACGAGAGGCCGCAAGCTCCGTGCCTGTCGGCTTGCCCCAGCGTCGAGACAGGCACAGCCTCAATCGGTGCAATCCGTGGCGCCGGGCTAACCGGCGCCACCCTGTACTTTTTACATCAACCGAGGTCGACCGGCACAAAAATCTGCGCATCGTCGCGCTGGATCAGGAGCGCAATGCTATCGCCCGCCTTGGCAACCATCTGCTTCAGTTGGTCGATACTCGTCACCGGACGGCCGTTGACGGCGAGGATCACATCGCCCGGCTGAATGCCAGCGCTCGCCGCCGGACCACCCGCCTGCTGAACCAGCAACCCGTGCGACAGGGACGCACTGCTCTTTTCCTCAGGTGTCAGCGGCCGAACCGCAACCCCCAGGCGACCCTGTTCCTCGGCCGGCGTATCTTTTGATGCGACCTTCGCATCCGACAGCGCACCGATCGTCACCTTCAGAGTCTTGGTCGCCTTGTCACGCCAGACCTGGACGTCGGCCGACGTGCCCGGCTTCAGGCTGGCCACCTGGGACGGCAGATCCGACGAGTCGGCCACCGGCGTGCCGTTCACCGACAGGATCACGTCGCCCGGTTGCAATCCGGCCTTCGCGGCCGGTCCGCTGGAATCGACCGAACTCACCAGTGCGCCTTGCGGCGTCTTCATACCGAACGAGTTGGCAAGCGACTGGTTCACCGACTGCACGGCAACACCGAGACGTCCACGGCTGACGTGACCCGTCGCGACGAGGTCGTCCTTGACCTTCATTGCCTCGCTGATCGGGATGGCGAACGAAAGGCCTTGGAAACCACCCGTCTGCGAATAGATCATCGAGTTGATGCCGATCACTTCGCCCTGCAGGTTAAACAACGGACCGCCAGAATTTCCCGGGTTCACCGGCACGTCAGTCTGGATGAACGGCGTGTAGTTTTCATTCGGCAGCGAACGCGACTTCGCGCTGATGATGCCCGAGGTCACCGTATTGTCGAAACCATACGGCGAGCCGATTGCGACGACCCATTGGCCGACCTTGCTCTGACGCGGATCGCCGATCTTTACGGTTGGCAGGTTGCCCGCTTCGATTTTCAGTACGGCGACGTCGGACTGTTTGTCCGCCCCGACGACCTTCGCCTTGAACTCACGTTTGTCGGTCAGCTTGACGGTGACGACGTTAGCGCCGTCGACGACGTGCGCGTTGGTCAGAATGTAGCCGTCGCCGCTGATGATGAACCCGGAACCGAGGCTCGCACTCGGTGTGTCCGGCTGATCGTCGCCGCCCGCGCCGGGACCACCCTGACCGGGGATACCGCCGAAGAAGTGACGGTAGAACTGATAGAGCGGATCGCTTGGATCCATCGGCAACTGCGCGCCGTTACCGCTGCGTTGCGCAGTCTGTTTGACGACGTGCTTCGCGCTGATGTTGACCACGGCCGGGCCGTACGTTTCGACGAGGCCGGAGAAATCGGGAATCCCGGTCTTCGCGGCGGCTTCGGCCGGCATCATCGCCGCTTGCACCGGTGTGATGATTTCGGGCGTCGGAACGTTGCGATGTCCCGCTATGTAGCCCGCCGACAATGCGACGGCAACGGCCACGGCAACTGCACTGCGGGAGAGGATTTTTGCTGTCATCGTGTACTCCTGACGGGAAGACGTGCTCCAGAATTGATTCGAAGCGTACGCGGCATCGCTTAAAGGAGTCTTAAACTTGCTACGACCCGAAAACCCTTTCCCGTTCTGCCTGCGGAAGGTCTTTCACCCCCGGGAAATCAGAACCGCACGGTCACAAGCAGGCCGCCTGCCGCCGATTCCCCCAGCGTCAGTTGCACCTCGTGTTGAAGCGCGATGCGTTTGACGATCGCGAGCCCAAGACCGCTGCCCGCGACGTCGGTGCGTACGCGGTTTGCGCCTGCGCCGACGCGATAGAAGCGGTCGAAGACACGCTCGCGCTCCTCAACCGGAATGCCCGGCCCCGCGTCGGCGATACGCACGACCGGACGGCCGCCCTCGACCTTGAGGCTCACATCGACCCGCCCACCCGCCGGGGTGTATTTCGTCGCGTTGTCGAGCAGATTGTTGAACATGACACGCAGCGCTTCGGCGTCACCGGTCACGGTCGCTGGTTCATTTGTGTCGATGCCGAGATCGACGTTGCGCTGCTGCGCGAGCGGCACGCATGCCACCACACATTCGTCGAGAAGCGCATGCAGGTCCAGTGCCGTTGTCGAGACACGCCCATCGGGTTCGGCGCGGGCCAGGGCAAGGAGCTGTTCGGCAAGACGCGTCGCGCGCGTAACGCCCGCCTGCAGATCATCGAGCGCTTCCTGACGCGAGCTGTCGTCGCGCGCGCGGGCGACGAGTTGCGACTGGATCTGCAATGCAGCAAGCGGAGTGCGCAATTCGTGCGCAGCATCGGCGACAAACGCCCTCTGCGTATGGAGTGCCGTGGCAAGCCGCTCCAGCAGTCCATTCAGGGCGTGTACGAGCGGCTGGACTTCCTGCGGCAGGCGTCGGTCCGGCAACGGATCGAGTGCTTCGGGATGACGCGTATCGAGCGCATCCGTCACGCGCCGCAGCGGCTTCAGACCGCGCCCGACGACGATCCACACCGCCAGACCGAGTAACGGCAGCAGGACAATCAGCGGCCACAAGGTGCGCAGCGCCACGTTCGCCGCGAGCCGGTTGCGCACCGAAACCGGTTGTGCCAGCTGCACGACGTTATCGCCGACGATCGCACCGTACACGCGCCAGTCGCCGCGATCGGTGTGCTCCGTCGTGAAGCCGAGTTCGGCGCGTGGCGCGAGCGGCGCGCGCGGATGCGAGTAATACATCAGCATGCCGTTACGATTCCAGATTTGCAGCACGATGCCTTCGTCGCCTGTATCCTGGGAGCCGAGCACCTGCGAAAAAGGCTCGGCGGGCAGCGCGGCGGCGATCTCCTGCAACTGATAATCGAACAATTCGTTCGCTTCGGCGAGTGCCTGACGATAGATCAGCCAGCCCGCGATGCCCACCCCGGCAAGCACGATTGCGAGCAGCCAGAACAGCAGTTGACGGCGAATCGAGCGCATCAGCTCAGACATCCTTCGCGAGCATGTAACCGAGACCGCGCACATTGCGGATCACGTCCGCGCCAAGCTTTTTGCGCAGCGCGTGGATATAGACTTCAACCGTGTTGCTGCCGATCTCCTCACCCCACCCGTACATTTTTTCTTCGAGCTGGCTCTTCGACAGCACCGCCCCCGGCCGCGCCATCAGCGCTTCGAGCAGCGCAAATTCGCGCGCGGACAAGGCGACCGGCGCACCTTCGAGTGTGACCTGATGTGCCGCAGGATCGAGCGTGAGCCGGCCGTGGCGGATCGTCGAATCGCTGCGGCCCGACTGGCGCCGAATCAGCGCGCGCATGCGGGCGCCGAGTTCGTCGAGATCGAAGGGTTTGACGAGGTAATCGTCGGCACCGGCATCGAGTCCCTTGACGCGATCCGCGATCGCGTCGCGCGCGGTGACGATCAACACGGGAATCGCCAGGCCGCGGGCACGCAGCGAACGCAGTACATCGAGACCATCGCGTTTCGGCAGACCCAGGTCCAGCAGCACGAGATCGTAAGGTTCGCCTGACACCGCGTTCAACGCGGATTCGCCGTCCTGCACCCAGTCAACGGCAAAGCCCTCGCCGCGCAGCGCCTTGCGCACGCCTTCGGCAATCATCCGGTCGTCTTCGACAAGCAGTATGCGCATCGCTCTACCGTTTCAAATCGTTCGTGATCACGCATTCTAGCCTCCGGACCCAGCGGCGTACGTGCGCTCGCGCTTTGCCCGTGCGTTTTTGCGGTTCGTCGGGCCCGTGCGTTTCGCGAGCGCCTTTTCCGCGCAGCAGCATCGCTTGTCTCTACAATAAGCGCTTTTGCTACGCAGGGTGCGTTTCCTGCTGACTCCCGTTCGCGGTTGCCGACCCGCGCCAACCGACGCGCCGCCTTACAAGCCGTGATCTTCCGCCTGACCGCCTTTTCATGACGAACGCATTTTTCTCTTCACTTGCGCGCCGCCTGCCGGTTCGCCCTCTTTCGTCTGTTTTCAACACTACGTCGTACCGTCTGGGCAAGCCCGGCGCCGCGCTCCCTACACAGCCGTTGCGCGCCGCTGCGATGCTGCCCGGCTGCGCGGCGTTCGCGCTCATGCTTGCGCTCGCTCTGGCCGCGCCGTTGCCGGCGCACGCGCGCGTCAAGGCCACCCATCCTGCCGTCAACGTCAGCACGGTGCTGCCACCTTCGGTCATGGCCGGGCTCGAGCGCGCGCATGTCCCGCTGTCCGCGATCAGCGTCGTGGTGGAAAAGGTCGGCGACCGCACGCCGATCGTCGCGCTCAATGCCGGCAAACCGATGATGCCCGCCTCGACGATGAAGCTCGTCACGACCTATGCCGGCCTTTCGATCCTCGGCCCCGACTATCGCTGGCGCACGAGTGCGTATGCCGACGGCACCGTCGACGGCAACGGCGTGCTGCACGGCAACCTCTACATTCAGGGCACGGGCGACCCGAAACTCGTGCCGGAAGAACTGATCGACCTCGTGCAGAAAATCCGCAATGCCGGCATCAACGGGATCGACGGAGCACTCGTGCTCGACAAACGCTTCTTCGATCCGTCGACGCGCGATCTGCCGCCGTTCGACGACGACGTCACGGCGCCGTACAACGTCGGTCCGGATCCGCTGCTGTATGCGTTCAAATCGCTGTCGTTCACGCTGACGCCGTCGCCGGATGGCACCGTCGCGGTCGACGTGTTGCCCGCCCTCGCACAACTGCAGATCGACAACCAGCTGCACGCGACAGGCGGCCCGTGCCGCGGCGAATCGACCGCCGTTACACCCACCGTCACGCCGATGCCAAACGGCACGGTGTCCGCGTCGTTCGCCGGCGACTACCCGCTGCGCTGCGGCGACCGCACGATCAACGTCGCCGTGCTGGATCACTCGGCATTCTTTGCCGGCGGCTTCCTTGCGCTCTGGCAACGGACTGGAGGCACCTTCAATGGCACGATGCGAGAAGGCGCGGTGCCCGCCGGCACGCGCCCGATTGCGGTCCACGAAGGGCCGGTGCTATCTGACATCGTTCGCGACATCAACAAGTACAGTAACAACACGATGGCGCGCAACCTGTTCCTGACGATTGGTGCGGCAATCTACAAGGCGCCTGCGACGCCACAAAAATCGATCGACGCCGTCGACACCTTCATGCACCGCAGCGCGCTGCCGACCGAGTATCTGCAGCTCGAAAACGGCTCCGGGCTGTCGCGTGACGAGCACATTACCGCCCTCTCGCTCGCCGACCTGCTGCAGTCGGCCAACTCCAGCCCGGTTGCGCAGGTATTCGTCGAATCGCTGCCGATTGCTGGCGTCGACGGCACGATGCGCAACCGGCTGACGACACTACCCGTCGGGGGCAACGCGCATATCAAGACCGGCACGCTGCGCGACGTGCGCGCCATCGCCGGTTACGTCGCGTCGGCGGACGGCGAGAGCTATGTCGTCGTCAGCTTCATCAACGATGAGCACGCTGAAGCGGCGCGGGCCGCTCATGACTCGCTGCTCGAATGGATCTATAAGGGCCCGTCGACGGCCATGCCCGCCGCGCCCGAGGAACCACGCGGCAAGGCCAGGAGAAACCCGAGTCGCCGCAATCCGCGTTGAATATTCCTTCCAGGGAACCGAGCGAAGCGCAGTGTTTCGCCTCCCGTCTGGCGCGCTGCTCTGCAAAAATCCGGCTCGACAATGCCAAGCTTTTTGTCCATCGGCGCAGTAAGGACCCGCCGCTGCCCCCAGCTTCAAGCCGGTATCGGCACCCGTACCCTTACCCCTGAGCCTCGAAAGCGGCTGCCGCTCTGCCCAGCCGGTCATTGACGGCAATCCATTCGATCGTGTCGGGGAGCTTCTCAATCAGGATACGCTCGACGTCTGCGCGATCGAGTGCACGCAATAGACCGTAAAGTTCGCGCGCGTACACGCGCGGGTCCTCGGGTGCGGCGACGAAGTGCACACCGTCGGCCTGCGCCCAATGCCCGGCTCGCGAAGCCCGCGCGACAAGCGCCACGCGCTCATGAGCCTTCCGCGTAGCGAGCAACGACTCGATCGCATCAAAGCGCAGCAACAGAAGAGGCGTACGCGGCGCATAGTGCGCCTTCAAGGTCCCCGACGCGCGCGGCGCCGTGGCGTCTGAACCGTCCAGCAAACGCGGCATTTCGCCGAGCACCGTGGCGATTTCTTGCGGCGTCACGCGTCCGGGTCGAAGCAGCGCCGGAAACCCGCGCGACAGATCCAGAATCGTCGATTCGATCCCGACGTCCGACGATCCGCCATCGAGCACGTAGATGGAACTGCCGAACTCATCGCGCACGTGCTGCGCGGTAGTCGGGCTTACATGTCCGAAGCGGTTCGCCGACGGCGCCCCGACACCGCCGTGTCCACCACGCCGCGCGCTGAATGCAGCAAGCACTGCCTGCGCGACCGGATGGGACGGACAGCGCAGCCCGACCGAATCCTGTCCACCGCTCACGGCCGCCGGAATATGCGCAGCGCGCTTCAGGATCAGCGTGAGCGGACCCGGCCAGAAGGCATCGATGAGCCGCTGTGCCTCGGCAGGGAGATGTTCGACCCAATAGCCGGGATCGCCATTCGGCGCAAGATGGACAATAACCGGATGATTCGCCGGCCGCCCCTTCGCCGCGTAGATGCGCGCCACCGCTTCGGCGCTCTCCGCGTCGCCTCCGAGACCGTAAACGGTCTCGGTCGGAAAAGCGACGAGCTCACCCGCGTCCAGCAGCGCAGCGGCATGCTCGATCTCTTCTACGCTAACCGGCATTGATTCGTCGGCCTGTTTCGGTTGGTCTGGCATGGTGACAGCGGTCTCAGCTCGTAGCGATGTGCAGGAGCCGCGCACAATCGCGCGCGGCCGTGCGGGCTTCGTCGAGCGTGGCGGCGGTGAAGTTCACGTGGCCCATTTTCCGGCCCGGCCGCGCCTCTTCCTTGCCGTACAGATGCAGACGTGCAGCCGACATTGCGGCGACTTCATGCCATGGCGGCGTGACGGCCGCGCGCTTCGGGCCGTCCTTGAACCAGACGTCGCCAAGGATGTTCAACATCACTGCTGGCGAATGCTGGCGTGTATCGCCTAGCGGCATGCCTGTCATCGCCCGGACCTGCTGTTCGAACTGGCTGGTTGCGCATGCATCGACGGTGTAATGGCCGGAGTTGTGCGGCCGCGGCGCCATTTCGTTGGCGACGAGCGAGCCGTCTTCCAGAATAAAGAACTCGACGCACAGCACACCAACGTAACCCAGCTTCTCGGCGATCTGCAGTGCGGCCTGCTGCGCCTGGCCGACCAGCGCGGCGCTCGCATCCGGCGCCGGTACGATCGTATGCGACAGCACGCCGTCACGATGCGTATTCTGCGCAAGCGGATAGACCGCTGACGCACCGTTAGCCGCCCGCGCAATCAGCGCCGACACCTCGAACTTGAGGGGCAGCCGCTTTTCCAGCACGCATGCCACGCCGCCGAGCGACGCATGCGCCTCGCGCACTTCCTCGGCATTGCGCACGCGGATCTGGCCTTTGCCGTCGTAGCCAAGCCGCGCAGTCTTGAGGATGCCGGGCAATACAGCTTCGAGCTTCGCATCGCCGATAGCTTCAAGCGCGGCCGACGACTCGATCACGACATGCGGCGCCACCGCAACGCCCGACGACGCGATAAAGCGCTTCTCTGCGATGCGGTCCTGCGCAACGGCAACGCACCGGCCCGCAGGGCTCACGAAGGTGGTGCGCGCGAGGAAGTCGAGGCTCGCCGCGGGGACATTCTCGAACTCCGTCGATACCGCCGCGCACAGACGTCCGAGTTCGGTAAGCGAGGCCTCGTCGTCGTAAGCGGCGCGCAGGTGCCGGTCCGCCACGGCACCCGCCGGACTGTTTTCGTCCGGATCGAGCACGGCGACGCGATAGCCCATCGCCTGGGCGGCAAAGCAGAACATGCGGCCTAGCTGGCCGCCACCGATCATGCCAAGCCATGCGCCGGGCAGAATCGGTGAAACCGGTGTGTTGTCTGGGTTCATCTCAGTGGTCGGTCACGGCCGGTGCGCCAAGCTGAGCGCCGCGCATGGGCCGGGGGTCAGGCAGGGAAAAGCGAATCGCGCTCACAGCGCGGGCAACACCATTGCATGTGCCGCTTCGTTCTGGCGCACACGGAACGCGGCAAGCTGGTTCGCGTATTCGGTCGACGTGACGCTCAGAATCGACACAGCGAAGAGCGCTGCGTTCGCCGCACCCGCTTCGCCAATCGCGAACGTTGCGACCGGCACGCCCTTCGGCATCTGCACGATCGAATGCAACGAATCGACGCCCTTCAGATACTTGCTGGCCACCGGCACGCCAAGTACGGGCACCGTGGTTTTGGCAGCCAGCATACCCGGCAGATGCGCGGCGCCGCCGGCACCGGCAATAATCGCGCGCAGGCCGCGCTCACGAGCGCCTTCTGCGTATTCGAACATCTCGTCGGGCATCCGGTGCGCCGACACCACCCTCGCTTCGTAAGGCACGCCGAATTCCCGCAGGATCGCAACGGCATGCTTCATGATTTCCCAGTCGGAACTGGAGCCCATCAGCACGCCGACCATCGGCGCGGCATGCATGTGGGCGGTCTGGACTTCATTCATCGTACGGACTTCCTTATTTTCGCAGGCGTCAGGCGAGCTTCTGCCCGGTCAGGCGCTCGAGCGCTTCCTGGTACTTCTGGCCGGTCCTCGTGACAACCTCGTCCGGCAGTTTCGGCGCGGGCGGCTCTTTCTTCCATGGCTGGGTTTCCAGCCAGTCACGGACGAACTGCTTGTCGAACGACGGGGGGTTCGTGCCCACCTGGTACTGGTCTGCCGGCCAGAACCGCGACGAATCGGCCGTCAGCGCTTCATCCATCAAGTAGAGCTTGCCGTGGTTATCCAGACCGAATTCGAACTTCGTGTCCGCGATGATGATGCCGCGCGTGGCGGCGTAATCGGCGGCTTCCTTGTACAGGCGAATCGAGATGTCGCGGATCGTGGCCGACAGTTCCGTGCCGATCCGGCGCTCCATCTCGTTATACGTGATGTTTTCGTCGTGGTGGCCCATTTCGGCCTTGGCGGCCGGCGTAAAGATCGGCTCAGGCAGCTTCTGCGCATTTTGCAGGCCCGGCGGCAATTCCACGCCGCACACGGAACCGGTTGTCTGATAGTCCTTCCAGCCGCTGCCGGCCAGATAGCCGCGCACCACGGCTTCGACGAGGATCGGTTCGAGGCGTTTCACGACCACCGCGCGGCCTTTTACCTGCTCGACTTCATCGGGAGCGACGACCGATTCTGGCTCGACGCCCGTCAGGTGATTCGGCACGATGTGCTTGAGCCTGTCGAACCAGAAGTTGGCCATCTGGTTCAGCACGCGACCCTTGTCCGGAATCGGCTCGCCCATGATGACGTCGAACGCCGACAGACGGTCAGTCGTGACGATCAGCAACTGGTCGTTGCCCACCGCATAGTTGTCGCGGACCTTGCCGCGGCCGAGTAGCGGCAGCGAGCGGAGCGTAGATTCGTAAAGGGTAGACATCGTCGTAGTTCGCAAAAATGAGGCAAAAAGTGAGACCGGAACAAAAGGGAAACGCCGTTCCCCAGATCATGCGGGAACGGCGGTCGAACAACAACCTGGCCAGATGGCCAGGGTTCCGGCCAGGTTACTGCTGAATAAACAGCTTAGCGGACGATCTGTGCCAGGCCACCCGCCTTGTACTTCTCAGCCATCCTGTCGAGCGGGATCGGCTTGATTTTCGCAGCCTGGCCTTCGCAGCCGAATGCCACAAAGCGGTCCACGCAAACCTTCTTCGCGGCTTCGCGAGCCGGCTTCAGGTAGTCGCGCGGGTCGAACATCGACGGATTTTCCGCCAGATAGCGACGGATCGCGCCCGTAATCGCGAGACGCAGGTCGGTGTCGATATTGACCTTGCGCACACCGTTACGGATGCCTTCCTGAATTTCTTCGACCGGCACGCCGTAGGTTTCCTTCATGTCGCCGCCGAATTCGCGGATTTCCGCGAGCAGATCCTGCGGCACCGACGATGAACCATGCATCACCAGGTGCGTATTCGGAATGCGCTGGTGAATTTCCTTGATACGCTGGATCGACAGGATATCGCCCGTCGGCTTTTTCGTGAACTTGTACGCGCCATGCGACGTACCGATCGCGATCGCCAGCGCGTCGCACTGCGTGAGTTTGACGAAGTCGGCGGCCTGTTCGACGTCGGTCAGCAGCTGCTCACGGGTCATCGTGCCTTCCGCGCCGTGGCCGTCTTCCTTGTCGCCCTTCATCGTTTCCAGCGAACCGAGCACGCCCAGTTCCGCTTCGACCGTCACGCCGATCGAGTGCGCCATTTCAACCACCTTGCGCGACACATCGACGTTGTACTCATACGAGGCCACCGACTTGCCGTCGGCTTCGAGCGAACCGTCCATCATCACACTGGTGAAACCGCTGCGCATGGCCGCCATGCACACCGCCGGCGATTGTCCGTGATCCTGATGCATCACGACCGGAATGTGCGGATACGACTCGATGGCCGCTTCGATCAGGTGTCGCAGGAACGGCTCACCCGCGTACTTCCGGGCGCCGGCCGATGCCTGCATGATGACGGGCGCGCCGACCTGGTCCGCCGCCGCCATGATCGCCTGCACCTGTTCCAGGTTATTCACGTTGAATGCCGGGAGGCCATAGCCGTTTTCGGCGGCATGGTCCAGCAATTGACGCATTGATACGAGAGGCATGGTGATACTCCTTAGATTGAAACGAATCCTGTGACGTCGGCATCTAATTTTTGCGATTTTATCGCGAAGCAAGCTGCATTCCTGTGCGCGCTACCTCTGAACACCTCTCAAAGGGTCGCGCGGCCTCTCGCGGAAGTGCGGCCTGCCTGCCGTGCCGATCGTTGCAAAAACGGGCTGATCAGTACGGTTCACCCACCCGCACAATCTTCAGCGTGTTCGTTCCCCCGGCCTGACCCATCGGCTCGCCGACGGTCAGCACGACCATGTCGCCGCGCGATGCATACCCTTTGCTCACCACCGCCTCCAGCGCCTGCTGCAGGGCGGTATCGCGGTCGGTGTTGGTGTCCAGATGCAGCGACGTCACGTTGCGGTACAACGCCATCGCCCGCTCGCTGCCGGTTCGCGGCGTGAGCGCGAAAATCGGCACGTGTGTCCAGTGGCGCGACATCCACAGCGCAGTCGATCCCGACTCGGTGAGCGCCACGATCGCCTTCGCGCCGAGATGATAGGCGGTGAACAGCGCGCCCATCGCGATCGACTGGTCGATCCGCGTGAACGTGCGGTCGAGGAAATCCTTGTCCAGCTCCGACTGTTCCGACTTTTCTGCTTCGAGACAGATGGCCGCCATCGTTTCGATGGTCTGCACCGGGTACTTGCCCGCCGCCGATTCGGCCGACAGCATTACGGCGTCCGTGCCGTCCAGCACCGCGTTCGCGACGTCCGACACCTCGGCGCGGGTTGGCACCGGCGCGTAGATCATCGATTCCATCATCTGCGTCGCGGTGATGACGAACTTGTTCGAATCACGCGCCATGCGGATCATGCGCTTTTGCAGCGCCGGCACTGCGGCATTGCCCACTTCCACCGCCAGATCGCCACGCGCGACCATGATGCCGTCGGATGCATCGAGAATGCCCTGCAGCGCCGGAATCGCTTCGGCGCGCTCGATCTTCGCGATCATCTTCGGCTTGATGCCGTAAGGTGCGCCGGCGATATTGGCAAGCTGACGGGCCATTTCCATGTCGGTGGCGTTCTTCGGGAACGATACCGCGACATAATCCGCGCCGAGCGACATCGCCGTGCGGATGTCCTCCATGTCTTTCTCGGTCAGCGCGGGCGCCGTCAGGCCGCCGCCCTGGCGGTTGATGCCCTTGTTGTTCGACAGCTCGCCGCCGATCTTCACCGTGGTGTGAATCTCGTCGCCGAGCACGCGCGTGACGTTCAGCACGATCAGGCCGTCGTTCAGCAGCAGCACGTCGCCCGGTTTCAGGTCGCGCGGCAGATCCTTGTAATCCAGCCCGACGCGCTCGTCGTTACCGAGTTCGCAGCCGGCGTCGAGAATGAACGAATTTCCCGCGATCAGCGTCGTCTTGCCGTTTTCGAACTTGCCGACGCGAATCTTCGGGCCTTGCAGGTCGGCCATGATGGCGACTTCGCGGCCCACCTGGCGGGCCGCCTCGCGGACGAACTCGGCGCGTTGGCGGTGGTCGTCGGCGGTGCCGTGCGAGAAGTTGAGCCGCACCACGTCGAGTCCGGCGTGCATCATTTGCAGCAGGATTTCCGGCGTGCTGGAAGCCGGGCCGATGGTGGCGACAATCTTGGTGGCGCGATGCATGAGTCTCCTCGTCTGGATAGGGTCGCTGGAATGAGCGCTGCGAGTCGGATGCTTTGGCGGTGCCGCGACAGCGGCTGCCGGGGGTTGCGCGCCGGCTTGGGCCTGCGTCGCTTTGTTAGATGCGGGTGCGCCGGTCTGAACCGGCGGCGCCTCGTTTGATGCGGGTGCGCCGGTGTGAACCGGCGTCGTATTGTCTGCTTCTGGCGTCGCCGAGCCGGCCGGAGCCGGTGCGCGTGGCGCTTCAACTGAACTGGTTAAACTGGTTGAACCTGCGGACCTGGCGGAGCGCGCGTTGCGCTCCCCTGCTGCTGCGGTGCGCGGCGCCGGCCGCGCTTTCGCTGATGTTGGCGTCGGGGAGCGCTTCGCCACGTTAAGCCCGCGATTCCAGGATTTCGACGGCAGGCAACTTCTTGCCTTCGAGGAATTCGAGGAAGGCGCCGCCGCCCGTCGAAATGTAGCTGACCTTGTCGTGGATGCCATACTTGGCAATCGCCGCGAGCGTATCGCCGCCGCCGGCAATCGAGAACGCCGACGACTTCGCGATGGCTTCAGCGAGCGTCTTCGTGCCGTTGCCGAACTGGTCGAATTCGAACACGCCGACCGGACCGTTCCACACGATCGTTCCGGCCTTTTCGAGCTGCGCGGCCAGCGCCTTCGCGGTGTCCGGTCCGATGTCGAGGATCAGGTCGTCGTCCTGTACGTCGGCGACGGCCTTCACTTCGGCCTTCGCGGTGGGCGCGAATTCTTTCGCCGTGACGACGTCGGTCGGGATCGGCACCGAGGCGCCGCGGCCCTTCGCCGCGTCGATGATGGCCTTCGCTTCATTAACGAGATCCGCTTCGGCCAGCGACTTGCCGATCTTCAGTCCGGCAGCCAGCATGAACGTGTTCGCAATGCCGCCGCCGACGATCAGCTGGTCGACCTTCTCCGCCAGCGACTTCAAAATGGTGAGCTTGGTCGACACCTTCGAGCCGGCGACGATCGCCACCAGCGGACGCTTCGGCGCGCCAAGCGCCTTGCCGAGCGCATCGAGCTCAGCGGCAAGCAGCGGGCCTGCGCAGGCGACCGGTGCGTACTTCGCGATGCCGTGCGTTGTGGCCTCGGCGCGGTGCGCGGTGCCGAAGGCGTCGTTGACGTAGATGTCGCACAGCTTCGCCATCTTCTGCGCGAGTTCGTCGGAATTCTTCTTCTCGCCCTTGTTCACGCGGCAGTTTTCGAGCAGCACGACCTGTCCGGGCGCCACGTTCACGCCGTTCTCGACCCAGTTCGCCACCAGCGGCACGTCGCGGCCGAGCAGTTCGGCGAGGCGCGTGGCCACCGGCGCGAGCGAATCTTCAGGTTTCAGCTCGCCTTCGGTCGGGCGGCCAAGATGGGAGGTGACCATGACGGCCGCGCCGGCATCGAGAGCGTCCTTGATGGCGGGCACCGACGCGCGGATGCGGGTGTCTTCGGTGATGTTGCCGTGATCGTCCTGCGGCACGTTCAGATCGGCGCGGATAAACACGCGTTTGCCGGAGAGCTTGCCTTCGGCGATCAGATCGGTGAGACGCTTTACCTGGTTCATGGGTGTCTGGATGCAGGTTGATTGGAAGGCAGTGACGGATTGCGCGGAGGCCTGCATGTCACAGGCGCCGGCGGCATCCGCCGCGGCTTCGCGCAGTGAACCGGAAGAGGGCTATTTTAACCGATACCCATGGCGTTCTGACCCGCGTCACCGCGAATGTCCAGCATTTGGGCCACGTGCTGCGCATGCGGCAGCGCAACATAAACCCCGGGCACGCACTAGACGACGAGACGCAGAAAGGTGAACACAAGCATACCCGCGACGATTGTGCCTAGCATACTGCGCCGCCACAAAAACCAGCCGAGACCGGCAAGGGTCGCGTAGAACTCGTGATTCGAGAGTGCAAACGACAGCCCATCCGACGTCTCCAGCACGTCCGGCAGCACGACCGCCGCAAGCGCCGCCGCGGGCGCATAGCGCAGCATGCGCTGCACACGTTCGGGTAGAACCGTACGCTCACCGCCGATCAGGAACATCGCCCGCGTGAGTGCCGTGACGAACGTCATGCCGAGGATGGCGAGCCAGATCTGCGTGGTAGTCACCGAGGATCTCCGGCGCCTTTGCGGATGCGGCCCAGATCGGCGCGCTCGACCATCAGGTCGGTGATGCTGCCCGCCACGATCGCGGTGATCACCGCGAGCGGCAGCGCGAGCCGGTAAGGCAGATCGAAAGCGAGCAGCGAGACGACGCCGGCGATCGCGACGGCCACAGCCGTCGAGCGCGTGACGATCGCAGACACCATGATCGGGATCAGCACGAGTGTGCCCGCCAGTTCCAGCCCCCAGTTGTCGGGGAACAGGCTCGCGAGGAGGATGCCGATGATCGACGACACCTGCCACGACGTCCAGCTCGCGATCGCCATACCCCAGAAATACGCTTCCTTGCCCGGCTGGAAGCCTGTCTTGAAGCTCTTCTTCTGGAACAGCAGGTAGATAATGTCGCCGTTGAAGTAGCCGACGAGCAGCCGCCGCCACAGCGGCAAATACGAGAAATGCGGTGCGAGCCCGGCGCTAAAGATCACAAAGCGCGTGTTGACCATGGCAGCGGTGAGCAGAATGGTCCAGACCGGCAGCTTCGCGGCGAAAAGCGGCAGCACTGCCAGTTGCGACGAGCCGGCATAAACGGCGAGCGACATCCCGAGCGCCTGCGGCACCGACAGCACCGATTTGCTCATGGCGATGCCCGTCACGAGGCCCCACGAAAAAATCGCCATCAGAGTCGGCGAGTAGTCGCGCAGACCTTCTTGAAAGGCACGGCGGTCAACGTCAGAAAGGCGAGCGAGCATTGTGTGAAGCATCGCGGCACGAGGGCGCCGCTACGGCAGGAAGTAGGCATCAGGTCGCGTATCACCCGCTGACGCATCCGGAACTGATTTATGTGTGCGCAGAATTATAGCGCCCGTCATCTGGCTGAATGCCCGTTTCGTGTGCAAAAGACGCTAAAATAACGGACTTCGCCGCTTGCCGGATCCATGTTTCGGCTTTTCGCGCAGCCTCGCCGGCTCATGCCGGCGCCGCGCGTTCCGACCTGGCCGCCCGAGCGACTTCACCGAATATTTCATCACGCACCGCCTGGAGAATCGTATGTCAATGGCCGACCGCGACGGCAAGATCTGGATGGATGGCAAGCTCATCGAATGGCGCGACGCCAAGATCCACGTGCTCACCCATACGCTGCACTACGGCATGGGTGTCTTCGAAGGCGTGCGCGCCTACAGGACGGACGATGGCGGCACGTCGATCTTCCGCCTGCAGGAACATACCAAACGCCTGCTGAACTCGGCCAAGATCTTCCAGATGGACGTGCCGTTCGACCACGAAACGCTCGCCGCCGCGCAGCGCGAAGTCGTCCGCGAGAACAAGCTCGAGTCCTGCTATCTGCGCCCGATCATCTGGGTCGGCTCGGAAAAGCTCGGCGTATCGGCCAAGGGCAACACGATTCACGTCGCCATCGCGGCGTGGCCGTGGGGCGCCTACCTCGGCGAAGACGGCCTCAAGAAGGGCATCCGCGTCAAGACGTCGTCGTTCACGCGCCATCACGTGAACGTGTCGATGGTGCGTGCCAAGGCATCGGGCTGGTACGTCAACTCGATCCTCGCGAACCAGGAAGCCACCGCCGACGGCTACGACGAAGCGCTGCTGCTCGACGTCGACGGCTATGTGTCGGAAGGCTCCGGCGAAAACTTCTTCCTCGTGAACAACGGCAAGCTGTACACGCCCGACCTGTCGTCGTGCCTCGACGGCATCACGCGCGACACGATCATCACGCTGGCGAAAGACGCAGGCATCGAAGTCATCGAAAAGCGCATCACGCGCGACGAGGTCTATACCTGCGACGAAGCGTTCTTCACCGGCACGGCCGCCGAAGTCACGCCGGTCCGCGAACTCGACAACCGCACGATAGGCTCGGGCGCGCGTGGTCCGATCACAGAAAAACTGCAGTCGGGTTTCTTCGACATTGTGAACGGCAAGAGCACGAAGTACGCGCACTGGCTAACCAGGGTCTGAGCGGGGTCTCAGACCCGGCGTCCAGCCAGAGGCCCCGCAGGCTGGTCAGGGGCCGCGCTTCTTCACCGAATACATAGAGAATGGTCCTCATGAGCGAAATCAAGGAAATGCCGCTGGTCGAACTGTCGGCGAAAGATCTTCCCGCGTATTGCCCGAATCCGGCAATGCCGCGCTGGAGCGCGCATCCGCGCGTGTTCATCGACGTGACGCACGGCGAAGCGCGCTGCCCTTACTGCAGCACGCGTTACAAGCTGCGTGACGGCGAAGTGGTCAAAGGCCACTGAGCACGCACGTCTTTCGGCCGCAGCGGCCGCGAAGCCGGACTACGGTCCGGCTCACGCGGCTTCGCGTGTTCGCTCTTCCCTGAACAACCTGAACGCCGCGCGCAACCGCGCGCGGCGCTTCTTTTCGACACCGGAAACACACCCTGATGCGTCGCGCGTTGGTTATCGCACCGAACTGGATCGGTGACGCATTGATGGCGCAGCCGCTGCTTTCGCGGCTCGTGAAACTGCATCCGCGCATCGCGATCGATGCGGTCGCGCCTGGCTGGGTCGCGCCCGTGCTCGAACGGATGCCCGAGATCCGCGACGTCTACGCCACCGACCTCGCGCACGGCAGGCTGCAGATGCTGCGTCGCTGGCAGCTTGCGAGCGATCTGCGCGACGTCGGCTATGACGCGGCGTACGCGCTGCCGAATTCGTTCAAATCGGCGCTGATTCCGTGGATGGCGGGCATTCCGCTGCGCATCGGCTATACCGGCGAGAGCCGTTACGGCCTCTTGAACGTGCGCCACGCGAATCCGCGCAAGAACGAGCGACCGCCGATGGTCAGCCACTATGCAGCGCTCGCCTACGCGCCCGGCGCGAAGGTTCCCGACGACCTGCCGATGCCGCGCCTCGACGCGGACCTGAATGAAGCGTCACGCGTGTCGGCCCGCTTCAACCTCGATACGCGCGTTCCGCTGCTGGTGTTCTGCCCCGGCGCCGAATATGGTCCGGCCAAGCGCTGGCCGCCCGAGCATTTCGCGGCGCTCGCGAAGATGGTTGGCCAGTCGTTCCCTTACACACAGATTGTCGCGCTCGGTTCGCCGAAGGATTCGCCGCTCGCCCAGGCCATCGCCGACAGCGCCCCGAACGTGCGCAACCTGTGCGGCCAGACTGCGCTTGGCGAAGCTTGCGCATTGATCTCACGGGCCAACGCCGTGGTCACCAACGATTCCGGCCTGATGCATGTCGCGGCAGCCCTACGACGGCCGCTGGTGGCGGTCTACGGGTCGACTGATCCGCGTCACACCCCGCCTCTGTCGGAGCTTGCGAAGGTACAATGGCTGCATCTCGAATGCAGTCCCTGTTTTCAGCGCGAGTGCCCCCTTGGCCATCTGAACTGCCTGCGGCAACTGAGCGCCGAGCAGGTTTTCGGCGACCTGCGCGGCATGCTGGTCGCAGAACGCTAAACCGGCTGGTCGCTGCACGCACGCCCTGACGCGTCATGCCAGCGCCTTGCGGCGCTGGCATCCTCGCGGCAGTCCCGCCGACGAATGGGGTCACTGCGGCCGTAAAAGCCGCTGACCGCCGACACGCAACCGCGCGCCCCGCGCGCAAGAGACCGACGAGCCATGCCACGTTTCGCCCACATCTTCGAAGCCGCCGCCGACACCCTCAGCGCCTACTATCAGGCCGTTGCGGAGGTCAATATCGACAGCTTGATGGGCCTGTGGATCGACGAGGAGTTCGCCAGCTGCATCTGGGCCGATGGCTCGCATCTGCACGGCCTCGACAGCATTCGCGCCGGTCTCGCGATCCAGCTCGAAGCGAATCCCGTTTCGATCGAACCGCTCGACATCCGCGTCTACGACAGCCTCGGCACCGTCGTCTACGCGATCGCGGAAGCGCACCGGTCCGCCGATCCCGCCGCCGCGCCCGCGATGGTCTTCACCACTTATGTGATGGTCCACGAACGCGGCGAGTGGCGCATCGCGCACATTCACGCGAGTCCGATGCCCGACACCGCCGCAAGCCAGTTCGCAACGAAGATGCGGCACGGGCAAGGGTCGCTGCACTGACGCTTACTGGTTTTTTCGATCTGGCTGGCGGTTGGTATGAGCACGACGCACGATAAGAACGGTCCGGATACGCCCCCTCTCGACGACGTAGCGGACCTGCTCGCGGACCTCCGCTACCGGGCGCCGCTCTGGTTGCCGAACAGCCACGTCCAGACGATCTTTCCCGCGCTGTTCGCGCGCCTGCCCAAGGTTGCCTATCGACGCGAGCGCTGGGATACACCCGACGGCGATTTCATTGAACTCGACTGGCTGGTTCGCGAGCCCGCCGTCGTCGGCACATCGAATAAAACGGCCCCAGCCGCAGCAGACGATACAACGCCGCTCTTCGTGCTGTTCCACGGCCTGGAAGGCAGTTCGGCGTCGCACTATGCCCGTGCGCTGATGGCCGCCGCGCGCGCGCGCGGCTGGAACGCCGTCGTCCCGCATTTTCGGAGCTGCAGCGGACCGCTCAATCTGCTGCCGCGCTTCTACCACCTCGCCGACAGCAACGAAGTCGACTGGGTGCTGCGACGCCTGCGCCGCGGGTATCGCGGGCCGATCGTCGCGGCCGGCGTCTCGCTTGGCGGCAACGTGCTGCTGCACTGGCTCGGCGAACGGGGCAACGACGCGTGGATCGTCGCTGCGGCCGCGGCCATTTCGGCACCGCTCGATGTGCACGCCGGCGGCCGCGCACTGTCGCAAGGGTTCGGCAAGATCTATACACGCAGCTTCCTGAAAACGCTGAAGCAGAAGGCAGAGCAAAAGCTCGAGCAGTATCCCGGCCTCTTCGACCGCGGCGCGATGCTCGCGAGCCGCACGATGTACGAATTCGACGACGTCGTGACTGCGCCGCTGCACGGCTTTCGCAACGCCGACGACTACTGGACCCGCGCGACGACGCGTCCGCTGTTGCCCGGCATCACTGTGCCGACGCTGGTGCTGAACGCACGCAACGATCCGTTCCTGCCAGGCTCGGTGCTGCCTTCCAGACACGAGGTGTCGGCGCTCGTCGAACTCGATCAGCCGGATCACGGCGGCCATGTCGGTTTCATGACGGGCCCGTTCCCCGGCCGGGTCGACTGGCTCGCGCAACGGGTTTTCGGCTACTTCACACCCTTTGCCCACCATGGATGAAATCGTTAAACAGGCGCTCGCCAAATGGCCCAACGTGCCGCACTGCACGGGATGGCTGCTGCTCGACCGACGCGGCGCCTGGCGCATGCGCGACGAAGCGGCCCAGGCGCGCGGCGCGTCGGGCGAACCGATCCGCCACGAAGCGCTGCTCGGCTTCATCAATCGCAACTACGAATGCGACGCGCGCGGCCAGTGGTTCTTTCAGAACGGACCGCAACGCGTTTATGTGGAACTGGCTTATACGCCGTGGATCGTCAGACTCACCGTCGCCGCCGACGGCGCGCTCGCACTGACTGATCAGGCGGGCGAAACGTTCGAGCCGGCAGCCGCGTTGATCGACGACGAAGGCGGCATCCTGTTCACCGACGCATCCAATCCCAGCCGCGTGGCCGTGCTGCATGACCACGATCTCGATCTGTTCTCCGAACGCGCCACGCTGTCCGACGACGGACAATGCGGGCAGTTTCACTGGCGCGACGGTGTGACGTTGCGGCTGCAACCGGTCCGGCGTGCGGAGGTACCGGCGCGCTTCGGATTCGTCGCGAGTCCGGCGCACGAAGCGTCCCGCGACGACGCACAATAGTTTCACCCTTTATTCTTTTCGTCCTCGCGCTCTTCCTTGTAGCGCGCCTCGAAGTCGTGCAGGCGCGCATCGATGGCAGACAGATCGTAGTAGCCAACCGTCTTGATGTCGCGCGCCTCTTTCAACTGACGGATCGCCGACAGCCACGCCCCTTCAAGCGCGAATTTCTCCGCGAGCGCGCGATGCTGTGTGACCGCGTCGCCAGTGCCGACGCTCGCCTGCGCGAGATAGCGCCACCACAAGGGCTGCTGCGGATCGGCTCGCGTTTGCTGGGACGCGAGCGCCTGCGCCTCAGCAAAACGTCGTGCGCTGAGCAGCGTGTGCAGTCGCATATCGACGGCCGCGTGAGAGTCTGGCCAGCGATGCTGCGCAATCCCGGCAAGGCGCACCGCCTCGTCGCCGCGCCCGGCACGACGCGCGATGTCGGCCGCCAGCACATCCAGGCTCGGCGAACTGCGGCTGACGCCACCTTCGCCGCTACCCGTCGGTTCGAATAGCCTGCGCGCGGTCGCAAGAGACGCCGAAGCGTCGTCGTAGCGCTCCAGCAGCGTTTGAGCGAGCGCGATCCCATACCAGTTGGCCGCGATATTCAACGCTGTTCGGTCGTCGATTTCTGAGCGCATCCGCGAAATCTCGTCGGCATAGTCGCTGCGCGACCGGACCTGAAGCACACGCGCACGGGCGCGGACAAAACCATACTCAGGCGACTGGCGCGGCTGGCGATACTGCGCGCGGCGAGCACGGTCCTCCATGTCGGCGATCCGGTCGACCGTCAGCGGGTGGGTGCGCGCGTATTTCGGTTCACCCGCATCGCCCATCGCCGCACGATCGAGCCGCCCGAAAAACGTCGCCATTGCGTAGGGGTCGTAGCCGGCGGCCGCCAACAACTGGAAGCCGACGCGATCGGCCTCATGCTCCGCCGCGCGCGAGAAGCGCAACTGGCTGTCGACCGAATACGCCTGGCCGCCCAGCACGATTGCGCTGCCCAGGTCCGCGCTGTGGGCAGCCACACCCGCGAGTATCCCGAACAGGATCGCTGCAAGCGCCGCGTAGCCGCTGCGTTCGTTGGTCGAGATCATGCGCGCGATGTGCCGCTGCAGCACGTGGCCCATCTCGTGGCCAAGCACCGATGCGAGTTCGGACTCGGTCTGCGTCGTTTCGATCAGCCCGGTGTTCACGCCGATGAAGCCGCCCGGCAACGAAAACGCGTTGATCTGCTGGTCGCGCATCGCGAACAGATCGAAGTCAGGCCGGTAGCCGCCGATGTATAGCGCGCTTGCCGCAGCGGAGAGTTTGGCGGCGATCGAATTCAGGTAGTCGCGTATGAGCCAGTCGTCGAGATAATCGGGATCGCTGCGGACCTCGCGCATTACGCGCTCCCCGAGCTTGCGCTCGGCCTGCGGCGTGAGCGTTCCGCCGGACCCGTCGCCGAGGTCGGGCAGTTGCTGGTTGAGGACCGGTGCGTGCAGACTGGCGTCGGCGCCTGCGGTGCCGGCGAAGCGGCTCCGCGCGCCGCCGTAGGTACCGAATACGCCCGGCGCGATATCGTCGGGCAATGAAGGCGCGGCGGACGAACTGAGCGGACCGATTTCCAACGTAGGCGCCTGTGCCGTTGCGCCATGGACGCCATTCGACGCGGAGGATTGCGCGAACGCGCCCGTCGGCACCGTCAGCGCGATGGATAACCACGCAGCAAGAGACCGTTTCAGACGCATCGCGAGATCAATGGGGCAAGGTCGGCAATAAGGTCCGGCGACCGGAATGGCTCGCCGGATGCGTTTCAATTGTACCCAGTGGCCGCGCGCTGCCAATGACCAGTCGCATCGATGTTTGCCTCACCGTGCGCACGCAGGCAATCGCGCGGAGAATCGCCTATGAAAGCGCGCTGTTATGATAGGCGCCCTCAGAAGGAGCCCAACCATGCCCGAACTCACCCACTTCGACGCCGCCGGACAGGCGCATATGGTCGACGTCGGCGGCAAAGCGGAGACGAAGCGCATTGCAGTCGCCAGCGGCTCGATTCGCATGCTGCCGGAGACGCTTGCGCTCATTCGCGGCGGCAACGCGAAAAAGGGCGATGTAATCGGCGTCGCGCGGATTGCCGCGATCCAGGGCGCGAAGCGTACCGCCGATCTGATCCCGCTCTGCCATCCGCTCGCGCTCACGCGCGTCGCTGTTGATTTCGCGTTCGACGATGCGTTGCCCGGCGTGCAGTGCACCGTGCAGGTCGAGACACTGGGGCGCACCGGCGTGGAAATGGAAGCGCTGACGGCCGTGCAGATCGGCCTCTTGACTGTTTATGACATGTGCAAGGCGGTGGATCGTGGGATGACGATCACCGAGGTGCGCGTGCTCGAGAAGCACGGCGGGAAGTCGGGGGACTGGATGGCGGGGAGTTAAGGCATTGTTTTATAAGTCTTGATTCCACGCCGCACCTTCTTTCGTGCATCTACAGCGACGTGACGCGTCAAGCGCACATCTGACTTTTGCGGTGCCAAAAATCGATCTTGCTCCAATTCTGTTCCACTTAGGAACAGGAATGGCCGCGCGATAACACTCGGTTTCGGACATCGGGTAAGCCTTCGCCGATGCACCGAAACCCGTACTACGAGACGATAGTCAGCCTTTTCAGATTCCGGCCACCCATCGACATGAGTTCAGGTTCGAACGGTTTAGACGTGATCGAGTCGTTCATGGTAGCGGCAGCAAACACCGACGTTGTTGCATCGCGCTATGAAGCACTCGAATCGGCGTCCGTTGCGTTTAGCGGAATCGGTGAAGAATTGCACGTCGCGGGCGATCTCTTGAAAAGCCACCGACTCCTAGCTGCGGCCCTTCTAGTCAACCTTGCGTCGGAGCTTACAAGCGGGATTGTGATGCTTCTTCGCTCAACGCGAGAGTACCCGGCAGGAACACTTCTCAGGCAACTGTTCGAGATCGAATATCTCGCGTTCCAAGCCTATGCCGACCCGTCGCAGCTTGAAAAATGGTACGGCGCAGACCCGGTTGCCCTACGTCGGCAGTTCACGCCTCAGGCTATGCGCAAGGCGTTAGGCGGAGTTTTCTGCGATCAAGAGTATTGGCATCATTGTGAAGTAGGCGGGCACCCGCATCCAAGAGCGCGAATGCTTTTGCGAAAGTATGCGTCTCGCCTGTCACCCGATGCCTTTCTACTGCCTGATTCGGTACAGCACGTGCGTCGTCTATGGACATCGATAAGACTGCTAATGCCGCAACTGGATGGCGGAGACGGAATTTTGGATCGACATGCGAAAGGGCTGACTTCCGCCTTGGCGAACTGGGAGCGCGTCGAGAATCCCCGCGTTCTCGCGTGTGACGGAATTGATGGATGAACGGGGGGCACTACGCGTGTACCGATACTTCCTTGATGGCATGGTCCATCCCGAACGGGCGCAGATACCAGATCGCCGCATCTCGGCGAAATTCAGGCACGCCGCATCCGGCGTCGATGCGAAAGCCGATGTGCGAATTCTTCTGAATCAGGTCGCCGTATGGGTGGAAACCGAAGTTGAATGGAATGCGCTGGACCTGCGAAACGTCGTCAAGTATCTGGTCCAGTTGGAAATGGACTTGGTGGGCTACGTTCTCGGACACACCTATGACGTCGAGATTCGACGCGCGATCTGCCCGGAAGTCGGCGTGGATGTTGTCTTCGGCATTGACGTGCCGTGTATCAGCGAACTACATCGCGCGGTCGGTCTGGACGGTCGAATCGCCACCATGCGCCCCAAACTTCAAGGCGAATCGGGAGTTCTCATCCATCGTTGCTTGCGGGACCTTATCCCGGCGATGAAGGAACCCGATGATGTTGCTTTCCACTGTTACCGCGCCATCGAATCGCTGCGACAGCATTGCATCGCCACGCGATCACGCCATGTCGTCGCACCACGATTCCCCGGAGAGCGTCGCCACGATTCGCGGTGGCGTCGGACAGCCGCCACCGTTATTTGCCCTTACGTCCGGGCGAGTTCACACCGCCTCACAGCCGCGCTTCGAGCACAAGATTGAACGGCGTCTCCGTGGCGCGGCGAAACTGCGTGAAACCGCCCCTGGTGACGACGTCCTTGAGCCTCGCCTCGCCGGCCTGCGCCCCGAGCCCCATCTTCCCTTCCTGTGCGAACGAAGCGGGCGTGCAGATCATTGTCGATGCTGAATAGAAGATCCGCCCGACGGGGTTCATGTTGTCAGCGGCGCGATCGTTGGCGAACGGTTCGACGATCATCCATGTGCCGTCCTTCTTGAGCGACTGATGCACGTGCGCCGCGGCGCCAATTGGGTCACCCATATCGTGCAGACAGTCGAAGAACGCGACGAGATCGTAGTCGTTGCCCGGAAAATCTTTCGCCGGTGCAACCTGGAACGTCACACGATCGCGAACCCCGGCCTCGCCCGCTAGCTGCCTTGCGCGCTGGATCGACGGCTCGTGGTAGTCAAAACCGACGAAGGTAGCGTTGGGATAAGCCTGCGCCATCAGCACCGTCGACGCGCCATGGCCGCAACCGACGTCCGCAACCTTCGCGCCGCCTCCCTTTAGCTTCGCTTCGACGCCGTCGAGCGCTGGTATCCACGCGCTGACGAGATTCGCCGCGTAGCCTGGCCGGAAAAAGCGCTCGGTACCGCGAAACAGTGAATGATCGTGCTGATGCCAGCCAAGGCCAAGCCCGGTACGAAACACGCCTTCGAGTTTGTGGACATCGCGGAACATCGATTCGGCGACCTGAAAGAAGCCCGGCACGAACACAGGGCTCGTCTCATCAGCAAAGCACATCGCCTGTTCGCTTTCGAGTTCGAAGGTGTCCGCATCGGCATCGTAGCGAATGAAGCCCGCTGCGGCCTGCGCAAGCAACCACTCGCGAACATAGCGCTCGGTCACTTCCGCGCGCCCGGCAACCTGCGCTGCGCTCATCGGCCCCTGATCCGCCATCGCCTTGTACAGGCCCAGGCGGTCGCCCAGCAGAATCAGCGGCGCCGACGCGACCGCGCCGAACTCGCCGACCATCCGCCCCATGAAATTCTGCAGCTTGTCCTGATCGATCTGCATGACCTGTCTCCCATGCCGTTCACGTTGAAAGAGAAACGGGGATGGCGCGGCGAAATTGAACGGCATGAATGCATTCATGCCTTCGCCGCGCGCGCTCGGTATCGAGAAGTATAGGTTTGTGCAGAAAGACGATTGCGGCGTGTGCTACGTGCTGTGCGCGAGCGCCCGCTCAATAAAGTAACGACATCAGTCGTCGCTTTCGTCGTCACCCTGAATGATGTTCTCGGGCGGCATGCCGAATCTCTTCACGAGTTCTGCCTTGAAGCCCGTAAGCGTCTTCTGCTCGTCTATAAGGTCATACAGATAGCTGAGTTGCTGCGGCCAGTCGTGCAACTCCTCGGCGAATATCTTCAGACGTTCAATCGTGTCGAACGCTGCACCGGTGTCGCCGTTCAGTGCCTGCAGCACCGCATAACGTCGCAGCACAGTCTCGCCCGGCAGCAACGCAATCGCCTGCTGGTGCATGGCGAGCTTGTGCGGCAAATCCATCGCGTTCATGGGCAGCAACGTGGCCATGCCGTACTCGCCCCACGCCTGGAACAGGAACGATGGATCCGCGCGATACTCCTCCGCCGGTCGCGCGCCGTAGTACAGCACCTCGGCGCGCGCGTAGTCGCGATACACCGGGTAAAGCGCCGCGAGTCCGCCGAACACGACGAGCGCATAAACGCCGAACGACGCAGCACGCGGCACGAGGCGCAGCGGCCTCGTCTCAAGCACCCCGAACACGAACATCGCCGGCAGCAGGAAGAACATGTACTGCTGCGGATACTCGACGAGCGCGTGCATCACGAGCACGCCGATCATCGAAAGCCCGAACACTCGCCCCGCGGTATGTGGCGCGCGCAGCACGCGAACCAGCCAGCTGACGATCCCGAACAGCACGATTGCGACACCGAAGAGGCCGGTCTTCGCCAGCAGATCGATGAAAATGTCGTGCGAATTGTTCGCGATCTCCACGCCACCGAGCGTCTTCGCAAGGTCGTACTGATAACGCGGAAACTCGCCCCAGCCAACGCCAAGCAGTGGGTGCGTCCTGAACATCGTCCAGCCGTACTTCCATAGCGCGATGCGCGGTGCGATCTGGCCGGCGTCCTTCATGCGCTCCGCAGCCGACTGCGCGAGATCGAGCTGGAAATGCACGTTAGCCCAGCGAATCGCCGCATTCACGACGACAAAGAGCGAGGCCAATGCGAGCGGAATCATCCATGCACGACTGCCGCGCGGATGCGCGGCATCGCGCCGCCCTTCAGCGAGCGCCATCCAGAAACCTGCGACGACGATCACGCCCATCTGCAGCCACGGACCGCGTGAGACGGTGAGTGCGAGTCCAACGGAGAAGATCGTCGAAACGATCGCCCAGAGGACCACATTCAGACGCCGTGTCTGCACGAGGAACAATGCACCGGCCATCGCGAACGCAATGTAGGTCGCAAGGTGATTGGCCTGAGCCATATTGCCGAACGGCCGGCGGTCGATTGTCACGTTGTAGGCCACGACGAGCGGCGAAACCTTTGCCTCCAGATGCAACAGTTGAATCACCTGGGAGAACACCGCAAACAGGCCACCGACGACGAGTGCGGCGGCCATCCAGCGCAACGCTGTCTCGCTCAGGTTCGCACGTGCGAAGCCAAAACCCGCGTGCGTCGCCATGAACGCGGCAAGCAGGAAGCCGCCGCCCAGCCAGTTCATCGACGGCTGCGCGACCGGCAGCAGGAAGGACTGCGCAACAAGCAGCGCACCGAAGGCGAGCGGCACCAGCGAGACCACCGGCGAGCCAAAACTGATGCGCGGCCTCGCCGTCTGCACGAGAAGCGCGACGCCAGCGCCGGTCAGCAGGTAGAGCGAAAGCGCCGTGAACTCGGCGTAGAACGTCGGAATTGGATAGGTATGGTTGACGACCGCATAGGGCAGGATCAACGCAAGAGCCAGCAGGGCAAGAGACAGATAGCGCGCGAATGGGGTGGGCATCGAGTAACCGGGGGCGTCAGCAACCGGCGCACTATACAAAAAAATCAATGGGCTGTGCGCCGGACGGACCGAAATATCCCTAAATTGCGACGGGTCGGACCTGTGCGTTGCGTCTTCCCCCGCCCGTTCGCCGGTGCGCTACGCATCCATCATCGTCATGCACGGCATTCCGGAGGCGCGAGATTCGAGGAGAGAGTCGGTGCAGTGGTGGGCATCGGACCAGCCCCGGGCGCCGGCAACGACGACGCACCCTTGCCCCCGGCAAAGCATTCCCACGTCACCGAGCCGGGTTGGGACGTGCCCTGGGCGAGCGCCACACGCGCCGTCGGCGCATCGGGGTTATCGGGCACCGATGGCACAAGGACGAGCGTATTGGCCCCTGCCGCGGCCACTCGCGTCGTGAAGGTAATTGTGAGCTGGCCGCTGTCGTCATCCACATGGATCGATTCGACGTTCCGAGTGGACGGCGGCGACGAATAGCCGCCTCCAAGTGCGTTGCCGCTGGCGGCGTTCTCGGCAACCGCAATCCGTGCCGACGACGCCAGTGACAGCCCTTCGCCAACCCGGCTGCGCGCCAGATAGTCCTGGTACGCCGGAATGGCGTAGGCGGCGATCACGCCGACGATGGCCAGCACGATCATCAACTCGATCAGCGTAAAGCCGACGTGGCCCCAGTGGGCCGAATGGCTGCACGCACTCACGAACGCCGTGCGCCACTGTGCAATGCGTGGCGACTCACGTGCAACCGTGCGATGCGATGGGAAAGGGAAAGAACGGCGAACGGACACGATCATCAGCTGGCTCCTGAAACGAAAAGCGCCTGTCTCACGTATTGAGGCAGGCGCTTCGATCGTAGCCAGCAGCGCCAGCGCGCGACAGTCAGCCGGATGGCCAGCGCGCGCCGCAGTATGTTCTGTCGCACTCAGCGAGCGGCGGGAGGCATCGCGGCGCGGCGTTCGTTACGCCGCCTCAGCAGTTTTCCCAGCAACACCACAAAAAGCGCACCCGCGATACTCATGCCGTACTCTGCGACCGGCGTGTCGAGCACCGGCCAGCGATCGCCGGCCGGGTCGTTGATGATGAGGCCGCCCGCGATCCACCCGAGCAAAGCCGCGCCCAGCGTGATGACGACAGGAAACCGGTCGAGCAGCTTCAGCACGAGCTGGCTGCCCCACACGATCAGCGGGATGCTCACGATCAGCCCAAAGATGACAAGCGCGATCCGATGGTGCGGATCGGCGGCCTCTGCCGCACCGGCGATCGCGATCACGTTGTCGAGGCTCATCACGGCGTCGGCGACGACGATGGTCTTGACCGCGCCCAACAGCTTGTCAGCGGGCTTGATATTCGCGTGGACGTCATGCGCGGGGGCGAGCAGCCGCACGCCGATCCATAGCAGCAGCAGGCCGCCGGCGAACTTGAGCAACGGCACGTCGAGCAGTACGACTGCAAACGCGATCAGGGCGATCCGCAATACGATCGCGCCTGCCGTGCCCCACAGCACACCCCGCACGCGCTGACTCGCAGGCAGGTTGCGGCAAGCCAGCGCGATGACGACGGCGTTATCGCCACCCAGCAGGAAATCGATCGCGATGATCTGAAGCACTACGCCCCAATGGAGCGTTTCAAGGAACCCAAGCATGGAAAGGAGAATAGAAGGAAGCGTTCCGCGCAGCCAATAAAAAAAGCGGGGGAGCAATTGCTCGCTCCCCCGCTTCAAGACTTGGCTCTTACGAAAGGATTTCGTAAGAATATCAAAATAATGCGGTGGCCAGGGCCGCCGGCATCATTTCAATTACAGGATCGACTTCAAGAGACGCGCCATTTCCGACGGGTTCTTCGTGACCTTGATGCCACAGGCGTCCATGATTTCCAGCTTCGCTTCGGCCGTATCCGCACCGCCCGAGATCAGCGCGCCGGCGTGGCCCATGCGCTTGCCCGGAGGCGCCGTGACGCCAGCGATGAAGCCAACCACCGGCTTCTTCATGTTGTCCTTGATCCAGTACGCTGCGTTCGCTTCGTCCGGGCCACCAATTTCGCCGATCATGATAACGGCGTCCGTTTCCGGATCGTCGTTGAACATCTTCATCACGTCGATGTGCTTCAGACCGTTGATCGGGTCGCCGCCGATACCGACTGCCGACGACTGGCCGAGGCCCAGTGCCGTCAGCTGACCGACTGCTTCATACGTCAGCGTGCCCGAACGCGACACGACGCCGATGCGGCCCTTGCGGTGGATGTGACCCGGCATGATGCCGATCTTGAGTTCGTCCGGCGTGATCGTGCCCGGGCAGTTCGGTCCGAGGAGCAGCGTCTTGCGGTTTTCGCGACGCATGCGGTCCTTGATTTCGATCATGTCGCGAACTGGAATGCCTTCCGTGATACAGATCGCGAGATCGAGATCGGCCTCGACGGCTTCCCAGATCGCAGCAGCAGCGCCTGCCGGCGGAACGTAGATGACCGAGACGGTTGCACCCGTTTCAGCCTTCGCTTCCGCGACGCTCGCGTAAATCGGAATGCCTTCGAAGTCTTCGCCGGCCCGCTTCGGGTTCACACCCGCGACGTACGCTTCGCGGCCGTTTGCATATTCACGGCAGGCGCGCGTGTGGAACTGACCGGTCTTGCCGGTGATGCCCTGCGTGATGACCTTGGTGTCTTTGTTAATCAGAATCGACATGTATTGACCTCTGTTCGTTTGGTGTCGCGTACGGCGCGCGGCGAAATATGCCTCGCCCGCGTCGCGCTCGCGCCGCCATTCGTGTTCGGTTGAAAACGCCGGGGGCGGTTAAGCCTTGCCCTGGGCGGCCGCGACGACCTTCTGCGCAGCTTCTTCCATGCTGTCCGCCGCGATGATCGGCAGGCCGGATTCAGCAAGCATCTTCTTGCCGAGGTCTTCGTTCGTGCCCTTCATGCGGACCACGAGCGGCACCTTCAGCGACACAGCCTTCGATGCTGCGATCACGCCTTCCGCGATAACGTCGCAGCGCATGATGCCACCGAAGATGTTGACGAGAATCGCCGTCAGGTTCGGGTTCTTCAGCATGATCTTGAAGGCTTCGGTGACCTTCTCGGTCGTCGCACCGCCGCCGACGTCGAGGAAGTTCGCCGGTTCGCCGCCGAACAGCTTGATGGTGTCCATCGTCGCCATCGCGAGGCCCGCGCCGTTCACGAGACAGCCGATGTTGCCGTCGAGCGAGATGTACGCGAGGTCGAACTTCGATGCTTCGACTTCAGCCGGATCTTCTTCGTCCAGATCGCGATAAGCGACGATTTCCGGATGACGGAAGAGCGCGTTCGAATCGAAGTTGAATTTCGCATCCAGTGCGATGACCTTGCCGTCGCCCGTCAGGATCAGCGGGTTGATTTCGGCGAGCGATGCGTCCGTTTCCCAGAATGCCTTGTACAGGCCTTGCAGGATCGCACGAGCTTGCGGAATCGAAGCGTCGGGCACGCCGATCTTCTTCGCGAGGTCGTCAGCTTCGGCGTCTTTCAGGCCGGTCGACGGGTCGACAGCAACCTTGTGGATCAGCTCGGGCGTCTTTTCTGCGACTTCTTCGACGTCCATGCCGCCTTCGCTCGATGCCATCACGACGATCTTCTGCGAAACGCGATCGATCACGAGGCCGACATACAGTTCCTTCTTGATGTCAGCACCTTCTTCGATCAGCAGACGGTTCACCTTCTGGCCTTCCGGACCGGTCTGGTGCGTGACGAGCTGCATGCCGAGGATCTGGTTCGAGTACTCGCGAACCTGGTCCAGCGACTTGGCAACCTTCACGCCGCCGCCCTTGCCACGGCCACCCGCGTGGATCTGAGCCTTCACGACCCAAACCGGGCCGCCGAGCTCTTGTGCGGCCTTGACCGCGTCATCCACCGAGAATACCGGCTTGCCGCGCGGTACCGCGACTCCGAATTTCCGCAGGATTTCCTTACCCTGGTACTCGTGAATCTTCATGCGTGATTCCCTTCAGTCTGAGAGTTGGATTGAACTTCGTTTCCGCTTTTTTCGCTGATGCGGGACGCGCCGCTTACGCGGTCCGTCCGGTTGGCTGTACTGCCCGCGTGTTCCACTGCCTGTTCCGCAGTGCGCGGCGCGCGGCCATACCAGCGCGGATGAAACTGTCGCACCGCCTCGCCGTCGAATCGCAGCGCGTGGCAGCGACCCAGCTGGAATGGCGGTTTGTCGATTGATTGTCCTGCCGGCTTGTTTGCCGCTCCGTTCGTACCGCTGGCGGACTCGTCTCCAGAACCTGACGCCTCCCCCGGCGCACCATTGTGCGTATCCCACACGTCGCCCGCGAACGCCTGGATGGCTGCGGTGGGCAGGAACGCGCACAACTCGGTGAGATGCGTGCAACCTGCCGTTCCAGCCAGCAAACGGGCAGCATCGCGACGGAAATTGTGGAACAGATTGAGCCCGATGAGGGCCCGATAGGCGGGGTTGGAGGCTTCGCACTGACCGGGATAGGGCACCCAGTCGGATGACGCTTGTGCGTCCACGACGTTGAGCTTGCGATCGATCGTGATGCGGAGCCAGAGTTCATGGATCGGCTGACCGTTGGTCCGGACGCCCGACGCAAGCGCTACATCGCGTGGCTTTGCGTCGGTGAGACACGCCTCGATATCCCACAGACCATCTTCGCGCTCATAGGCTTCCGCACGGATTGCGCGACGATGGCGCAACTGACGGAAGACTGGCGGGGAAAGCGGCATGCGGGAGGTAAGGCCGGATTGGAAAACCAGCGAATTTTAGCATACTGGGTATTTGTCGCTGCGCGGATCCGGCCGCCCCGCCAGGCTTGACTTTACGGGCTATTCGCTGCTGTCTGGCCACTCTTCGTCGATACCCTTCAGGATCTTGCTTATCGTCGATCCGGAGAAACCGCGCGCGGCCAGAAAGCGCTTCTGCTTCGCGCGCTCGGCGGGCGTTTCGGGAATCTGACCGAATTTCTTACGCCATACCGCTTGCGCGCGAGCCAGTTCGGTCTCGCGCAACTGGGCGCTGGCTTCTTCGATCAACGTCTGGCCGACCGCATGACGCTTCAGTTCATTGACGATCCGGCTTGCGCCGACACGCGACGCACGCCGATGAATCAGGCTTTCGGCAAACCGGGAGTCCGATAGCCAGCCTTCGCGCTCGAGCGCGTCGAGCACGAGTTCGAGCGCATCCGGTTCTTCCGCATAGTGCGTCAGTTTTCTCGACAGTTCGGCACGGCTGTATTCGCGGCGTGACAGATAGCCGAGAGCACGGCCTTTCAGCGAGGGGGCAGGACGTTGTGAATTTGAAGCGCGTTGTTTGCCGATAGCCGGCGCGTCACCAGGTGCGCGGCGCGACCGGGTGTAGGTGCTTTCTTCGGGTGCTTGATCCGATGCAGCGCCAGTTCGGGCACTGCCGGACGAAAGGTGTCCTGCAGCCCGATCATGTGCATCGAAGGATTCGAACGGATCGAAAGAATCCTGCGAAGACCCTAACGAGGCAGGTAAATCGCCTGACGATAAGGCCGGGCCGGACGAATCCGGCGCCGTTCGCCGTGAAGGACTTGACGGGTGTGAAGAACCACTTTCACGCGGCTCAACCTCAACATCGTCACGCGGGTCGCCCGCATCGTGCCCTGCGTGCAATACAGGTCGACCCTTGCGTATCACGCGACGCTTACTCCTCTTCGTCCGCGACTTCGACGCCCGTCACGACCGCGTCCGCCATCGCGTTCACACCGAGCGATTCGCGGATGCGATTCTCGATTTCACGTGCGATGTCCGGATTCTCGCGCAGGAATTCGCGCGCATTGTCCTTGCCCTGGCCGATACGTTCGCCGCTGTAGCTGTACCAGGCGCCTGCCTTGTCAACAATCTTCGCCTGCACGCCGAGATCGATGATTTCGCCCTGACGCGAGATACCTTCGCCGTACAGGATGTCAAAGATCGCTTCGCGGAACGGAGGCGAGACCTTGTTCTTGACGACCTTCACACGCGTTTCGTTGCCGATCACTTCGTCGTTCTTCTTGATCGAACCGATACGGCGGATGTCCAGACGCACCGACGCGTAGAACTTGAGCGCATTGCCGCCCGTCGTGGTTTCCGGGTTACCGAACATCACGCCGATCTTCATACGGATCTGGTTGATAAAGATAACGAGGCAATTCGTGCGCTTGATCGTGCCCGTGAGCTTACGCAGTGCCTGCGACATCAGGCGTGCCTGCAGACCCGGCAGCGAGTCACCCATTTCGCCTTCGATTTCAGCCTTCGGCACGAGTGCCGCGACCGAGTCGATCACGATCATGTCGATCGAACCCGAACGCACGAGGGCGTCGGCAATTTCGAGGGCCTGCTCGCCCGTGTCCGGCTGCGAAACCAGCAGATCGGATACGTTCACGCCGAGCTTGCTGGCGTACTGGATATCGAGCGCGTGCTCCGCATCGATGAACGCCGCCGTGCCGCCGATCTTCTGCATTTCGGCAATAACCTGCAGCGTCAGCGTCGTTTTACCCGACGATTCCGGCCCATAGATTTCGACCACGCGACCCCGGGGCAAACCGCCGACGCCCAGTGCGATGTCGAGGCCGAGTGATCCTGTGGAGACCACCTGGATGTCTTCCATTACCTCGCCCGCGCCGAGCCGCATGACCGACCCTTTGCCGAACTGCTTTTCAATCTGCGCGAGCGCGGCAGCCAGTGCCTTGCTCTTTTCAGCAGTCAGTCCAGCCTGGCCTTTCTTGCTTTCTTCCATGAATCGTCCTTTGCTATGATGAACGGCGTCTGAGGCAGGTGTGCCGCCCCCGGGTATGGAACCCTTTCACAAGGCAACGCACTGAACGCAGACACTGTATAAAAAAACAGTGGTTTTGGCAAGCACGATTCGCATGCTTCTCTAGACGTGCGGAAACTCGCGTGCAAAAACTCGCCGCCACCACAAATACTTTCGGAGACCGCCGCGCGCCAGGCGATACCACGACGCGGGCAATGCCAGAGCCTCAACGCATCATGCGAATTCTCATTGCCGAAGATGACAGCATACTCGCGGACGGCCTCGTCCGATCACTCCGCCAATCGGCCTATGCTGTCGACCACGTGAAGAACGGCGTCGAAGCCGATACCGCGCTGTCGATGCAGACGTTCGATCTCCTGATTCTCGATCTCGGCCTGCCGCGCATGTCGGGGCTCGAAGTGCTGAGGCGCCTGCGCGCGCGCAATTCGAATCTGCCCGTGCTGATCCTGACGGCAGCCGACAGCGTCGACCAGCGCGTAAAAGGCCTCGACCTCGGTGCCGACGACTATATGGCCAAGCCGTTCGCCCTCAACGAACTCGAAGCCCGCGTGCGCGCCCTCACGCGCCGCGGGGCGGGCGGCGGCCCGACGGTGGTAAGGCACGGCTCGCTGTCGTTCGACCAGGTCGGACGCATCGCCTATGTCAACGACCAGGTGATAGATCTGTCCGCCCGCGAGCTCGGCCTCCTCGAAGTGTTGCTGCAACGGATCGGCCGGCTGGTGTCCAAGGAACAGCTCGTCGATCACCTGTGCGAATGGGGCGAGGAAGTCAGCAACAACGCCATCGAAGTCTACGTGCACCGCCTGCGCAAAAAAATCGAGCCCAGCGGCGTACGCATCATCACCGTGCGCGGCCTCGGCTATTGCCTGGAGAAAGCGGCCCCGGCGCCCGCGTCCCCTTCGCCAGCATCGCCCTCTTCCCCGGCTCCCGGCGCGATGCCCGCCAGCCACTACTTCAAGTAGGAATCGCGCATGCCCGCTCGCGCTGAGCACGCCGCGGAACAAGCCGGGCACCTTGCGCCGCCCGTCGCGAATCTCGACGACGAGGCCCGCGACGCCCGCTACGCGAATCCGTTCGCCCCACCGGACGAAACTGAGGCTGCCGCCGACGCGCGCCCGCGCTCGCTGTTCGGTGAAATTCTCGACTGGATGCTCGCGCCGCTCCTGCTGCTGTGGCCGATGAGCATTGCCGTGACGTATCTGGTCGCCAAGTCGATCGCAAACGGGCCGTTCGATCGCGCGCTCGAAACCGACGCATACGTGCTGGCGCGACAGATTCATCCGGTCAATGGCGTCGCCGAACTGTCGCTGCCCGATTCGACGCGCGACTTCCTGCGTGCCGACAATATCGATAGCGTGTTCTATCAGGTGCTCGGCACGCGCGGCGAACTGGTGAGCGGCGACCGCGACATGCCGCTGCCGCATGAGGACGACCGGCCGCAGCCGGGTCTCGTCGAATTCCGCGACGACGTGCTGCGCGGCAACGACATCCGGGTCGCCTACACGACCGTCGAGTTTCCGCAAACGCCCGGCGCGCAGCCGGTGCTGGTGCAGGTCGCCGAAACGCTCGACAAGCGCAGCCAGCTCGCCAACGACATCATCAAGGGCGTGATCCTGCCACAGTTCGTGATCCTGCCGCTCGCGATCCTGCTTGTGTGGTTCGGACTGTCGCGCGGGCTCGCCCCGTTGCACGCGCTGCAATCGAACATTCGCGCGCGCCGGCCCGACGATCTGTCTCCGCTCGAAGCCCGGCGTGCCCCGCCGGAAATCGAACCGCTCGTGACTTCGTTCAACGACCTGCTGACTCGCCTCGAACAGAACATGGAGCTGCAAAAGCGCTTCATCGCCGATGCCGCGCATCAGATGAAAACCCCGCTCGCGGGCCTGCGCACGCAGGCCGAACTGGCGTTGCGCCAGGATGCGTCGGCGGAAGTGCACCGCTCGCTTGAACAGATCGCGACCAGTTCCGAACACGCGGCGCGGCTCGTCACGCAACTGCTGGCGTTGGCGCGTGCAGAAAACCGCATGTCAGGGCAAATTTTCTCCCCCGTCGAGGTGACGGAAGTGGCGCGCAGCGCGGTGCGGGACTGGGTGCAGGCTGCGCTCGCCCGACAGATGGATCTCGGCTACGAAGGACCTGGCGAGCCGGACGAGCGCATCGAAGTCGACGGCAATCCGGTGATGCTGCGGGAGATGCTCTCGAACCTCATCGACAACGCAATTCGCTACACGCCCGAAGGCGGGCGCGTGACGGTTCGGGTCCGTCCGGATCTGGCGGCACGCCTCGTGCACCTCGAAGTCGAGGACACCGGGCTGGGCATTCCAGCCGCCGAACGTGAGCGGGTGGTCGAGCGCTTCTACCGGATTCTCGGCCGGGAAGGCGACGGCAGCGGACTCGGCCTCGCGATCGTGCGCGAGATAGCGACGATGCACGGCGGCACGCTCAGCATCGAGGACAACGTCTATCAAACGTCACCGCGACTTGCCGGGACACTCGTCCGTGTCAGTTTGAGGCTGCTGGAACCTGCACGGGACTTACCCTAACCGACACCCTCGGGGCAGCGGCATTACCACGCCACATTTTGCTTGATAGAAGCAGATACTGGCCGGATAGATGGATTTTCAATGCCATTAGCTGCATCATTGTTACACGCATATCGATCTTGATTTCGCGACAACGCGTCAGTAGGCCGTAAGTTTTTGCTCCAATAATCGGCTCACGGGGACGCCTCGTCGGGCGGACCGCGTGCTTATATCAATATTGGAGACGACATATGGCTACCGTTGGCGGGCAAATCTCGCACGCGCCGATGACGAACGATGAGAAGCGGGTGATCTTCGCATCGTCGCTAGGCACCGTTTTCGAATGGTACGACTTCTATCTGGCCGGTTCGCTTGCGGCCTTCATCAGCAAGAGCTTCTTCTCCGGCGTCAATCCGACCGCGGGCTTCATCTTCACGCTGCTCGGCTTCGCGGCCGGCTTCGCGGTGCGTCCGTTCGGCGCGATCGTGTTCGGCCGCCTCGGCGACATGGTCGGGCGCAAATACACGTTCCTCATCACGATCGTGATCATGGGTATCTCAACGTTCGTGGTCGGCTTTCTGCCGGGGTACGCGGCGATCGGCTTTGCGTCGCCGGTGATCTTCATTGCGATGCGCCTGCTGCAGGGCCTCGCGCTCGGCGGCGAGTATGGCGGAGCGGCGACCTACGTGGCGGAGCATGCGCCAGCCAATCGACGCGGCTACTACACCTCGTGGATCCAGACGACGGCAACGCTCGGCCTGTTCCTGTCGCTGCTGGTGATCCTCGGCGTACGCACGACCATGGGCGAAGAAGCGTTCGGCGACTGGGGCTGGCGCATTCCGTTCGTCGCGTCGATCCTGCTGCTCGGCGTGTCGGTCTGGATCCGGTTGCAACTGCGCGAATCGCCGGCTTTCGCGCGGATCAAGGCAGAAGGCAGGACGTCGAAGGCGCCGCTCACTGAAGCGTTCGGTCAATGGAAGAACCTGAAGGTCGTCATTCTGGCGCTGGTGGGCCTGACCGCTGGCCAGGCGGTCGTCTGGTACACGGGCCAGTTCTACGCCCTCTTCTTCCTGACCCAGACGCTGAAAGTCGACGGCACCAGCGCCAACATCCTGATTGCGCTGGCGCTGCTGATCGGTACGCCATGCTTCGTCCTGTTCGGCGCGCTTTCGGACAAGATCGGCCGCAAGCCGATCATCATGGCGGGCTGCCTGATCGCCGCACTCACGTACTTTCCGCTGTTCCACGCCTTGACGCACTTCGCGAACCCGGCGCTCGAGGCCGCGCAGCAGAAGTCGCCGATTGTTGTAATCGCGAACCCGGATGAGTGCTCGTTCCAGTTCAACCCGGTCGGCACGGCAAAGTTCACGAGCTCGTGCGATATCGCGAAGAGCGCGCTGTCGAGGGCCGGCCTGAACTATGACAACGTGGCTGCCCCGGCAGGCACGCTGGCGCAGATCAAGGTTGGCGACACCGTAATCGACACGTTTGATGGCCGGGCCGCCGACGCGAAGGAACAAGGAAAGGCATTCGAGAAGTCGCTCGGTGTGGCGCTCAAGGCCGCCGGCTATCCGCCGAAGGCCGACCCATCGCAGATCAACTGGCCGATGACCGTGGTGATCCTGACGATTCTCGTGATCTACGTGACGATGGTGTACGGTCCGATCGCGGCGATGCTGGTGGAAATGTTCCCGACGCGGATCCGCTATACGTCGATGTCGCTGCCGTATCACATCGGCAATGGCTGGTTCGGCGGCTTCCTGCCGGCAACCGCCTTTGCAATCGTCGCGGCGAAGGGCAACATCTTTTCGGGGTTGTGGTATCCGATCGTGATCGCGCTGGTTACCTTCGTGGTCGGGATGCTGTTCGTGAAGGAGACCAAGGACTCGAACATCTACGCCGAGGATTGAGGCTTCGGGATGGGAAGTCCAAAAATGTGACCCGCGGGGGTTGACAGCCCCCGCCGTCATCTCCATAATTCTGCTTCTTTCGGCGAATTAGCTCAGTCGGTTAGAGCGACGGAATCATAATCCGCAGGTCCGGGGTTCGAATCCCTGATTCGCCACCAGTTGCGCCAAGCCCTTGAATCTTCTAACGAAGTTCAAGGGCTTTTTACTTCTGGCGTCACGGTTGAGGCCGCAGATGCTGGCTTGGCACGTCTCCACGCGCCACCTCCGTCAAGCCCCTCTACGGGGTCTCCCGGTTGCCCATTTGCCAGAGCGAATGCGGCACAGACGTTCCACTCGCATCGAAGAATTCCAACTGGCACAACTGACTGCATTGCCACTCAATGGGTCCGCGGAGTGAGAGAACAACTCTTAACGCGGGCCGCAAGTGCAGATTAGCGGTCGCGCTTCCCGATAGCGGGCGATTCAGCAAATATCAACCAGGCAGAATCAAGGTTGGCGAGACTTTCCTCGTAGCACCCGCTGGTTTTAGCCAAAGTTCAACCTGAAGGCCTTCGCTGCCAGCAAACAGGACTTGACGGACACGGAATCCCCCACTGAAAGAGGGGCAAGTTGTGTCAAGCGATTGATGTCGCGACAGATTACTCGAATCAACATAGCTGACCGCCCCTCCACCACCACACTCAAGTACCGAAAATGCGGTTCGATTCCGGCACGAAAGCGCTGAGCTTCGACTAGGCCTGCGTATTTATATTCGTCGCTACCCCAATAAATCAGGACGGAAACCGCGAACTCTAGTGACAGAATGACCAGTTGGTTTGCGTTGATGCCCAAACAGGCATCCTTGAATACAGGACTCCTGGTCGCCGGCCAGGCTCGCAACTTAAAAACCCGAATCCACTGGTGCCGCGTAACGCTACTTCTGCCAGGCACTACTATCGAATGAAAATTCGACTCTCAAGGCTGAGATTGATGCCATTTGCATATAGCTCACCTAGTCCGGAGACACGGCATTAACCTGACAATAAGCTCACAACCGCCAACGCCTGCTGGACAGAGTGCTTGCGAGCCACAGCAAATTACTGGCTTCCCTGATGTGTCATCACTATCAAAGCCAATCGGATAACCAGAAAATGCGGCACACCCCTCGTCGCAGATATTGAATTACACCCGGCTCGCAAAGAGGAAAATCATGATAAACCGCGATTATTGGTTCAATCTATTTATGCGGAAAGATATCGCTCTTTAAAGAATATCGCGATTAGCTTCCCATCGGCCGCATTCATCCAACTAAATAATATAGCATCGCGTATCACTACATCAGCCAATCCATAAACAAGAATCCCTATCTTCACGAGATCTTCTTTTAACGGGAGATTCGAAATGAAGACTCTAATTATTGCCGCGCTGCTCCCCAGGGTTCGCACACTTCGATTCGGCAATGACCACCGCTACCGCGTACGGCGGAAGGAGTGAGGGGACGACGTCGACTATCAGCAGCGGCGCAAGCCGCAGCACCGGGCCACTCCCCGCCACCCTCAGACAGCCTCGCAAGTGACCGGCCCGGTCCGCGCTGCGGATCCCTCCCGGTCCCGAGCTTTCGTCTTTTCGAACGACCGCGCGAGCGCCAGGTCCAGGCCACACCGACCCGCATAACCGCGCGAAGAAAGGTCATCGACCGCAAAGAATCGAATTGTTTTCGAACTCTTGACGCAACTTAACGCCCCCCCTTAACATTCGCCGTCCGGTTACTTTCTCATTCTCCACGAGTGGTTTGTAGTTGCACCCGGATATGGAGTCGTGTATTCGTACACGACTCCTTCTTAAGCGAGATAGTTAGGCAAACTAACTTAACGTTGCATTCGCACAACACTAAATTATCCAAACCGGGTCCCGTTGTATCCTCTGCCCCGCAATCTTCTTTTAACTAGAATCCAAGGATGCAGATGAAAAAGACCACACTGGCGACGCTCTCGCTGGCCATGCTGGGCGCCACCGGCGCAGCCCACGCACAAAACAGCGTTACGCTTTACGGTATCGTCGATACGGGCCTTACGTTCATTCACAACGACGGCGGCAACGGTAACTCGTACAGCATGTCGTCGGGCAACATGTCCGGCAACCGCTTCGGCCTGAAGGGCACAGAGGATCTGGGTGGTGGCCTGAAGACGATCTTCGTATTGGAAAACGGCTTCAACTCGACGAACGGCAAGCTCGGCCAGGGTAGCCGCATGTTCGGTCGCCAGGCGTACATCGGCCTGACGGGCGACACGTGGGGTACGGTCACGGCCGGCCGCCAGTACGATCCGCTGGTTGATCTGGTTCAGCCGGTTCAGGGCGACAACTGGCTCGGCGGCATCTTCAGCACGCCGGGTGACATCGACAACGCCGACAACAGCGCGCGCGTCAATAACTCGATCAAGTACACCTCGCCGGTCTGGGCTGGCTTTCAGTTCGAAGGTATGTACTCGCTGGGCGGTGTAGCAGGCGCTACCGGCTCGGGTCAGAGTTACGCCGGTGCGGCATCGTACAGCTTCGGTCAGATGAACCTGGCGGCAGGTTACTATCATCTGAGCAACGGCAACACTTTGGCCGCTCGCCTCGCTGGGACCACTACGTGGGATAGCCTGTTCAATACCTCAGTGAACGCGGCGTACCAGAGCGCTTCCTCGATCAACAATGCCCGTATCGGCGGCAACTACACGTTTGGCCCTGTGACGGCGGGTGGCTACTACAGCTACGCCGAATATACGGCTGACGGCCGCTCGTTGTTCACGCGGGCCCAGAAGTACAACACGGGTTCGGTGTACGCAATGTGGCAGGTTTCGGCGCCGCTGCAGGCAGAAGCGGGCTACACGTACATGCATTCGACCGGCAATTCGTCGGCGAAGTACAACCAGTTCGCTCTGGCCGCCGACTACCTGCTGAGCAAGCGTACGGACGTTTACGCACAGGTAGCCTACGCGCTTGCGTCTGGCACGGAAGACCCGGCGGGCGGCCAGGCTCAGGCTGTGATCGGTTCGGCCACCGGCGACTCGGGCAGCAACAAGCAAGCGCTCGTGACCGTGGGCATCCGCCACAAGTTCTGATCGATGTCAGCTTGACGAAAAGCCCGCTTCGGCGGGCTTTTTTATTGGTCGAGGCTTTCCAGCACGAGTGAAGGCAGAAGCGCCATTTCGACCGAACGGACTGAAGCGCAACGCAGGAATCGCGCAGCGCCTGACTAGTAGATCGTTGCATCAAAGTCGTTACATATTAAGCCACGCCGAGGTCGACCTTTTTCCAGCGGAAGACAACCGGTGAGGCATTGAATTCCTCGATGCCCCTCAGAATGCGCTCCTTCAGTTCATCGATCGATTTGACCCGGATGTGGCGAAGGAAAGTGCGGGCCATTTTGGAGAAGGTGCATTCGACCAGATTAAGCCAGGAGCCATGCTTGGGTGTGTGAACGTACTCGAAGCGCCCGGGGCGCGAGGCGAGATAGGCCATGGTCTGCCTGGAGATGTGGGCCGAATGGTTGTCCAGCACCACGCGGATGATGGCCTCGCTCGGATAGTACTCGTCCAGGCGCTTGAGCAGCGCGATGAACTCCACACTGCGGTGGCGGTCCTCGACGTTGGCGAAGATGTGACCCGAGTGCAAGTCGATTCCGGCGAGAATCGATACCGTGCCCCGACGCACATACTCGTAGTCGCGCCCGACGGTTGATGCCTTGCCCGGTACCGGGGGCAGATCCGGCGCGGTCAATCCGATCGCCTGAATACCCGGCTTCTCGTCGACGCTGACGGTATAGATGGGGTTGGGTCGCGCATCATGAACGGCGCCCTCCCGGTAGATCGAGACATCCCGGTAGACCATCAGGACTTCCTGCATCTTGCGGTCAAACTCCGGGTCCCGTTTTTCCAGGTAGTAGCGAATCTTGTGGGGCTTGATCTCGTTCTCGTTGAGGATGCGCCACACGGTGCTCTTGCCAGCGTTGGCCAGGCGAGCGAATCCAGCGGCCTCGGCTCCTTCAGATACAAACCGCGCCAGTGCGGAGATGCTCCACAACTCGGCCGCCAGGCCCTGATCCTTGGGCTTGGTGCACGCGATGCTCACCACCCAGGCTTTGGCTTCATCGCTGATCTCGGGTTCATGCGGCCGGTGGTACCTGTCTTTCAAACCCGCTTGCACACCTGCTGCCAGCGCCTTGTCAACGCTGCGATAGATCATCGGACGACTGAACCCGAGCTGGCGTTGCAGCTCCGTGATCGAAGTGCCCGCGGCGTAGCCCAACAGCACCTTCGCCCGTTCGACTTCGCGCGCGGGCGCTGTCCTCGATCCAGCAAGTTCCTTGAGCGTCGTCGTCTGCTCCGGTGTAAGCACCAGCGCCGCACGTTTGGACTTCCTCGCCATCGTCACCTCCGTCAAGAGTTGCGAACGAAACGAGGCTATTATCGCTTATTTAGTAACTGTATTGATGGAACGAACTACTAGCGTAGCCACCTGTCGCCGTCAGGATCAGCAGTCTTGTCAGCAAGAAACGTGTGACGTTTTTTCTCGCCTTGACGGCCTTCTACGTCAATCCGGCTGAAGAGGGGTGCAGTCGGGCGCTACGAGGTTGCCGACGAAACCTCACTACTGATCCCGACCAAAAAAAGCCGCGGGCAATAGCATCGTCTGAACCCGTCTCCATTGAGCGTAGTCGAACGATTGAAATTGCAGGGCGCTTCGTGTTCTGCAGGAAGGCACCGCTGCGGCGCGCTCACAAACCAGAGGGAAATCCGCTGATGAAACTCCGTCCTTTCGTCCTTCTGCTCACGACGGTCACGTTCGCCGCTCACGCTGGCGAGGCCGCCGACAGTCAGTGGCAAGCCAATCCCACCACCCTTTCGACGCTGCTGCAAGACGGTTACCGGATTGTCTCAGTGATTGGCGAACCCCACGGCAAGGCCGGCTCAGTCGAGACGTTCTACCTCCAGCGGGACCAGAGCGCGTTCAAGTGTGTCGAACAGCACGCGTTCGAGCCGAAACCGAGAACACCGACTGCACTTTTCGGATGCTTCGAGCTCGTCCAGCCCTATACGAAGTAGCCTGAGGCCAATGGTCCGGGGCTCACGCCTCGATCCTTCCCCGCGTCACACCCAGAAGACTCGCCATCGCATGTCGCGCAGCGTCCGCGTCGCGATCGCGGATCGCTTCGAACACCGCCGTGTGTTCGGCCAGCGACGCATTGAACACATCCGCCCGCTTCGCATTGAGCCTCAACTGGGCTTCGAGCGTGCGTTCGATCAACGTCCCAAGCGGAATCAGCAATTCGTTGCTGCACGCCGTTAATACATCGAGATGGAAGCGAAGATCCGCGCGCACCCATTCGTCGACATTTCGCGCCATCACCATTGCTGAATGGGCGGCCTCAAGCGAATCGAATGTTTCTTCAGTGTGGGATGAGGCGGCGAGCGCGGCGGCATAAGGCTCGATCATCTCGCGCATTTCCTGCAGCTTGAGCGCGAATTCCATAGGTGGCGCGACGCGCGAGTACCAGTCGAGCACATCAGCATCGAGCAGATTCCACGCACTTTTTGGCCGCACCCGGGTGCCCACCCGCGGACGCGATTCAATCAACCCTTTTGACGTCAGCGTCCGCAACGCCTCACGCAGCACCGTGCGGCTCACGCCAAACGTCTCCATCAACTCCGCCTCACGGGGGAGGATGGATTCGGGCGCGTAGTCGCCACGCAGGATGGACGTCGCGAGCAGATGGGCGACGCGCCCGTGCAGATCGTGCTGAATGGCTGTTCTCCACCACGCCTTGCGGCGCTATCTATTGTTCGAACGACCGCGATTATCCGGCATCCCGTCGGCGAACCGCCATGCTGGAAGCGGAACAATCTCCACCAATAGTACTATTAATAATACTTAAAGGCGATTTTGTTGTACGATGTGGCTCCCCGGATCCGGATCGATTCACGATCAGCCCGACGCGGCAATCAGGAGACTCTCGCCATGAAAATCACGAAGCTCGAAACCTTCATCGTCCCGCCACGCTGGTGTTTCCTGAAGATCACGACCGACGAAGGGATTGTCGGCTGGGGCGAGCCGGTGGTCGAAGGTCGTGCGCACACAGTTGCGGCAGCGGTCGATGAGCTTTCCGACTACCTGATCGGCAAGGACCCGTTGCTGATCGAAGATCACTGGCAGGTGATGTACCGCGCCGGCTTCTACCGCGGCGGCCCGATCACGATGAGCGCGATCGCCGGCGTCGACCAGGCGCTGTGGGACATCAAGGGCAAGCATCACGGCGTGCCGGTGCATGCGCTGCTCGGCGGCCAGGTGCGCGACCGCATCAAGGTGTATTCGTGGATCGGCGGCGATCGTCCGAGCGACGTCGCGAACAACGCCCGCGCGGTCGTCGAACGCGGCTTCAAGGCAGTCAAGATGAACGGCTCGGAAGAGCTACAGATCATCGACACCTTCGACAAGGTTCAGGGCGTCATCAACAACGTCGCGGCAGTGCGTGAAGCAGTCGGGCCGGACATCGGCATCGGCGTCGACTTCCACGGCCGCGTGCACAAGCCGATGGCAAAGGTGCTCGCGAAGGAACTCGACCCGTACAAGCTGCTTTTCATCGAGGAGCCGGTGCTATCGGAAAACGCCGAAGCACTGCGCGACATCGTCAACCAGACGAACACGCCCATCGCGCTGGGCGAACGCCTCTACTCGCGTTGGGACTTCAAGCACATTCTGGCGGGTGGCTACGTCGACATCATCCAGCCCGATGCGTCGCACGCGGGCGGCATCACAGAGTGCCGCAAGATCGCCTCGATGGCCGAAGCGTACGACGTCGCCCTCGCGCTGCACTGCCCGCTCGGCCCGATCGCGCTGGCCACCTGCCTGCAGATCGACGCTGTCAGCTACAACGCGTTCATCCAGGAGCAAAGCCTCGGCATTCACTACAACCAGGGCAACGACCTGCTCGACTACATCAAGAATCCGGAAGTCTTCAAATACGACGACGGCTTTGTGTCGATTCCGCAGGGTCCGGGTCTCGGCATCGAGGTCAACGAAGAAAAGGTGCGCGAGATGGCGAAGGTCGGCCATCGTTGGCGCAATCCGGTGTGGCGTCACGCGGACGGCAGCGTCGCGGAGTGGTAATCCCACCATGAGCGAAGACGCCGCCTGCGAGGCGACCTCTTCGCTTGAGGTTGCTGCTGCACCCGGCAGCCCCGCCTGCCTGGGCAAATCCCCTGAAGGTCGACGTGACGGCAGCGCCTCGTCGAACAAGGCGGTCGGATCGCCCGAGTTTCATTCTTGACACATGCCGGACTCCGACATTACGTGACGCGGCGTCGGAGCCGTTTCAGTTTCGTATCGTTCAAGGTGCATTTTGCTGAAGAACCATCGGTAACTGCGCGGCCATGGCCCGCCCACCTTTCGCGAAGCCTCACCGCACAAGGCTTTGCACATGACACTTGCACCCGCTGTCACTTCTGGCCCGCTCCTTGCGAGATCGCAGGCAAACGACAAAAGCTAGAGGCTGACATGGGTGAGTTTGTTCCGGACTATCTGATTCGCGAGCAGGCAGCGGTAGGCGCACTGGTCGTCTTCGGGGTGCTGCGGATCATTTTCGCGGCAGTCGCGTACGATCGCGGCTGGCAGATTTCCCTCGTCGAGAAATGCTTCATCGCCGCTGCAGCGCTGTACTGCGTGCCGCAGCTGTTCGAACTGCTGACGCACGTCTACGGCTCGCGCGCCGCGGCCGCCGAACTCGAAGGCAAGGTTGCCGGCGCCGCGATCGCACTCTTCTTTGCGCCGATCCTCGCCCATAAGTTGGGCTACGAGTAACGCCCCCTGTTCATCGATGAAACGCTCACGATGCTAACGCCCCCCATCAGAAATTACCGGACCGGCGAAGTCCTGACCTCGAATTTCAGCGACCGCCCGATGACGGCCACCTGGGTCGGTCCAGTAATGTTTGCTCCGGGAACCTGGCTGATCTGCCGTTAGACCGGCTGCGACGGCGAACTGCGCCAGGGGATGTTTTCGGAAGCGATGCTGAAGCGGGCGCACGACGCGCTCGCTTCCTGACGGGCATCGAGAACAGCTACGGAATCGCCGGCTCGCCGCCGGGTCGTCCGTATGTTTGTGCCGCAGAGGCTTGCCGTGCGACGCTTCGTGCGTGGGACGCGTCCCTGCGCCGGTCAGCCGAGGGCGGCGAACCCCGGAATGCTGTGCGCCAGCACCGCCGCCGCTACAAACACGCCAAGCATCGCAAGCGCTTCGAGATACAGCACGTTGGTGAACGTGTGCGCATCCATCGTCGAGGCGGTCCGGCGCAGGCGCGGCAGCGCCGACACGCGGTTGAGCCCCCCGAGCACGAGCGCCAGCGCGACCAGGATCAGCTTGAGCGTCAAAATGTGACCCCACGTGCTGACCTCGATCGCCTCGAACGAGCCGCCCGCGCCACGCGCCGCATTGAACGCACCTGTCAGCAACACGAACACGACCGCCACGAGTGACACGTTCGACAGCTGCCCCGCCGTGCGGATCATCACACCGCGCGCCGTCGAGGTACCGAGGGCCGGCACCACACCCAGGCCGCCCGCCAGCACGAGGCCGCCCCAGACGCTCGTCACAAGCACATGCAACGTGTGCATGCCGATCGCCGCCGACGCCGGACCCGCGTCAGCCGCATGCCCAAGCGAGGCCTTGCCGGCTGCGACCGCGATCACCGCGAGCCACAGCAAGGCATTGCGAAGCGTGCCCTGATGGCCGGCAAGCGAAGTCAGCAACAAGACCACCGCCCCCCCGAAGGCGAGGCTCCACGCATAGCCGACGTGCGTCTGCGACAGCACGGTCGGTACGATGCCGATCGCCTCCGGCAATCCCACGCCGCTCATCGAAGCGCTCTGGTACAGCAGCCAGACGACGTCGGCAAGCACGAGCACGGTCGCCCCCGTCACCAGCGACCGTTGCGCACGCAACCAGGCGGCGCGCGCCGGCGACACGGTCTGTATGCCATCTTTCGCGAGCCACGCGCCCAGCAGCGCCGAACCGACGGCAAACGCGAACGCGACGTTCGTGAGCGCGGCCATTGCGACCTGCCCGATCCACAGCCCGTCGACCCTCATTTCACGGTGAAGGCATAGTCGCCGTGGGTGCGATGGCCGTCGCTCGCCACCACATTCCAATGCACCGTGTAGCGCCCGGGCGCGAGCGTCTGAACCGCGAGATGCATGGTCTTTTTGTCCTGCGGGTCGACTTCCGAGGTACCGGCAACAGCCGCGCCGCTGTTCGCATCGGTCAGCGTGATCTTGCTGAATGCGGGTTCGAGGGGCTCACTGAAGTGAATCGTCACCTGGTTCGGTGCGCTGACGGTGGCGTTCGGCGCGGGCTCGCGCGAGGTCGGTAACGCATGGGCAAACGCGATGGACGAGAACGCGAGTGCGGTGGCGCACGCCGCCGCCACACGCGCAGCACGCGACGCGCGCGGCGAGAGACGGGAGGAATCGATTGGCTTCATGAATGGATTCGACAGGTCAGAAAATGAAAACGGAAAGGAACGCAGACGGCGCGGCAGTTAGCCGGCAAGACCGCGAGTGTACGCTTCGATTTGACTCGTGCGCGACGGTTCAACATGCCTGACAAAAGTCCGTCCGATGAGGGCACCGATTGCCTCTGCGTCAAACTGCCGCACGGACGTCTACTGATGGACCATGGACAACATGCCAAATGGTCACCATCACCCATCGATGATAGAATGCTGCGTCGCCGCAGCGCCGGCTGCCTTCAACACCGAGCCGTTCGAAGTTCGGTCTGGTCCCCGATTTTGATGGAGTTACGCGTGTCTTCAAGACGCATTTTCCGCCTATTGCTCGCCGTTCTATTGATCGGCAGTGCAGGCGTCTTCAGCGCTGCGAAAGCGCAGACCCAGCCGAAAGCCCCGGACACGATGGAAGCGCGCGTGCAAGGGTGTACGGCATGCCATGGCTCCCACGGTCAGGGCTCGGACAACGACTACTTCCCGCGTCTCGCTGGCAAGCCGGCTGACTATCTGTTCAACCAGCTCAAGAACTTCCGCGAAGGCCGCCGCAAGTACCCGCCGATGAACTACCTCGTCACGTATCTTTCGGACGACTATCTCCATCAGATCGCGACGTACTTCTCGCAACAGCGTCCGCCGTATCCGACGCCGGCAAAGCCGACCGTGCCAGCCTCGGTGGTCGAGCACGGCAAACAGATCGTCTTTAACGGCGATCCTTCGCGAAACATCCCGGCCTGCGCGGCCTGCCACGGCCAGAAGCTGACCGGCATGGAACCGGCGATTCCAGGTCTCGTGGGCCTGCATGCCGACTACATCAGCGCGCAGCTCGGCGCATGGCGTTCGGGTTCGCGCCATGCCATCGAGCCTGACTGCATGCACACCATCGCCACGCGCCTTACCGATGAAGACGTGAACGCCGTCGCTGTGTGGCTTTCCACGCAATCGGCACCGCAAAACCCCGTGCCGGCTCCAGCCCGCTCGATGAAGACTCCGCTTGCCTGCGGCAGCGAACCGCAATAAGGCACCGGGAGAGATATTCAAATGAAACGCAAGTCCCTGTTCGCACTTTCGGCAGTCGTCGTCGCGGCGGCTGCCGCGCTTGTTCCCGTCCTTTGGTCGGGCGGCGACAACCTGCACAACGGTTCGGCCGTCGCGGCAACGCCCGCTGATCAGGCCGCCCTGATCAAGAAGGGCGAGTACCTCGCCCGCGCCGGCGACTGTATTGCATGCCACACGGTGCGTGGCGGCAAGCAATTCGCCGGTGGTCTGCCGATGGCTACTCCGTTCGGCACGATGTTCACGCCGAACATCACGCCAGACGACGAATTCGGCATCGGCAAGTGGACCGCGGATGACTTCTACCGCGCGATGCACACGGGTCGCTCGAAGGACGGCAGCCTGTTGTACCCGGGCTTCCCGTTCACGAGCTACACGAAGGTCACCCGCGCCGATTCGGACGCAATCTATGCGTTCCTGCGCTCTGTGACGCCGGTGAACGTGCCGAGTCGTCCGCACGAACTGAAATTCCCGTTCAACAACCGCAACCTGCTGATCGGCTGGCGCACGCTCTTCTTCCGCGAAGGCGAGTTCAAGCCGGATCCGACCAAATCGGTCGAATGGAACCGCGGCGCTTACCTGGTCGAAGGCCTCGGCCACTGCGGCATGTGCCACACGTCGATCAACGCGATGGGTGGCCCGGTGAATTCGGCTGCATTTGCAGGCGGCCTGATTCCGCTGCAAAACTGGTTTGCGCCGTCGCTGACGTCGAACAGGGAAGCGGGTCTCGGCGACTGGGATCCGAAGGACATCGCCGATCTGCTGAAGACCGGTGTGTCGAATCGCGGCGCGGTGTTCGGTCCGATGGCTGAAGTCGTCCACAACAGCCTGCAGTACCTGTCGGACGAAGACATCCAGGCGATGGCCACGTACCTGAAGACGATTCCGCAAAAGAGCGAAGCACCGGAACACCTGCAGCTCGAGACTTCGGAACAGTTCGGTGGCGAACTGTTGAAGCAAGGTCAGAAGATCTACGCTGACAACTGCGCGAAGTGCCACGAAGCAAATGGTCTCGGCCGGCCGCCGCATTTCCCGCCGCTCGCGAACAACCAGTCGATCCAGATGCCATCGGCAGTCAACCCGATCCGCATGGTGCTCAACGGTGGTTATCCGCCGAGCACGGATGGCAACCCGTCGCCTTATGGCATGCCGCCGTTCGCGCAGGCGCTGTCGAATCAGGAAGTCGCTGCGGTTGTGACATACATTCGTATGTCGTGGGGCAACCACGGCACGGCGGTGTCGCCGCAACAGGTGAGCGATCTGCGTTCGGCGCCGCTCGATTAAGCGATGTCGGATGCACCGGGGCGCGGTCAGCGGAGCATCGCGGCCGCGCCCCTTGTTTTTTGGCCGGTGCCCGACGCGTGTAGCATGAGGGCGCGCGATGAGGCGCATGAGGCAGGCAGGAGAAAGAGCCGTGCATATCGGTGAGCGTTTCAACAGCGTGACCCACCTCGTCGGCACGGTGCTGTCGGTTGCGGGACTGGCGACGCTTGTGACGATGGGCGCGCTTGCCGGCGATCCGTACAAGGTCGTGAGCTTCGCGGTGTACGGCGCAATGCTGTTCGTGCTGTATGCTATCTCCACGCTTTATCACAGTGTTCGCAATCCGCGTCTCAAGGCGATCCTGCAGAAATGCGACCATTCGGCGATCTACCTGCTGATCGCCGGCAGCTATACGCCGTTCACGCTGGTCACGTTGCGTGGTCCGTGGGGCTGGTCGCTGTTTGGCGTGAGCTGGGGGCTTGCTGCCCTCGGTATCGTGCAGGAACTGACGCTCGGGCGACGCACCCGCAGCGTTTCGATGGTGCTGTATGTCCTGATGGGATGGCTCGCGCTCGTTGCCATTCGTCCGCTGGTGGAGGCATTGCCTCCTGCGGGCACCGCATGGCTCGTGGCCGGCGGCATCATCTACAGTGTCGGTATCTATTTCTTCATCAACGACGAGCGCATCCGGCATGGACATGGCATCTGGCACCTGTTCGTGCTGGCCGGCAGTCTGTGTCAATTCGTCAGTGTTGCGCGCTATGTCGCGTGACATTCCACGACGGCGAAATGCAACTTAACGCCAGTCAACGTGTCTTGATAGCGCGTTGATGCATTCGGTGCGCCTGCGAGCGTACCGCCGATTTCCCGGCGATCAGCCTCCGCCTCAGTCCGGCTTCGGCGCTGAGACATTAGTCGCGCCTCCTGGCTGCACAGGCGCGGGTCGCCACATCTGCATTTGCAAAGAGTATCTATGTCTTTTGATTCCCTCGGCTTGTCCGAACCGCTGGTCCGTGCTGTTCACGAACTGGGCTACACCTCCCCTACACCTATCCAGACCCAGGCGATTCCTGCCGTCCTTAACGGCGGCGACCTGCTCGCCGGCGCGCAGACCGGAACCGGCAAGACCGCCGGCTTCACGCTGCCGATCCTGCAGCGCCTGACGACGATGCAACCCGTCAACAACGCATCGGGCAAGCGCGCGGTGCGTGCGCTGATCCTCACGCCGACGCGCGAACTCGCGGCGCAGGTCGAGGAAAGCGTGCGCCAGTATGGCAAATACCTGAAGTTGAAGTCGACCGTGATGTTCGGCGGCGTCGGCATCAATCCGCAGATCGATGCGTTAAGGCGCGGCGTCGATATCGTCGTCGCGACCCCTGGCCGTCTGCTCGATCACATGCAGCAGAAGACGATCGATCTGTCGCAACTCGACATTCTCGTGCTCGATGAAGCCGACCGCATGCTCGACATGGGCTTCATTCACGACATCAAGCGCGTGCTCGCGAAGCTGCCGCCGAAGCGCCAGAACCTGCTCTTCTCGGCCACCTTCTCCGACGAAATCAAGACGCTTGCCGACAATCTGCTCGACGCGCCGGCGCTGATCGAAGTGGCTCGTCGCAACACGACGGCGGAATCGGTTGCGCAGAAGATTCACCCGGTCGATCGCGACAAGAAGCGCGAACTGCTCACGCACCTGATCCGCCGGCACAACTGGTTCCAGGTGCTGGTGTTCACGCGCACGAAGCATGGCGCGAACCGCCTCGCCGAACAGCTGACAAAGGACGGCATCAGCGCGCTCGCGATTCACGGCAACAAGAGCCAGTCGGCGCGTACGCGCGCGCTGGCTGAGTTCAAGGACGCCACGCTGCAGGTGCTGGTTGCCACCGATATCGCCGCGCGCGGCATCGACATCGACCAGTTGCCGCATGTCGTCAACTTCGACCTGCCGAATGTGCCGGAAGACTATGTGCACCGTATCGGCCGCACGGGCCGCGCCGGTGCAACGGGCGAGGCGGTGTCGCTGGTTTGCGTCGACGAACTGCAACTGCTGAAGGACATCGAGAAGCTCATCAAGCGGCCAGTGCCTCAGGAAGTGATCGCAGGCTTCGAGCCTGATCCGGACGCCAAGCCGGAACCGATCCTGCGGCGCGGTCAGGGCGGCGGTGGCGGTCGTCAGCCGCGTCAAGGTCAAGGCGCACCGAAGCGTGAGGGCGCGGCGCAGCCGCGTTCCGGTTCGCGCAGCGGCACGTCGCAACAGCAACCGCAGACGAGGCCTCAAGCCGCGAAGCCCGGTAGTAGCGGGCAAGCTCAGGTACGCAAGGACAACCCCCGTCACGAAACGACCCGTCACCACGACAAGCCGCGTGCCGCCACGCACGAGGCCGGCGCCGCTAACCGCGCACCGCGCAAGCCGCAAGGTGGCGGCCCCGGCGCGCTGCTGGGCGGCAAGCCCCGCGGCGACGCGCCGCGTAGCGCACATCCGCCGCGCAACGGCGGCCAACGGGGTCGCTGAGCACAACGGCAACCCAACCGCGCTCGAGCGCGGATGGACTATCTAACGGCCGGGCACTGCTCCGGCCGCCTTCTTCAGGTGCTCGATCTGTTGTTTCCATCGATTGAGCACCGTCTCCCCCTCCCCTTCAAGCTCGAACGTAATGCCGCCAGTCAGGCGCGCATAACGCACGCGCCGCGCCTCGCCTGTATCGATCGAACCGGCGAAGCACGCAAGGCCGACTCCGGCATCAGGCAAACGCTGGATGTCCAGCTGCACCTGATAGAACGCATCGTCGAAAACGAATGTGAGCGCCGCCCGTCCGCCACGAGCCAGCGCTCGCGCCGCCCGCGACTGCGGCCACAGCGCGATACACACCGTTCGCGAATCAGGCGCATACAGCTCACCGACGCCAACGAGCGATGTCCGTAAATGGCCATTCGCATCGAGCGTCACAAGCGATGCCGTAAAGCCGGTCTTCGTTTCGAGCGACGTGCCGTCGAATGCCGCACGCAGCTGAGGTGGCCATTCGTCGAAGACGTCCTGTTCGAGTGCTCTCTCGCGATCAGATGAAGCTGTCATCGCATCGCTCCGGTCAGTAGTCGAAAAAGAATGGCCCGCGCAGGCGGGCCATCGGGTCATTGTCGCGGTATCCGGGACAGACTGCGCAACGCCTGCGAAGGATCAGCGAAAGAACACGTGTTGCGTGATCTTCGCGAGCGGGTAGTGCACGCCCGGTTGAATCTTCGCAGGCAGATCCAGTGGCTTCAGCAGCATCTTCACACACATGTCCGCCGACAGGTTGCGACGCACGAGAGTATTGATGCGCGCCGCGCGTTCGCGGTTGTAGACCGGATCGTTCACGCGTTCAGGATAGCGGATCGCGAATACATGACGCAGCGCGATCTCCGAATCCTCGTTCTTGATTTCCATCACGCGGCGCATCAGTGCGCCTAGCACGGCCAGACGGCCGTTGCCCTCGATCTTGTTGTACTTCTTGAAGTATTTGAAAAAATGCTTGTAGTGACGGACTTCGTCAGTGCGGATGTTGTCTGTGATCTGCTTGAGCACAGGCTCATCGGAACACTCGCCGATCGCCCGATACAGCGTCGCCGTACCTGTTTCGACCACACAGCGCGCCACCATTTCAAGCGCACGCGTCTTTTCGAAGTCCTCGACCGAACAGGTTTTTGAATACTCTTCAAAGAAGTTTTGAAAGGCCGTATCCCAGTCGAATTCCGGCCACACGTGAGCAATATAGGCCTTTAGTGCCCGGCCATGCTGCATTTCTTCGGGCTCCCATTCATTGTTGAGCCACGCTGAAACTTCGGGGTCGCCGTTGAAAAACGTGCTGAGATTGCTGGTGTAAAGGTCGGTGCCGCTTTCGATGAACGACGCCGCACACAGCAGCAATAGCAGATCTTCATTGACGACCGCGCGCTGCCGGTCGATGCGGCTGAGATCAATATCTTCGATCCGCCAGGGCATCACGTGCATGGAGGCTTTTTGCATTGTGTCGTGCTCCCAAAGCCATATCGACGAATGGAGCATGCCTGAGCGCGTGTGCCTGGCCCGGCTGCCCACCGTTGTCAGATAGAGCGCCTTGAAATATTTAACCTTCTATCCTGCATCTTAGCTGGTGTTCCAGAAACGTGCAGATACCACAGCACAGACCGTGCCCGCACCAGCCAGTTCCGTTCATGGCTAGGGAAAGCACGCAGACCATGACAAGGCGCAAGCGCAAGAAAAATGCAGGCAGCCCGTAGAGGCTGCCTGCGGGTGGGACACCATGTATCGCGCGGTCTTATCCAGGCAGCAATGTCCGCTTCATTACGTCCGCTTACACGCTGCGCGGACGGCGCATTCGCATCGCAACGATCGCGAGCGATACGCCCGACAACACCGCAGCAATCAACACATAGTAGCTCGGTGCGACGCCGGCACGGGTCCCGAGTAAGCCGCCCTGAAGATGCCTGCGGTGCCCTGCAGCAACAACAGCCCGCCAATCGTCGGATGACTCTGCAGCAACGCGAACATCGGATAGATCAAATGCCGATTAAGACCGACGTTGTCAGCATGATGCGGATGCGGCCGATGCGATCCGACAACGCACCCATCACCGGCGACAGCAGAAATTGCAGGCCACTGTTGAGCACGACCACGCCGAACGTCGCGGCCACCGGCATATGCAACTGCTTCACGGCATACATCGGCATGTGGAGCTGGAGCATATACCCGCCGACTGTCGATTGCGCGACTATACCGATGGCGAGTATCAGATTCAGCCACTGGTTGCTGAACGATACGCCCGGGTCATTGGCCTTGCCTGCGCCCACCTTCGCACGTTCCTGTTTGCGTGCCGATGGCAAGCAGCGTCGACAGCCACTCGTCTTGCATCGGGAAGAACTGCCGGGCGATGATGGTCGCGAAATATGATCGTGTGGCCCCTCTCTTCAAGCACACGCGCGGTGTTTCGATCGAGCGTCGCCTCGATGTCGATCGTGATGTCGCGGTTCACCTTCCAGCGCGGCGCATCGCACGCGGCCTGCGGCTGCCGCCCGTAGTCAAGCATCCGCACCACCGACTGCGGGGGCCTTGCGGCTGCATGTCGCCGCCCATCACGACGAAGCTCACCACTTGCCTCCTGCCGCCCCTCGACCTGCTGCTTGAGGAACGCCGGAACGATCGTATGGAACAGCCGCTTGCCGCCTTCGACGACGTTCGGCGACTGCGGATCCATCGAGAACAAGCAGGAATCGATCGGCTCCAACGCGACGTCCCGCGTCGTCGGCTGAGAACCCGGCTGGAGGTCTTACAATACGACCACCCCAACACTCGCCTGCCTGAGGCGTCCCGGCGCCGCGCGCCAATCGATCCATAAAACCATGACCCGAGATCCCCGCCTGACCCTGAACGCACGTCAACAGGAATTGCTCGAATGGGTGCAACGCGACGGCTTCGTTACCGTCGACGATCTCGCCGCGCATTTCGACGTGACGCCGCAGACGATCCGGCGCGATGTGAACTGGCTCGCGGACATGAATCTGCTACGCCGCTATCACGGCGGCGCGAGCTTGCCGACCAGCTCCGAAAACGTCTCGTACACCGCTCGGCAAAGGATGTTTCACGACGAGAAGCGTCGTATCGCTGCGTTAGTGGCCACTCACATTCCTGAACAGGCTTCGCTTTTCATCAATCTCGGCACCACAACCGAAGAAGTCGCACGCGCGCTCAACCGCCATCGGGGGCTGCGGGTGATCACGAACAACCTGAACGTCGCCAGCATGATGAGCGGCTATCCGGACAGCGAGGTGCTCGTAACTGGTGGGATCGTGCGCCCGTGGGACAAGGGGATCGTAGGTGAACTCGCGATCGATTTCATCCGCCAGTTCAAAGTCGATTTCGCGATCATCGGCACGTCGAGCATTGAGACGGACGGCACGCTGCGCGACTTCGACACCCGCGAAGTGCGCGTCGCCGAGGCGATCATCGAGCATGCACGCACCGTCTTCCTCGCCGCCGATCACTCGAAATTCGGCCGCCCTGCACTTGTCCGCCAGGGGCATCTGAACCAGATCGACGCACTCTTCACCGACGCCGCCCCGCCCGCCGACATGGCCGAAACCCTCGCGACAGCGGCTACGCAGGTCTATATCGCCGACTGATCGACCCGCCCAATGTCATAGCACCGGGCACGCGTATTGCGTTTGCTGCACCGCACGCAAAACTTCGAGTGAAATCAAGGATCTGGCGCGCGGTGCTAACCGCCTCTCGAGAGTCCGTATGTCAAATGGAAAATTTTCGGGGGACGGTTTGGGGTTCTGTGTGCGGTTGACTACACTGCAGGTCCCGACGTCCGTATCGTGCCGCGTCGGCCAGGACTGTTTCAGTGACGTCCAGCCCAGCCAGCAATCCACGCTGGTTCACGGTCCGGAGCACAGTTCGCGTTCGTTGACATGGAGAGAACGATGCTGAGTCCGCATGAATTCGCCACGTTGTTGCTCGTGAAAGACTCCCCCAACCAGGCCGACATGGAGCGCGGCGAACTCGACGCCCTGCTCGAGCGCCAGCTTGTACAACTCGAAAAACTTGCCTCGGGCCTCCAGCAGTGGCGCCTTACCGAGGTCGGCGATTCAGCCCTCAGAGCCATCAAACGGTTTTCATAGTCAGGCCGGAACAGTCCCGGTCGACGTCCGGTACGCGGCGTGCGGTTCACGCACGCCCATACCACCCGCGCTCTGCTCGATTCCGTTAGCCAGAACGCAAGGTAGGATCCACCGCTGCGCGCCAGCTCAACGCCGTCACGCGCTGGGTGTTGAAGAATGTCACCCACTGATTGCGCATCTGCGGATCGCTGCTCCTGCCCAGCTTCACATACTGCTGCGCCATGGCAGCCTGGAAAGCACAGAACTCCTCGTTCGATATCCTCCCGCGCCGGTTTGCGACATGCGCATCGAATAGCACCGTATAGACGGATTGCGCGTCTTCACCATAGTCGACTCGCTGCGCGCCGCACATCTCCTGCAGCGCCGCAAACGAACGCGTGCCCGTCGTTCCAGTAAGACTCGGTGTGCTCACGCACCCCACGAGAAACGCCGCGGCACCAATCATCAAAAGTCCACGCATTTTTCACCTCTCGATAGCCCGTGACATGAGTATCGTCTGCTAGCGTAGCCCGTGTCACCTCGTCCGATCGGCCAGCCGAGGTCTGAACTTTACTTTTTCGAATATGTTCATTAGAGTTCGAAAACGAACATTATCAGTTCGAGGTATTTTCCTTCAGTCTTCAGGGGACACAGCAGGTGACACAAGGCGCGAGATACGATTTACTCGTCGTGGGCGGCGGGATCAACGGTGCCGGTATCGCCCGCGATGCCGCCGGGCGCGGCCTTTCCGTGTTGCTGTGCGAGCAGGACGATCTCGCGTCGCACACGTCGTCGGCCAGCACGAAACTGATTCACGGCGGCCTGCGCTATCTCGAGTACCGCGAGTTCGGTCTCGTGCGCAAGGCACTGCAGGAGCGCGAGACACTGCTGCGCGCCGCACCGCACATCATGTGGCCGCTGCGCTTCGTGATGCCGCACATGCCGAACCTGCGGCCCGCGTGGCTGATCCGGGCCGGCCTGTTTCTTTACGATCACCTCGCGCGACGCGAACTGCTGCCAGGCTCGCGCGGTATCGACATGCGCCGCCATCCGGCCGGCGCGCCGCTCATCGATTCGATCAGGCGAGGCTTCGTCTACTCGGACGGCTGGGTCGACGATGCGCGCCTCGTCGTGCTGAACGCACTCGACGCAAGCGAACGTGGCGCGGCGATCCTGACGCGCACGAAACTCGTGAATGCAGTGCGGGCGGGCGGCGAATGGCAGGCGCGGCTCGAATCAGCGGACGGCAGGGTCATCGACGTGCGCGCCGGCGCGATCGCCAACGCCGCCGGCCCGTGGGTCAGCGAACTGCTGCAGGGTGCGCTGGGGCGAGGCGCGACGCACTCCGTACGGCTCGTGAAGGGAAGCCACATCGTCACGCGGCGCCTCTTCGAGCACGATCACGCGTACATCTTCCAGAACCCGGACAAGCGGATCATCTTCGCGATCCCCTACGAACACGACTACACGCTGATCGGCACGACCGACATCGAGTACCGCGGCGATCCGGCGAAGGTAGCGATCAATGAGGACGAAACGCAGTACCTGTGCGATTCGATCAACCGCTACTTCAGGCAGAAGATCACGCCGCGCGACGTGCGCTGGACCTATTCCGGCGTGCGGCCGCTGCTCGAGGAAGAAGGCGCGGACAACCCGTCGGCAGTCACACGCGACTACCGGCTCGAACTCGACGCGCCAGCGGGCGAAGCGCCGCTGCTGTCGGTGTTCGGTGGCAAGATCACGACCTTTCGCAAGCTGGCTGAAGAAGCCGTCGACATACTTGCCCGCGCGCTCGCCCTGTCGGCGCCTGCGTGGACCGCAGGCGCTTCGCTGCCCGGCGGTGACATCGCGAACGCGAATTTCGAACGCTTCGCCGCGCAGTTCCAGCAACAGCATGCATGGCTGCCACCGGAGCTTGCGCGCCGCTATGCCCGGTCCTATGGGACGCGCGCGACACAGATCACAGGTGCTGCGCGCTCGGTGGCCGACCTCGGGCAGGCTTTCGCGCCCGGAATTTACGAGGCCGAACTGCGTTATCTTCGCGATACAGAATGGGCCTGCACCGCGTACGACGTCCTGTGGCGCCGCTCAAAACTTGGCTTGCATCTCGCCGAGCCAGGCATGCGCGAAGCAGTGAGTTGCGACATCGACGCATGGTTCGAACACGAGTCCGTCACGCCCGACGCCTAAGGCCCGCGCGACTTACCCAGCGACAGGCGGCGCCTCGCGTGCCTGACGTCGCACCGTTACGGGACGATGGCCGGATCGCGATCGTTGCGGCATGCTGTAGGCAACGCCATTCACTCGCCTGTCGCTGAACCAGCGTCCCGGCGAGTCACGACGAACATGGAGAAGAGACACATGCAGGACCAGTACATCCTCGCGCTCGATCAAGGGACAACGAGTTCCCGCGCGATGCTGTTCGACCGTCACGGTAGTGTGGTGTCGATGGCGCAGAAGGAGTTCGAGCAGATTTATCCGCGGCCGGGCTGGGTCGAACACGATCCGCAGGAGATCTGGTCGACCCAGGCCGGCGTCGCCGCCGAAGCGGTCACGCGGGCCGGCTTGAACGGCACGTCCATCGCGGCAATCGGCATCACGAACCAGCGCGAAACCACAGTCGTCTGGGATCGAGAAACCGGGCACCCGATCTACAACGCAATCGTCTGGCAGGACCGCCGCACGGCGGACTTCTGCGACCAGCTGAAAGCACAGGGCCTTGAAGCGAAAGTGCGCGCGAAAACCGGTCTGCCGATCGACTCCTACTTCTCGGCCACGAAAATCCGCTGGATCCTCGATAACGTCGAAGGCGCCCGCGAAAAGGCGCGCCAGGGCAAGCTCGCATTCGGCACGGTCGACAGCTGGCTCGTGTGGAACTTCACGCGGCACGGCCTGCATGTCACCGACGTCACGAACGCATCGCGCACCATGCTCTTCAACATCCATACGCTGCAATGGGATGACGAACTGCTCGATGCGCTCGATATCCCACGCAGCATGCTGCCTGAAGTGCGCCCTTCCTCGGAAGTGTACGGACCGACCAAAACCACGGTATTCGCCTCGACCATTCCGCTCGCGGGCATCGCGGGCGACCAGCACGCGGCGCTCTTCGGCCAGATGTGCACGCAGTCGGGCATGGTGAAGAACACCTATGGCACCGGCTGTTTCCTCGTGATGAACACCGGCGACGAACCGATCGAGTCGAAGAACAACCTGATCACGACCATCGCCTGGCAGCTTGGCGACCAGATCAACTACGCGCTCGAAGGCAGCATTTTCATCGCGGGGGCGGTCGTGCAATGGCTGCGCGACGGGCTCGGCATCATCCACAGCGCAGCGGAAATCGAATCGCTTGCGCGCGGCGTGCCGCATTGCGATGGCGTCTATCTCGTGCCTGCGTTTGCCGGGCTCGGCGCGCCGCACTGGAATGCGCGCGCACGCGGCACACTGTTCGGCGTCACGCGCGGAACCACGTCCGCGCATATTGCACGCGCAGCGCTCGATTCGATCGCGTACCAGTCGGTCGATGTGCTGCGGGCAATGGAAGCGGACTCGGGCATACGGGTCGGCGAACTGCGCGTCGACGGCGGCGCCTGCGCGAATAACCTGCTCATGCAGTTCCAGGCCGATATTCTTGGCGTCGACGCAGTGCGTCCGAAGATCAGCGAAACGACGGCGCTCGGCGCGGCCTATCTGGCCGGTCTTGCGGTCGGCTACTGGAAGGATGTCGACGAACTCAGGAGCCAGTGGAAGCTCGATCACCGCTTCTCGCCCGCAATGCAAGCGAACGAGGTGGAAGGATGCCTCGACGGGTGGCATCGCGCGGTGCGCGCCGCCAAAGCCTGGGCCGATGATGCGACGGCGCATTGAACGAAAGCGCGGCGAGCGTATGAAGTAACGCCGCAGCCCATTGCCAGGTGCGGCTCGCAAAAGCACGTATCATGGCGCAATCAAAACCTTGTCTGTCTCCGGATACCGGCGAGGTTCGCCAACCTGCCCTGCGTTCCTGTTTTCTGCATGCTCGACCATCTTATCTGTGACTGCGACGGTGTCCTCGTCGACAGTGAAGTCATCGCCGACCACGTCCTGCTCGATACGCTTTCGACCACTTTCCCTGGCATCGATTTCCAGCCCGTCGTGAAGACGGCGTTCGGCCAGCAGACCTCGCGCTTTCTCGAAGGCGTCCAATCCCGTTTCAATGTGATGCTGCCGGCGGATTTCCTCGAGACCGTCGAGCACAACGTCGAGCTTGCGCTCGCCTCGTCGCTCAGCGCGGTTCATGGCGTGCGCGAGGCGCTACAACGCGTCGCGCTGCCGGCGGCGGTCGTGTCGAACAGCCGGATGACGCGTGTCACGGCATCGGTGCGGCGCGCGGGTCTGACGGAGATTTTTGCTGGGCGCATCTTCAGCGCCGAGCAGGTCGCGCGGCCGAAGCCTTATCCCGATGTGTATCTGCTGGCAGCCCAGCAGCTTGGCGTCGAGCCGACGCGTTGCCTCGTCGTCGAGGACAGCATCGCGGGGCTGAATGCCGCGCGTGCGGCAGGCATGAAGACGATCGCGTTCGTCGGCGCAAGCCATATCCCCGATGGTTACGCGGACGTGCTGCGCAACATGGGCATCTCGCGGATCATGGAACACATGGACGAACTGCCCGCGCTCGTCGAGGCGGGCCTGCGTGGAGAATTCTGCGACGTGCAGTCGTAGTGCTTGCATCGCCGCTGTCGCCGCCGTCATCTGAGTTTCGATAAAGCCGGGCGCGACGGCGTTGATCGTGATGCGCCACTCGCGCAGCCGCGGCGCCAGAGAAGGCCCGAGTGCAGCAGCGCGATCCCGGCGTCTTCAGGTAACGAGGCATCAAGATCGAGCCTGCCGCGCTACTCTCCCAACCTGCTCAGTGCCGCGGGCTTGCGTCGACCGTATAACGCGAGCGCCCCCGTGAAAACTCGACGGCTCCTTTATGTCGGAAGCCGTCTCGTCCCTTTATGTCCGCAGATGACAAGCGGACCGTTCGACGTCGGCCAACCCCCATTGAGTGTTGCGCAGAACACAAAACAATTGGCGAAATCGCGCAATTGAACCATGTAGATGTTGGCCGGCGCGAGTGCTATGCAAGGAGGAAGGAGCGCCGCCTGGCCGAGCCAGAGAAGCGCCGCCCGACGCCGCAATGCGGGCGGAAAGGCACGTTCCCCTGATTAAAAGAGCCTTCGCGGGGCGCGCCGCCCTTCCCCAAACATCGGTGACACGGACCCGCGCGCATCGTCGTGCGCGAGCCTGTGACGGTTCACGCCGCGTCTGTGCAGTACTCACGCGCCGCAGCGAGCGCTTCACGAAACTCGACCAGTTCCGCGATCGTCAGCATCGGCAGCTTGTGCTGCTCGGCAAAGCGCTCCACATCCGCGCCGCGCGTCATCGTGCCGTCCGGATTCATCAGCTCGCACAGCACGCCAGCCGGCTTCAGCCCCGCCAGAATCGCCAGATCGACGGTGCCTTCCGTATGGCCGCGGCGCGCAAGCACGCCACCCGGCATCGCCCGCAACGGGAACACGTGGCCCGGACGCACGATGTCGGCCGCCTTCGCGTTGTCGGCAATCGCAGCGCGGATCGTCGTCACGCGGTCGGCAGCCGATACGCCTGTCGATACGCCCTCGCGCGCCTCGATCGACACCGTGAACGCCGTGCCATGACGGCTTTCGTTGTTGACCGCCATCGGCGGCAGTTCGAGCGCGCGGATCGTCTCGTCGGGCAGACACAGACACACGATGCCGCTGCATTCGCGGATCAGGAGCGCCATGGTCTCGTTGCTGAGACGCTCGGCGGAGACAATCAGGTCGGCTTCGTTCTCGCGGTCGTGATCGTCCTGCAGGACGACAGCGCGGCCGTCGCGCATCGCCTGCAGCGCAGCGGCGATACGGGGCGGGACAGCTTCGGTGGCAAGCAGCGGGAGATCGGCGAACGCACTTTCAACGAACGTGGCCGGTGCGGGAAAAGTTGTAAAGGACATGTGAAACGCTCATCGCAAAAGTTGGGCGAAAAACGTTTCAGGGCATTGCAAACAGACAGAACCACGCGCCTCGCTCGCCAACATCCGCGCTAACCGCAGACCGGGCAAGAAGACACGTCCACACGCCGCCTCGAACCACGGGCAGCACGCATGGGATGGACCATGACTATCTGCACATCTTCTTCCATCCGGACTATGACCGTCGGCTCTGGCATCGCACCAGATCTGCTGACCCCGCTACCACGTACCGCGCGGGCGCTCGCGGGCTCGCTGGCCAGACTGCATGGCCTGCATACCGCCGGTGGGGAATTGCACCCCGCCCTGAAGACGCACTGATTGCCGGCTCGAACCGGCGGGCAAAGCATACAACAGCCGCGCCAATCATGCAGCACGGCGACTTCGATCAGACCATCGCCTCGTGTAGCGACGTGGCACTCAGGACACCGTGTGGCGCGCACTGTCGTGCGGCGCCACATCCCAGCGCGGCGGCGCCTCCGCGTTCAGCGTCACGCGGAACGCCCGCGCCTCGGTATCACCGGGATTGCGCAGACTATGCGGCTGGTCGGCATCGAAGACGATCGCGTCGCCCGTCGCAAGCAGCTGCCGCCGATCGTGCACGCTGACTTCGAGCGTCCCTTCGCTGACGACGAGATTCACCGTCGTCCCGGGCGCGCGGCGCGTTCCCGCTTCGGTATGCAGCGGCGCAATGCGCAACTCGTGGAACTCGGCCGCCGCCCGCTCCGCGTCCGGATACAGCGAGCGTGCCGTATACCGCCCGTTCGAACTGACGAGACGCGTCGCCCGATCGGCAGGCAGATGCTCGAAACCGTTGACCGCATGGCGTCGCAAAAACGCCGCCACCGAGACCTTCAGCGCCGCTGCGACCTTACAGAGCACCTTGATCGACGGCACGCTGCGCCCGGACTCGATCTGCGCGAGCATCGCCCGCGACACGCCGGAGGCACGCGCCAGCGCGTCGAGCGATAGCTGGCGCTCCGCGCGCAGCCGGGCGAGATTCACGCCGACGAGATGTTCCAGCGCGTCCAGCGCTTCAGGGGAAAAATCTGCGGCGCCCGGGCCGTCGGGCGAATCAGTCGCGGGATCACGAACCAAAGCAAGCGGGGAATGCATGGTTGCCTCCAGGAGCGCCGCCGGAAGGCGGGCGAGCATGAGTGGAGGCAAGACTAGCATTCGTTTTCGCCACGCCCAACGAAGTTATCTTCACACTGTTATCACCATCGTGGAGGGCGCCTGGTGGATTGCTTGTGCGCTTTTGTCATATCCGCTGCGGCACGATCGACGGCGCGTCGAGGCGGGCCGCAAACCACGTCAGCAACAGCGCGACGACCGCGACGGCGGCTGCCACCCACGGCAGCATGTCGAGCGCGTAGCCGTGGCCGATGACGAGGCCGCCGAGCCAGGCGCCCCCTGCATTGCCGACGTTGAATGCGCCGATGTTGAGCGTCGACGCGAGATTCGGCGCCGCCGTCGCCTTCTCGACGACCCGCATCTGCAGCGGCGGCACCGTCGCGAACGCCGCGATGCCCCAGACGAATACCGTCACCGCCGCGGCGATCTGCGAATGGCTGGTCTTCGCGAAGATCGCCATCACGACGGCCAGCGCAACCAGAATGCCCATCAGCGAGGGCATCAGCGCGCGGTCCGCGAGCTTGCCGCCGATCGTGTTGCCGACCGTCAGGCCCACACCGAAGATCACGAGGATCAGCGTCACGCCGCGCGGCGTGAAGCCGCTCACCTGTTCGAGGATCGGCGCGATGTAGGTGAACACGACGAACACGCCGCCGAAACCGAGAACCGTCATCGCGAGCGCAAGCCACACCTGCGGCTCTTTCAGCACGCGCACTTCGTGGCCCAAGCCCGTCGGCCCGGAATCATGCCGGTTCGGAACCAGTGCCGCCACCCCGCCAAGCGACAGCACACCGAGGCCGGCGACGATCCAGAACGCCATCCGCCAGCCGAATTCCTGTCCGATGAACGTGCCGAACGGCACGCCGAGCACATTTGCGAGCGTCAGCCCGGTGAACATCAGCGCGATCGCACTGGCGCGCTTTTCCTGCGGCACGAGCGAGGCCGCGACCACCGCACCGATGCCGAAGAACGAGCCGTGCGCAAACGACGTCACGACGCGCGCCATCATCAGCAGCGTGTAGTTCCCCGCCACCGCACAGAGCACATTGCCCACGATGAACACGACCATCAACAGTTGCAGCGCGACCTTGCGGGGCATCTTGCTGGTCACCACGGCGAGGAGCGGCGCACCGACCGCCACGCCGAGCGCATAACCGCTGACCAGCAAACCTGCGGACGGCAACGACACCGCCAGATCCTGCGCGACCTGGGGCAGCAACCCCATGATCACGAACTCGGTGGTGCCGATGGCGAACGCGCTGATCGCCAGCGCCAGTAACGGAATGGGCATAGGAAGCTCCAGAGTCAGGTTTGCGCGCCGCGCGAGGCCATCACAAATTCGATGACAACGCCCGCGCCGGGCGCGACGAAGAGTTGCGTTTCGCCCGACAGCGGCACGTCGGCGAGCTGATACGGCACATCGGCAGCCTGCAGCCGTTCCCGCAGCGCGAGCCATTCGGCGGGGGTCTCGATCCGGAACGCGATGTGATCGATGCGCGGCACGGCACGGCCCGCGTGGCCCGGCACGGTCGAGTCGAGCAGATGGATCACCGGTCGATCGTTGCTGCACAGCCAGTAACCGGCGACCCCGAACGGCGGCCGCCAGCCCTCCGTCAGGCCGACGACGTCGACGAAAAACCGTCGTGCGCCTTCCAGATCGGGGGTAACGATCGTCGCGCGATCGAGGTTCATGGAACAACGGCCTCCGGCCATAAAACGCTTTCAGAGGAGCGCATTGTCCCGGCGACGCGTCAATTTGAGAATTGGCGTAGCATTTGAATCATTATCAAATTATTTTGAAAGATCGATGGACAATCTTGGGGATATCCGTCTCTTCGTCGAAGCGGCGCAGCTGGGCAGCCTGTCGGCTGCCGGGCGCAAGCTCGGCCTGACACCGGCCGCCGCGAGCGCGCGCCTGACCAAGCTCGAAACCGGCCTGCGCGCCCGCCTCTTCGAGCGCACCACGCGCCGGCTGCGGCTCACCGACGAGGGCCGGCTGTACCTGAACTGCTGCCGTCAGGCGCTGCAATCGCTCGACGACGCCGAAGCCGCCCTGCACGCCGGGCAGAACGTCGTGCGCGGCAAGGTGCGTATTTCCGCGACTTCTGACTTCGGCCGCAATCTGCTGATGCACTGGCTCGACGCGTTCAACGAGCAGTACCCGGAGGTGACGTTCGCACTGACGCTGTCCGATTCGCTGTCGAACCTGCTGCAGGACGATATCGATCTCGCGATCCGCTTTGGCTCGCCGCCCGACAGTTCGCTCGTCGCCCGGCCGCTTGCGCCGAACCGTCGCGTGCTGTGCGCGTCGCCCGACTATGTCGCGAAACATGGCCAACCGAAAGACCCGCATGATCTGGCACGCTTTGACTGCATCGTGCTGGGAACGGCTTCGGGCCCGATCAACGAATGGCGCTTCACGCGCGGCGATGAAGTCCAGCACTACACGGTCCCGCTCGATACGGCCCGCGAAACCAACGACGGCGCGATTGCCCGCGAATGGGCGCTGCGCGGCTACGGAATCGTCGTGAAGTCGATGTGGGACGTCGAGGCTGACCTGCGCGACGACGGTCTGCGCATCCTTCTGCCGGAGTGGCGCTATCCGGATGCGCCGCTGCACGCGCTCTATCATCGCAACCGATTCATGGCGCCGCGTGTGAGGGCGCTGCTCGACTTCCTGAGCGTGCGTTTCACGCAGGTTTCGGACGAACTGGAAGCATTGCTCGGCCTGCCGTCAGCAGGCCCGGCGGGCAAAACCATACGCGGCAAAGGGCTATAATAATGGGCTACCGTATGTGAGTCGCCCGCCTGTGAAAAGCGGCCCGGCGTCCCACATGATTTTCCGTATCCCCCTTTTTACTGCGCCCCCAGGTTAACCACTGCGAACGGCGAACCCTCGATGACCAAGAAAGTTTATGTAAAGACCTTTGGCTGCCAGATGAACGAGTACGACTCCGACAAGATGATCGACGTGCTCGGTGCGGCTGAAGGCCTCGTGAAGACCGACTCCCCGGAAGACGCGGACGTCATTCTCTTCAACACCTGCTCCGTGCGCGAAAAGGCGCAGGAAAAAGTCTTCTCCGACCTCGGCCGCGTGCGCGAGCTGAAGGAAGCGAAACCGGATCTGATCATCGGCGTCGGCGGCTGCGTGGCGAGCCAGGAAGGCGCATCGATCGTGGCGCGTGCGCCGTATGTCGATCTCGTGTTCGGCCCGCAGACGCTGCACCGGCTGCCGCAGATGATCGACCAGCGCCGCGCCAGCGGTCGCGCGCAGATCGACATTTCGTTCCCCGAAATCGAGAAGTTCGATCACCTGCCGCCGGCGCGCGTCGAAGGCCCGAGCGCGTTCGTGTCGATCATGGAAGGCTGCAGCAAGTACTGCAGCTACTGCGTCGTGCCCTACACGCGCGGCGAAGAAGTGTCGCGCCCGCTCGACGACGTGCTGACCGAAATCGCCGGTCTCGCCGATCAGGGCGTGCGCGAAGTGACGCTGCTCGGCCAGAACGTGAACGCGTATCGCGGCGCGCTCACCATCGGCTCGTCGGACATCGCCGACTTCGCGACGCTGATCGAATACGTCGCCGATATTCCGGGCATCGAACGGATCCGCTACACGACGTCGCATCCGAAAGAATTCACGCAGCGCCTGATCGACACGTATGCGAAGGTGCCGAAGCTCGTGAACCACCTGCATCTGCCGGTGCAGCATGGCTCCGATCGCATCCTGATGGCGATGAAGCGCGGCTATACGGTGCTCGAGTACAAGTCGGTGATCCGCCGGCTGCGTGCGATCCGCCCGGACCTGTCGCTGTCGACGGACATGATCGTCGGCTTCCCCGGCGAGACCGAAGAAGACTTCGACAGGATGATGACGCTGATCCACGAGATGAGCTACGACACGAGCTTCTCATTCATCTACAGCCCGCGCCCCGGCACGCCGGCCGCGAACCTGCACGACGATACGCCGCGCGAAGTGAAGCTGAAACGTCTGCAGCACCTGCAGGCGACGATCGAGGAAAACGTCGCGCGGATCAGCCAGTCGATGGTCGGCAAGGTCGAGCGCATTCTGGTCGAAGGGCCGTCGCGCAAGGACCCGTCCGAACTCGCCGGCCGTACCGAGAACAACCGCGTGGTGAATTTCCCGGCGCCGCCCGCGTCGCACGCGCGGCTGATCGGCCAGATGATCGACGTGAAGATCAATCACGCCTATCCGCATTCGCTGCGCGGCGAACTCGTGCTGATGCACGACAGCGCGCCGCAAACCGCTCATTAAGCGCTCCGACTACCGACAGGATCGACCCCCCGCCTTGAAGACCACCCAGCATCTGGAATTCACCGCGCCGCGCGAAGACAATGCGCGGCTTGCCAACCTCTGCGGCCCGCTCGACGAAAACCTGAGGCAGATCGAGCAGGCGCTCGACGTCACGCTGCAACGCCGCGGCGATCGCATCAGCATTCGCGGACGCGGCGCGAAAGTCGCGCTCACGGCACTCGAGAACTTCTACAACAGCGCGCGCGAGCCGCTGTCTGTCGACGATATCCAGCTTGCGCTCGTCGAAGCGCGTCATCCGGCGCGGGTTCGTGGGAATGGCGCAAACGACGCCGATGTGCGCTTTCGTCACGACCCGGATCACCCGTTCGACGAACCGGCGGACACCGGCGACGAAGATCTCGAAGAACTCGGTCCCAAGCTGTACACGCGCCGCGCCGATCTGCGCGGCCGCACGCCGGCGCAACGCGAGTACCTGAAGCAGATCGTGTCGCACGACGTGACGTTCGGCGTCGGACCGGCGGGCACGGGCAAGACCTATCTGGCCGTCGCCTGCGCGGTCGATGCACTGGAGCGCGACCAGGTGAAGCGCATCGTGCTGACGCGTCCCGCGGTCGAAGCGGGTGAGCGGCTGGGGTTTCTGCCGGGCGATCTCGCGCAGAAGGTCGATCCGTATCTGCGCCCGCTCTATGACGCCCTGTACGACCTGCTCGGTTTCGACAAGACCGCGAAGATGTTTGAGCGCCAGATGATCGAAATCGCGCCGCTCGCGTACATGCGCGGCCGCACACTGAATCACGCGTTCATCATTCTCGACGAGGCGCAGAACACCACGCCCGAGCAGATGAAGATGTTCCTCACGCGGATTGGCTTCGGCTCGAAGGCCGTGGTGACCGGCGACACGACCCAGGTCGACCTGCCGCGCGGCCACAAGAGCGGGCTGATCGAGGCGCAGCAGGTGCTGTCGAACGTGCGCGGCATTGCGCTCACGCGCTTTACCAGCGTGGACGTCGTGCGGCATCCGCTCGTTGCGCGGATCGTCGAGGCGTACGATGCCCACTCGAAGAAGGACGAAGCCCCGTCCGACGCCCGCTAGTTCCAACGACCCACGCATTCGCATGAGCCGCGCCCCCAAACTGACGCTGAACCTGCAATTTCCGGCTTCGAAAGCCTGGCCCGGGCACAAGGCGATCCTGCCGCGCGCGACTGTCGCCGGCTGGATCAAGGCCGCGCTCTTCGCGGATGCCGAACTGACGATACGCTTCGTCGATGCCGAAGAAGGGCGCACGCTGAACCGCACTTATCGCGGCAAGGATTACGCAACCAACGTGCTCACGTTCGCCTACGCCGAATCCGAGGACGATCCGGTAACGGGCGATCTGATCCTGTGCTGTCCGGTGGTCGAGAAAGAAGCCGCCGAACAGGGCAAGCCGCTCGAAGCCCACTATGCGCATCTTCTGGTCCACGGCACGCTGCACGCGCAGGGTTACGATCACGAGGTCGAGGAAGAAGCGCAGGAAATGGAAGGCATCGAAACGGAAATCCTGACAAGACTCGGCTTCCCGAACCCTTACTGACCGGCCTCAATACGCCCCGAACCAGACCGTGAACGCCCCCTGTTCCGACCCCGCCGACCGCCGCTACGCCCCCTGCCCCGACTATCCGCCGTCGCTCGGCGAATCGCGGCTTCTGACGGACGAGGAGCTGAACGCGTCGCTGGAATGCACGTTGCGTTCGTGGGACCGGACCACCGACCTGTGGCTCTTTGGTTATGGGTCGCTCATCTGGAATCCCGGCCTGCCGACGCTGGAAGCGATGCGCTCGAAGGTGCACGGCTATCACCGCGGGCTTTACCTTTGGTCGCGTGTGAATCGCGGCACGCCTGAACAGCCCGGTCTCGTGCTTGCGCTCGACCGCGGCGGTTCGTGCATCGGCATCGCGTTCCGGCTCGCCGCCGATGGCGCGATGCCGCATCTGCAGGCGCTCTGGCGCCGCGAGATGGCGATGGGCTCGTACCGGCCCGCATGGCTGCCGTGCGTGCTCACCGACGGCCGCCGCGTCGATGCGCTCGCGTTCGTGATGAGGCGCGATGTGCCGAGCTACACCGGCAAGCTGCACGACGAGGTCGTGAAAGCCGTGCTTGGCTGCGCGAGCGGCCGCTACGGCACGACGCTCGACTACGTGAGCCGCACGGTCGCCGCGCTGCGTGAAAGCGGCATGCCGGACCGCGCACTGGAAGCGCTGCTCGAGCGCTGCCGACGGGGCATCTGAGGCCCTCGGCGGCCCGCACGGCGCGCACACTCACCGTCCCTCTCACGCGCTGCCCGCTGGCGCACCTGTGAACACACCCATTTTTGGCCGGAAACCCCGCGCCATCCGATCTGCGATAGGATGGTAGCCAGCCTCGCACATGGGCCCGCTTCCAGCGGTGCCGTCCGGACGTCCGCAACCACGCCACCTGACCGACCAGGTGCGGCCGGACACGGAGCCGCCATGTGCGTGGTGTATCCTTAATGCTCTGCCACAGCGCGCCCAGTCTTGCCGGGCGCACCACCATGAACGACACGTATCCCAGTCGACGCCAAACCGGCAAACCAACTGAAAAGCGCTCGCTCCTCGAGCGACTGACCGACTTCATTTCGCCCGAGCCCGACACCCGCGGCGAACTCCTCGAAATCCTGCAGGACGCGCACGAACGCAACCTGATCGATGCGGACTCGCTGTCGATGATCGAAGGCGTGTTCCAGGTTTCTGAGCTTTGCGCGCGCGACATCATGGTCCCGCGCGCCCAGATGGACGCGATCAACATCGCGGAAACCCCTGCCGAATTCATTCCTTACGTGCTGGACAAGGAGCACTCGCGCTATCCGGTGTACGAAGGCAATCGCGACAACATCATCGGCGTGCTGCTCGCGAAAGATCTGTTGCGTTATTACGCCGAGGAAGAATTCGACGTGCGCGGCATGCTTCGCCCCGCCGTGTTCATTCCTGAATCGAAACGCCTGAACGTGCTGCTGCACGACTTCCGCGTGAACCGCAATCACATCGCGATCGTCGTCGACGAATATGGCGGCGTCGCGGGCCTCATCACGATTGAAGATGTGCTGGAACAGATCGTCGGCGACATCGAGGACGAATACGATTTCGACGAGGAAAGCGGCAACATCATCGCGTCGCCGGACGGGCGCTACCGCGTGCGCGCGCTGACCGAGATCGAGCAGTTCAACGAAGCGTTCGGCACGCACTACCCGGACGAGGAAGTCGACACGATCGGCGGCCTCATCACGCATCATTTCGGGCGCGTGCCGCATCGCGGCGAAAAGGTGCGCATCGACGACCTGATTTTCGAGATCCTGCGCGGCGACGCCCGGCAGATCCACATGCTGCTCGTGCGCCGCGATCCGATGGCGGGCCAGCGCGAGCGCGACGCCCAGCACGTCCAGACCTGACTTCCTATCACTTTTCCCGCCGACCGCGTACCGATGGCCGACCCGATCTCCTCCCGTCTGCGCCGTGGCGTGACGTCCGCACCCGCAGAAGCGGGCGGACGCACGCTGCCGCGCTGGCACTACCTCGTTGCGCTGGTTGCCGGCGCGGCGAACACGCTTTCCTTTGCACCGACACCGCATGGCGGCTGGCTTCAGCTTGCGATCTTCGTGTTCCTGTTTGCGTGGCTCACGCGCACGACCGGCTGGAAGAGCGCGGCGCTGACAGGCGGCGCGTTCGGCTTCGGCAATTTCGTCACCGGCGTGTGGTGGCTGTACGTCAGCATGCATTTCTACGGCGGGATGGCGGCGCCGCTCGCAAGCGCCGCGCTCGTGCTGTTCTCGCTGTACCTCGCGCTCTATCCGGCGCTGGCGGCTGGCGTGTGGTCGTTTTGCGCCGGCCACGCAAGCAACGGCAAACTCAGCGACCAGCCTTTTTCGCCGACATGGCACGGCGCGTTCGCGTTCGCGAGCGCCTGGGCGATCGGCGAATGGCTGCGCGGCACCGTGTTCACAGGCTTTCCGTGGCTTGCGACCGGTTACGCCCAGGTCGATGGCCCGCTCTCCGGCTTTGCGCCCGTGGCGGGCGTCTACGGCGTCGGCTGGATGGTCGCGCTTGTCGCTGCGCTGGTCGTTCAGGCGCTCGCACAGGCGCGCGAGCCCGTCGCATCCGAAGGCAAGCGAAACAGCGGACGCGTTCTGCGCGCAGGCACCCCTGCCGCAGTCGCGGTGATCCTGCTTGTATCCGGCATGCTGCTGGCGCTCGTTCAATGGACGGTGCCGTCCAACGCGCCGCTCACGGTGCGTCTGCTGCAGGGTAATGTGAAACAGGACATGAAGTTCGAAGAAGCAGGCGTCATGGCGGCGATCTCCGAGTTTCAGCAGATGATCACCGCCAGGCCCGCCGACCTGATCATCACGCCGGAAACCGCGATTCCCGTCCTTGCGCAGCAAATCCCGCAATCGTTCGCGGTGGCCATTCGTGAGTTCGCCGATTCCACCGGGTCATCGATCCTGTTCGGCGCCGTCGGTGGCACGATCACGCCGGAAGGCCACGTCGTCGACTATACGAACAGCCTGTTCGGCGTCACACCGGGTTCGCGCGACGTATTCCGCTACGACAAGCATCATCTGGTGCCGTTCGGCGAGTTCGTGCCCTGGGGATTCCGCTGGTTCGTCAACCTGATGAATATTCCGCTCGGCGACTTCGCACGGGGCGGGCCGGTGCAGAAGACGTTCCTCGTGCATAACCAGCCGATTGCGGTGGATATCTGCTACGAAGACATCTTCGGCGAAGAGATCGCCCGCACCATACGCGAGAGCGACACGCCAGCCGGCGTGCTCGTCAATACGACGAATCTGGCCTGGTTTGGCGATACGATCGCGCTCGATCAGCACCTGCAAATCGCACGCATGCGCTCCCTCGAAACCGGCCGCCCGATGCTGCGCGCGACGAACACCGGCACGACCGCCGCCATCGACGCACAAGGCAACGTGATCGGGCGCCTGCCGCCCTTCACGACCGGCTCGCTCGACGTCACGGTGCAGGGGACGTCGGGCAATACGCCGTATCTGGTCAGCGGCAACAATACGGCGCTCGCGGTTTCACTGCTGCTGCTTGCGTTTGGTTTTGCGTTTTCGCCAGCGCGCACTGAAGCGCGACGCAGGAACGGCGGTCAGTAACCTCATACCGCCCGGCCGCCGCCGCCGATTCCTGCCCCCAAAAAGGACGCACCCCGCGCCCTTTCCGTTAAAATCCAACGTTTAGCACTTTGCTCCACGGCTGCCCCGCGCGTCCAGGCGCCTGCGGCGCGGCCTCCTGCCTGAAAGGCACTTCATGCTCACGTTTCAGCAAATCATCCTGACGCTGCAATCCTATTGGGACAAGCAGGGTTGCGCGCTGCTCCAGCCGATCGACATGGAAGTCGGCGCGGGCACGTCCCACGTTCATACGTTCCTGCGCGCCATTGGTCCCGAGCCGTGGCGCGCCGCCTACGTGCAACCGTCGCGGCGCCCGAAGGACGGCCGCTATGGCGAGAATCCGAACCGCCTGCAGCACTACTACCAGTACCAGGTCGTACTGAAGCCGGCGCCGGAAAACATCCTCGACCTGTACCTCGGCTCACTCGAAGCGCTCGGCTTCGACCTGAAGCAGAACGATGTGCGCTTCGTCGAAGACGACTGGGAAAACCCGACCCTCGGCGCATGGGGTCTTGGCTGGGAAGTGTGGCTGAACGGCATGGAAGTCACGCAGTTCACGTATTTCCAGCAGGTCGGCGGCCTCGACTGCAAGCCGGTGCTCGGCGAAATCACCTACGGGCTCGAGCGTCTCGCGATGTATCTGCAAAAGGTCGAGAACGTCTACGACCTCATCTGGACCGAGTGGGAAGAGCAAGGGCCGAACGGTCCGGAGCTGCGCCGCCTGACCTACGGCGACGTGTACCACCAGAACGAAGTCGAACAGTCGACGTACAACTTCGAACAGGCGAACGTCGATCTGCTATTCACGTTCTTCAACAGCTACGAAGCGGAAGCGAAGCGCATGATCGAAGCACAGATCGCGCTGCCCGCCTATGAACTGGTGCTTAAGGCCGGTCACACGTTCAACCTGCTCGATGCGCGCGGCGCGATCTCCGTGACCGAACGCGCCGCCTACATCGGCCGCATCCGCGCGCTGTCGCGCCTTGTCGCGCAGGCTTACTACGATTCGCGCGAGAAGCTCGGCTTCCCGATGCTCGGCAATCCAGTGCACGGCGTGCCCGGCCTCACGACCGATGCACAGGACGCCGCAATGCCTGCCTGGGCACCGCCGCTCAAAGTCGAACGCAAGATCGACCAGGACTGACGAGACCACGAACACATGACTCATCCCCAACACACCCTGCTCGTCGAACTGCTGACCGAGGAACTGCCGCCGAAAGCGCTCGCGCGCCTGGGCGATGCGTTCGCCGAGGGCGTCGCCCAGCGCCTCGCGGCGCGCGACCTGATCGATGGCGAGCCGTCGTTTGAGCGTTATGCGACGCCGCGCCGGCTCGCGATCGTGATCAAGAACGTGCGCGCCGTTGCGCCCGAAAAGCATGTGCGCGAAAAAGTGCTGCCGGTGTCGGTGGCACTCGACGCGAACGGCCAGCCCACCGCACCGCTCGCGAAGAAGCTCGCGGCGCTTGGCTTCCCCGATTTCTCGGTGAGCGACCTCGAACGCGCCTCCGACGGCAAGGCCGAAGCGTTCTTCCTGCGCTACGCGGCGCCCGGCGCGACGCTGACCGAAGGACTGCAGGCAGCGCTCGACGAGACGCTAGCGAAACTGCCGATCCCGACGCCCATGACGTACCAGCGCCCCGACGGCACCAGCGTGCAGTTCGTGCGCCCGGTGCACCGTCTGACCGCACTGCATGGCGAGCAGGTCGTGCCCATCACGACGCTCGGCATCGACGCAGACGATACGACGCTCGGCCATCGTTTCCTGTCGGACGGCCTCGTGAATATCCAGCACGCCGACTTGTACGCCGAGACGCTGATGCACAAGGGTCACGTGATCGCGAATTTCGCCGACCGCAAGGAAATGATCCGCACGCATCTGTTCGCACAGGCCAATGGCGACAAGGTCGTCATGCCCGAGGCCCTGCTGGATGAAGTGACGTCGCTGGTCGAATGGCCGGTCGTCTACTCGTGCCGTTTCGAAGACGAGTTCCTGCAGGTGCCGCAGGAGTGTCTGATCCTCACGATGCAGACCAACCAGAAATACTTCGCACTCACCGACGAAGCCGGCAAGCTGCGCTCGCGCTTTCTGATCGTGTCGAACATCGAGACGAAGACACCACGCGACATCATCGAAGGCAATGAGCGCGTCGTGCGACCACGTCTTGCCGATGCGAAGTTCTTCTTCGAACATGACAAGAAGAAGCCGCTCGCCGAGCGCGTGCCGCTGCTCGCAAACGTCGTGTATCACAACAAGCTGGGCTCGGCCCTGCAACGCACCGAACGCGTCGAAGCGCTAGCCGGTGCGATCGCCGCGATGATGGGCGCCAACGTTGCGCTGGCCCAGCGTGCCGCGCGTCTGGCGAAGGCGGATCTGATTACCGACATGGTCGGCGAATTCCCCGAACTGCAAGGCACGATGGGCACGTACTACGCGCGCCACGACGGCGAGCCGGAAGAAGTGGCGCTCGCCTGCTCGGAGCACTATCAGCCGCGCTTTTCCGGCGATGCGCTGCCGGCCACTGCCACTGGCACGGCCGTCGCGCTGGCCGACAAGCTCGAGACGCTCGTCGGTATCTGGGGCATCGGCCTGCAACCGAGCGGCGAAAAAGATCCGTTCGCACTGCGTCGCCATGCGCTGGGCGTACTGCGTATCCTCGTCGAGAAGCAGTTGCCGGTTGACCTCGTCGAACTGCTGAAAGTGGCGTACGCAACGTTCGCCTCGGTGCCGAGTGTTGCGGATTCGACGGCTGCGATCTACGAATTCTGTATGGACCGTCTGCGTGGCCTGCTGCGCGAACGCAGCTACGCCGTGGGTGAAATCGACGCCGTGCTGGCCCTGAACCCGACGCGCCTCGACGACATCGTCGCGCGTCTGGACGCCGTTCGCGAATTCGCAGCGCTCACCGAGGCGGCATCGCTCGCGGCGGCGAACAAGCGGATCTCGAACATCCTGAAGAAGTCGGACGGCGCGACGGCAAGCAATGTAGAGGTTGCGCTATTCGTCGAGCCGGCGGAGAAGGCACTCTATGCGCAACTGGAACAGGTCGCGCCGAGCGTGCAATCGCAACTCACGGAACGCAACTACACGGGCGCGCTCACCGCGCTCGCGGCGCTGCGCGAACCGGTCGATACGTTCTTCAATGACGTCATGGTCAACGCGGAAGATCCCGCGTTGCGTGCGAACCGTCTGGCCTTGCTCGGCGCGCTGCATCAGCAGATGAACTGCGTCGCCGACATCTCCAGGCTTGCTGCCTGAGCACCGCGCCATGCCGACCAGCCATAGGAAGATCGTGGTCCTCGACCGCGACGGCGTGATCAACGTCGATTCGGACGCGTACATCAAATCGCCAGACGAATGGGTCGCCCTGCCCGGTGCGCTCGAAGCGATCGCTCGCCTGAACCAGGCGGGCTATCGCGTGGCGGTCGCCACGAACCAGTCGGGCATCGGTCGTGGTCTTTTCGACATGGCCGCATTGAACGCGATGCATCTGAAGATGCACAAGATGGCGGCGCATGTCGGCGGACGAATCGATGCCGTGTTCTTCTGCCCGCACACATCGGAAGACCAGTGCGAATGTCGCAAGCCGAGACCCGGCATGCTGAAGATGATCGCTGAACGGTTCGAGATCGATCCGGCGGAAACGCCGGTCGTCGGCGATTCGCTGCGCGATCTGCAGGCAGGCGCTGTGCTTGGCTTTATCCCCCACCTCGTGCTGACCGGCAAAGGCCGGAAGACGCTCGCCGCCGGCGGCCTGCCCGAGGGCACGCAGGTGCATGCGGACCTGCGCGCCTTCGCGCTGGATTTCCTTTCTGAAGAACACGAGTGATGCGGCCAGCGCATTCCTTTTTTTGAACGACCACCCCCAATGCGCTTCCTTCGATCACTGTTGCTGCTGATCTACTTCGTCGTCTTCACGGTGCCGTACGCAATCGCGTGCTTTGTCGCGTTCCCGTTCATGAAAGCCGATAGCCGGTACTGGATGGCGGCCGGCTGGTGCCGCGCGACGCTCACGGTCGTGCGCTGGTTGAACGGCATCCGCTACCGGGTCGAAGGCCGGGAGAATCTGCCCGAGGGGCCCGCGGTGCTGCTGTCGAAGCATCAGTCGGCGTGGGAGACGCTCGCGTTTCCGGCGTTGATGCCGCGCCCCCTTTGCTATGTGTTCAAGCGTGAACTGCTCTATGTGCCCTTCTTCGGCTGGGCGCTCGGCATGCTGAAGATGGTTCACATCGACCGCAAGGAAGGCAAGTACGCATTCGAGTCCGTGACGAAGCAGGGCAAGGCGCGCATGGAAGAAGGCGCGTGGGTCATCATGTTCCCGGAGGGCACGCGCACGCCGACCGGCAAGCAAGGCAAGTACAAGACTGGCGGCGCGCGCTTCGCCATCGCAACGGGCGCGCCGGTCGTACCGATCGCGCACAACGCAGGGCGCGTGTGGCCGCGCAACTCGTTCACCAAATATCCGGGTATAGTCACAGTTTCGATTGGCAAGCCGATCGAAACGAAGGGGCTCACGCCCGATGAAGTGAACACGCGCGTCGAAACGTGGATCGAAGCAGAAATGCGCCGCATCGACCCTGCCGCGTACCGTGCGGCGGAAAGCACGCCTGCCACTGCCCGAATCTGACGCGCACGCCGCACGCGGCGTATTGCGCGAAGCCGAATCCGATGCAGAAGTCTCCCACGCCGCAGCCCGCTGCGGCGCTCGATAGCCGGCAACTCGATCTGCCGCTCTTCGCCGAGCCGGCTGTCCCTACGCCGCCCTCCTCGTCCCCCGTATCGCCCTCTTCAACACCTTCAACGCCTTCGCCACCGAAGCCGGACGCGCTTCGCGCACCGGACGGCACGAAGCTGCGCAGCCTCACGCTCGGTTCGCAGACGCTGCACTATGTTCTGAAACGCTCGGCACGTCGTTCGATCGGTTTTGCCATCGACAGCACCGGCCTCACGATTACTGCTCCGCGATGGGTCACGCTTGCGGACATTGAAACCGCGATCACGGAAAAGCAGCGCTGGATTTTCACGAAGCTCAACGAATGGCAGAACCGCGTCGAGCAGCGCGCGTTGCCGCGCATCGACTGGAAAGATGGCGCGCAGGTGCCGTATCTTGGCCGTCCTGTCAGCGTGATGCTGGCCGCGTCGCACCGCGCGCTGACGTTCGATGCAGCGCGCGCGGCGCTCGCATTGCCCCTGCCGCCGCACGCCGATCCCCAGCAGATCAAGGATCGCGTGCAGGGCTGGTTGCAGGGCGAAGCGACGCGCATTTTCGGCGAGCGGCTCACGATCTATGCTGAGAAGCTGGGGGTCAGCTATCGCGCGTATGCGCTGTCGTCGGCGGCGACGCGTTGGGGCAGTTGTTCAAGCGACGGCAAGATCCGTCTGAACTGGCGGCTGATTCATTTTCCGCTGTCCATCATCGACTACGTGGTCGCTCACGAACTCGCACATCTGCGAGAAATGAACCACAGTCCACGTTTCTGGGAGACGGTCGAATCGATCTTTCCGGAATTCCGCGAGGCGCGGCAGACGCTCAAACATCATCCGCCGGAATTGCTGCCGACGCTTTGATGCCTGGGTGCGCGGCGACGAAGACATCGTCCACCGCGCTGAACGAAGACCGCTGGCGAGGTCTTCAGAAAAGCCCTTCAGACAGGCCTTATTTCTTCTTCTGGATGAATTCGATCTTGTAGCCATCCGGGTCGGTGACAAACGCGATCACGGTCGTGCCGTGTTTCATCGGACCAGCTTCCCGAACCACGTTGCCGCCCTGCGTCTTGATTCTTTCGCAGGCTGCATAGGCGTCATCGACTTCGATCGCCAGATGGCCGAAGCCTGTGCCGAGATCGTACGATTCCGTGTCCCAGTTGTGCGTGAGTTCGATCACGGTGCCGTCGCGCTCGTCGGTGTAGCCGACGAATGCCAGCGTGAACCTGCCATCCGGAAAGTCGTCGCGGCGCAGTACTTTCATGCCAAGCAGCTCCGTGTAGAAGGCGATCGAACGGTCCAGGTTGCCAACCCGGAGCATGGTGTGTAGCAGGCGCATGGTGTACTCCCTGTTGCTTGAAGTCGAGGACGTAAATGTACCCGGAATCCCATGCCTGTGCAGGAAGCAGGGCCATTTCCGGGCGAGCGTCGCGTCGTCTCAAAACTGATGCCGCAGCCCGGCCATCACACCCGGTTGCGTGCTTTTCTGCGCGAGCCCGATGCTGTTGACGCCCTGCAACTGCGCGCCGATCAAGCCCCCGTCGTACTTCGACCAGTCGCCTTCGAGGTAAACATCGGTGCGTTTCGACAGACTGTAATCGGCCACCAGCTGGTACTGCCAGGCGGAACCGTCCTGCGCGGGCGTCTTGCCGTCCTGCAGTGTGCGCCAGACGTTCGCGGCGAAATGCCAGGTATTGTCGAGCGCCTGGGTGATGCCGCCCATGATCATCCTGCGCCGCGAAAAGTCGGTGTACTTGAGCGCCGCCAGAACGGGCGCCGTGAAGGGACCATTGGCGAAAGTCGAGAATGCGGCATCGTTCTGATTGACGATATAGCCGACTGCGAAACGCGTCCTCGCCCATGTATAGGAGCCGCCGATCGTCCACGCCTTCGCGCTGCTGCCGTTGATCGAGTCTCTCGACACCTGATACGCGCCGCCCACGTTGATCGGGCCGCCGGCGGGTGCATAGGCGGCCGCCGCGCCGTACTGGCTGCCGTATGACATGTGGCCGGCCACACCACCGAACGCGTAGCCCGCCGAGAACAGGAAGTCGTGCGCACGCGCCTGATACTGCACCTGATTGCTGGTCCAGATGCCGCCCGACATCGTCACTTCAGGCTGGAAGCTGAAATCGTAGGGAATCCACGGGTTGCTGCCATAGCCGCCGACCGTGATCCCTTCGATCATCACGTTGACCTGGCGCCCCATGATGATCTGGCCGTACGTCGTGGAACGCACGCCGACCTGCGCCTCGTTGAAGAACGGCAGCGTCGGATCGCTCTGGCCTGTGTTGACGAAGAAGCGGTTTTCGAGCTTGAAGAAGGTGGACCAGCCACCGCCGAGATCCTCGACGCCTTTCAGGCCCCACCGGCTCTGGCTTATCCCGCCGACGCCCAGGCCCACTTTCGAATCGCCGGCCTGATTGACGTTGGTCATGTAGCGAATGCTTTCGTCGACAATCCCATACAACGTGACACTCGACTGCGCGCGCACTGTCTGGCAGACCAGCGCGATGGGCAGCCATGCTGCAACTCTCCACCTGCTCGACGTCGTCATACAGTCTCCTGGTAGCGAGCCGCGAGCCTGTCGCGTTGCGGCGCAGCCGTTGCGTTGCCATGGCGATTCCGTTCCAACATCTCGTGCAGCGGGGATTATGGCGCGCCAGTGCTCGCGGCGTCACGCGTTCGCAAGCGCGGTGTGGTGTGAATGCATATCCAGTACGCATAGGACTTCAGAGTCCTGCGGTCCAGCCGACCCTCACAATGGGCACCCGTCGCAGCCGGAGTCATCGCCACGGCTGCGGCGTTTTGATATGGTATGGGCCTCACTCACAACAGTTCCTGTCGAACCCTTACAGTGCGCCCATCGTTCTGTTCGCTCGCGGTAACGCCATGAGTACCGCCACCCTGTCCGCACGTCGTGCGCCCGATACCTTTGCTATCGTCCTGATGATCGTGCTGTGCGCAATCTGGGGCCTGCAGCAGGTCGCCATCAAAAGCACCAACGCCGCACTTGCACCGGTCTTTCAGGCGGGGCTACGCTCAGCGATTGCCGCGCTGCTCGTGTACGGCTGGGCAGGCCTGCGTGGCACGCCACTGTTTCGCAACGACGGCACGCTCGGCGCGGGTCTGCTGGCCGGCGTCCTGTTTGCCGGCGAGTTTGTCTGCATCTTTCTCGGCCTGACGCTCACCAGCGCATCGCGCATGGCCATCTTCCTGTACACCGCGCCGTGCTTCACCGCACTCGGACTGCACTGGTTCGTCGAAGGCGAGCACATACGGCGCACACAATGGATCGGCGTGCTCGTCGCCTTCAGCGGCATGGCGCTCGCGTTCGCGGACGGCTTTACGCGCGCCAGTGGAGCAAGTCACCAGTCGATGCTGACAGGCATCGCGGGCGACGCGCTCGGTGTGCTGGGCGGGATCGCGTGGGCCGCCACGACTGTCGTCGTGCGTTCGACGCGCCTTGCACAATCGAGCGCGAGCAAGACGCTGTTTTATCAGCTGGCGGTATCTGCGGTAGTGTTGCTGGCGCTCGCGGCGCTGCTCGGGCAGGTGCGAGTCGAGGTGGTCACGCCGCTCGCCGTGGTGAGTCTCGCGTATCAGGCGGTGGTGGTCGCGTTTGTCAGCTATCTGATCTGGTTCTGGCTGTTGACGCGTTACATGGCATCGAGACTGTCGGTCTTCTCGTTTCTGACGCCGCTCTTCGGGGTGACATTTGGTGTACTGCTGCTTGGCGAGTCGTTCAGCCTGCGGTTTCTGATGGCGGCCGGGCTCGTGCTGGCCGGCATCGCGCTCGTCAATGCGCCGGCCCGACGAAGCGAAGTACGAGCCTGACAACCCATGCTGCGAACGCCTGGCCCGGAGCCAGCGACACCTGGTGCGGCCTCGCGACCCCTGGTCGCAGGCTGGCCTCGCCAGCTAGCCTGCCGCGTCTGCGCCGGGGCTGGCGGATGAAGATGCAGCCACCACGGCTTGCGCAACCCGCACGTACTCGTCGACCGGCACGTCTTCCGCGCGGCGCTGCAGATCGAATCCGAGCGCCTCGAAGTCGACCGTATCGCGATATGCGGACAGCGTGTTGCGCAACATCTTGCGACGCTGCGAAAACGCGGCGGTCACGACCTCGCCGAGGACACGCACATCGACATCGGCAAGCTCATGCGGCGCGTACGGAATCATGCGCACGATCGCCGAATTCACCTTCGGCGGCGGCTGGAAAGATTCGGGCGGCACGTCGAGCAATTTGTCGATCACGTAGCGGTACTGCAGCATCACAGAGAGCCGGCCGAATGCCTTGCTGCCAGGTTCGGCCACCATCCGCTCGACCACTTCATCCTGAAGCATGAAATGCTGGTCGATCACGACAGGTGCGAACGTCGTGAGGTGGAACAGCAGCGGGCTCGAAATGTTGTACGGCAGATTGCCGACGATTCGCAGCGACGGCTTGTCGCCGGGCGCGGCGAGCGAGCCGAAGTCGAAGGCGAGCGCGTCGCCCGCGTGCAGTTCGAGCAGTTCACCGAACTGCTTCGTGAGACGCACAATCAGGTCGCGGTCGAGTTCGACTGCGTGCAGCGGCGCGTCGGGTGTCGCGAGACGCTCGATCAGCGGCCCGGTGAGCGCGCCGAGGCCCGGCCCGATCTCGACCATGCGTTCGCCGCGCTGCGGACGGATCACATCGACGATCGAATCGATCACACCCATGTCGACCAGAAAATTCTGTCCGAACCGCTTGCGCGCGAAATGGCCCTGGTGCTGCCGGCTGCTGGAGCTGTTAGACATCGAAAGACAATAAAAAAGATTCAGGTCGCGCGACGATGGCGCGCCATCGAAACGGCGGTGTCGATAGCGGCGATCAGGCTGCCCGAGTCGGCGCGGCCAGTGCCCGCGAGATCGAGCGCGGTGCCGTGGTCGACCGAAGTACGGATGATCGGCAGTCCGAGCGTAATGTTGATGCCTTCGCCGAAGGTTGCATATTTCAGGACCGGCAGCCCCTGGTCGTGGAACATCGCGAGCACGCAGTCGGCGTCTTTCAGATAACGCGGCTGGAACAGCGTATCGGCTGGATACGGGCCGCGCGCATCGATGCCCTGCCCGTTCGCCTCTTTGAGCGCAGGCGTAATGACGTCGATTTCCTCACGACCCAGATAGCCGTTTTCACCGGCATGGGGATTGAGGCCGGTGACAAGAATACGCGGCGCCGGCAGGCCGAAGTGATGACGCAGATCGTGATCGATGATGCGCAGCGTTTCGACAAGGCCGTCGATCGTCAGCGCCGCCGAAACGTCCTTCAGCGGCAGATGGGTCGTCGCAAGCGCCACACGCAGCGGCCGCGGGCCGCTGCCGGCCAGCATCATCACGACGCGCGGCGTATGCGTACGCTCCGCCAGATATTCGGTGTGACCGGTGAACGGAACACCCGCGTCGTTGATCGTGCTTTTTTGCAGGGGCGCAGTAACGATGGCGTCGAACGCACCTGATACTGCGCCGTCGATCGCCTCGTCGAGCAGCGTCAGCACGTAGCGGCCATTCGCTGCGTCGAGCCGCCCCGCCTGCGAGGGCACACCGAGCGGCACGTGCTGCATGCGCACGCGGTCTTTGGGAAGGTGCGCCCAGTCGACGGCGACGGCCCTCGCCCGCCCGGCGAGCAGGTCCGCATCGCCCAGCACCGTGAACTGCGCGTCGGGCCAATGCGCCGCCGCGCCCGCCAGCGCCTGTGCCGTCAGTTCCGGGCCGACCCCAGCGGGTTCGCCGGTCGTGATGGCAATCTGCAGCGGTACACCTTGCGGGCGGGCGGTAGGATTCATGATCGGTTATTGCACGACAGGCGTGCCGAGCTTGTAGTCGATGTAGGCCGTGTCGCGCAACTGCCGCAGCCAGTCGGCGTAGGCCTGTTCGGCCTTGCGCTGACCGATCGCCTGACGCGCGAGATCCATCTGCTGTGAAATCGAACCTTCGGCGTCGCGGCGGCCGAGCACCTGGATCAGGTGGTAGCCGTACTCGCTGCGCACCGGTTCGCTGATCTGGTTGTCCTGCAGCGCGTTCATGGCGCGCTCGAATTCGGGCACGGTCTCACCCGGGCTGATCCAGCCGAGGTCGCCGCCCTGCGACGACGAACCGTCCTGCGAGTAGGTGCGGGCAAACTTGCCGAAGTCGCCGCCGGCCAGCACCTCGCGCTTGATTTCGAGCAGCTTCTCGCGCGCAGCCGGTTCAGACATGCCGTCGCCGACGCGCAGCAGGATGTGGCGCACGTGCGTCTGCACGAGCTTCGGCGCATCAGCCGAAGTTGCGCTCTGGCCGCTGCGGCGCTCGACGAGACGGACGATCTCGAAACCGTCATTCGTGCGGATCACCGACGGATTCACCTGGCCCGGACGCAGCGTCGCCGCCGCCGTCACGAACTCGGGCGGCAGCTTCGATTGCGCCTGGAAGCCCATGTCGCCGCCTTTGGATGCATCGGCTGCCTGCGAATTCGCCTTCGCGAGCTTTTCGAAATTCGCCCCTCCCGTCGCTTCCTTAAGAAGGGAGTCGGCTTTTTGCTGGGCGGCCTCGATGTCCGTCTGCGCAGCGTTGAGCGGCGCCTTCAGCAGGATGTGTTCGAAGTGCAGGTCGCTCGTCACCCCGGCGTTCGGTCCGCGCTGGCTCGCGATGTAGTTCGCGACTTCGGCGTCGTTCACTGTCACCTTGCTGTCCACTTCCTTCTCGCGCAGACGCGACAAGGTCAACTCAGTGCGCGCATCGTTCGTGAACACGGACCAGGGCACGCCCTGAGCCTCGATCCGCGAGCGGTAGACGTCGAGCGTCATGTTGTTCGACTGGGCGAGGCGTTCCAGCGTCCTTTGCAAGGTGGCGTCGTCGACGGTGATGCCATCTTCTTTCGCTTTTTGCAGCTGGATGCGCTCCAGCACCATCTGGTTCAGCACCTGCTGGCGAAGCTGGTCCACCGGCGGAATAGGCGCGTTCTGTTGGGTCAGGCGATGCGAGATCATCCCGACGCGCTGATCGAGTTCGCGTTGCGTGATGACCCCGTTGTTCACCACGGCTGCAATGGTATCGACCGTCTGGCTGCTGCCGCCGCCCAGGGCCTGTGCCTGAGCGGGCGCAACCTGCAGAAAGGACGCGGCGGCAGCAAGACCTGCCACGAGCGTTGCCAAGCGAAGCTTTTTCATGATTGCCACAGATACTCCATTGAGGTCGGGCGCGCCTGGCCCGTCTTTTCGCATTTTGTTAATCATCGGGCGACGGTCATTCGTAATTGGTGAAACGCGACTGCGGCGGCGGCGCGGCCGGCAACGGCGTGTAGCCCGGTATGCCGGCGCGGAACGCGGCGATGAGCCCGTTGTCGACACTCGAAAGCCCCTTGAGCGTCAGCTGGGCGAGGATCCGCGAACTCGACGTCGGGCTGCCTGACGAGTTGGCTCCGTTGGCGTAGCGCTGCAGTCCGACACCGAGCGTCCAGCAGTCGGCATCGTATTGCAGCCCGAGCAGACCGTCGACCAGGCGATGCCCGCTCACGTCATAGTTCAGGCGCGCCACGCTATACACCCGATGCCCCAGCGGCCACTGCCCCGAGATCAGGATCTGGTTGATCGGCTCGAACGTCAGCGTCGTGTTCGAGCGCGTGTAACGATACGCGACGTTGATCACCTTGCCCGTCGCCGGACTGAAGCCGAAGCCCACGCTGGCTTTCGTCAGCTGATTGTTGTCCGCATTATATTGGAACGCAGTTTCCGACGCGAAACCGGCGCCGAGCTTCACCGATGCACCGGCGATCAGGTCCGAGTGAGTCGCCTGCGCATTGGCTTGCCCAGGTAACAGCGTGACGCGCTGGTCCTGAAAGAAATACTGCTGTGCGATGACGAAGCGCGCGCGTTCGTCGCCGGTGGCCGGATTGATGAAGCGCGTGGTGAGTGCCGCGGTAATGCGGTTCGCGTCGGCGATCCGGTCGTTGCCGACGAACGTGTTCGGACTGAAGATTTCCGCCAGCCCGAAGTCCGACTCCGCGGTATCGAACAGCGGCGCAAAGTCCTGATTGCGAAACGGCGTGTAGACGTAATAGAGCCTTGGCTCGAGGGTCTGGATGAAATCATCGCCGAAGAGTCGGACCGAACGTTCGAAGATCAGGCCGCTGTCGAAACTGAATGTCGGAATCGACTCGGTGAAATTCTTCGGCTGACCGATCGGCGCCGTCGACGAAATATGGTCCAGGTCGTACGACGCAAAGTGCCATTGCACCTTCGGCGTGACGAAGTAACCCGGTCCGACGAGCGAATACGACAGGTACGGATTGAAGACGAAACGCTGACCTTCGGTCGCGTCGGCCTGGGTAATGGTGAAACGGGTGTAGTCCGTTTCCGCACCGAAGTCGAAACCGCCGACGTTGTACTTCGCGTATTTCACGTTCAACTGCGGTTCGCGGGCGTACGGCGGCGTCGAAGGCTCGAGCGTCTGCCAGTGCTGCACGCGGGTGAGCACCGACCACGGACCGTTGTTGTACGTCAGCCCGGCTTCCTGCTGGTAGAGCAGCTGCGTGCCGTTGACGAACTGGTTGGCGGTCGACCCCAGGTCTCCAGGATAGGTGTTATCCGAAACCTTGTTGTAATAGATGTACCCGCCGAACCCGTTACCGAAGTTCTGACTGTGCTGCAGGTAAATCGCGTAGCGATTCGTCTTCGTGATCGCGTCGTTCGGCAGAAACTGGCCCGTAATCGTGCCGGTATAGGTCGGCGACAGATAACGGAACGTCGCTTCCGTAAACAGCCCGCGCTTCGAGATGACCTGCGGCGTCAACGTCAGATCGCGGTTCGGCGCGATGTTGAAGTAGTACGGAACCGCCAGTTCGAAACCGTTGGTCGAACTCACCGAAAACGTCGGCGGCAGAAAGCCGCTGCGTCGCTCGCCCGAGAGCGGGAACGACAGCCAGGGGCTCGCGAAGATCGGCACACCCTGGAAAAACAGCACGCCATTGTGCGCGACACCTTCGTCAGCACCTGTATCGAAGCTGAATTCGGAGCCCTTGATGTACCACGCCGGATCGGTCGCGCACTGGCACGCGGTATACGTGCCGTTGGTAAAGATCGAGCGCTCGCTGTCGAGCATATCGACCCGCTCTGCGCTGCCCGAGCCGCCCGTCACGTTGAAGTGATACTTCGGCGCCGGCATGTAGCCTTCGCTTGCTTCGACCCTCAGATGCGCCTCGGGGCCGGCGAACAGAACGCCGTTGCTGATCACGCGCACCTGGCCGTACGCGTCGGCCATGTCGGTGTCCTGCTCGTAATGCAGCGCGTCGGCCTTGATGACCGCCGTATTGCGCCGCACTTCGGCAGAGCCCTTGGCGGCCATGTCCTGGTCGCCGGTGGCGGTCACGGTATCGCCGAGCACGAACGTCGCGGGCCGCTGACCGCTCTGCAGCGGGCGCTCTTCGAGTTGGGGGGCGAGCCGCAGGCCCCACGGCACATCGACCGGTTGCGCCTGCGCCGCCTCGCCCACCAACTGGGCGTGCGTCAACGCGGGCATCAGGCCCGGCACGGCGATCAAGGCCGCGACGAGCCGCCTTTTGCGCGGCACGCCGTCGCAAGAAGGAGTCGTTTGGGAAAGCTGTCTTAGCGGCATGTATCGTTTGGCGAATCGACCCGGCCGCCGGCCTTCTTCATCACAGTCCGCTGCCTGCGCAACCGGGCTGCGACAACCGGGGTACACGCAAAAAACTGCAATCTGTCGATCAATAAGGCGGGCGGTCAGACGGGACGTGTGAAAGCGGGCGCGGGTCGCGTCAAAAAAGTCGTGGGGTATTATATGGCAAGACGTTGCCCCCAAGATTTTGCCTCTGGTTTTCATGACCTTACCTGCCGCCCCCGACACCCCCGATACCCGTCTCGAACTGCTCACCGCCTGGCTTCGCACCCACGCCGACCGCTACGGCCTTGACGTCGCCTCGCTCGCGTCTGCCTCGTCGGACGCCAGTTTTCGCCGTTATTTCCGGCTCGCCGCGAGCGGCCCGCACGGCCCGACGCTGATTGCCGTCGATGCACCCCCACCTGAGAAGTGCCGCGAGTTCGTGCAGGTCGCGCAGCTGCTGGAAACCGCTGGCGTCCACGTCCCGCGGGTGCTGGAGGTCGATCTTGAGGCGGGTTTCATGCTCGTCACCGATCTCGGGACAGCGTCCTACCTGCGCGCGCTGACGGATGGCGGGAGCACCGACGGACACACACCCCGCACGCTGATGCGCGATGCGCTCGATGCCCTGATCCGCTGGCAGCGCACATCGCGCGAAGACGTCCTGCCGCCGTTCGACGAAGTGTTCCTTCTCCGCGAAATGGAATTGATGCCGGAGTGGTTCATCGGCCGGCATCTGAATCAGCCTGTCGACGAAAAAACCCGTTCCGTGCTCGACCGGACTTTTGCGTTGCTGGTGGCGAGCGCGCGAGCCCAGCCTCAGGTTTTCATGCTGCGCGATTTCATGCCACGCAATCTGATGGTGGCAAGCCCGAATCCAGGCGTGCTCGATTTCCAGGACGCCGTGTACGGTCCGATCACGTACGACGTCGCCTCGTTGCTGCGCGACGCGTTCCTCGGCTGGGACGAAGAGTTCGAGCTGGACTGCTTCGTGTACTACTGGGAACGCGCGAAGAAAGCCGGGCTGCCGGTCGATCCCGATTTCGGTGAGTTTTACCGGCAGCTCGAATGGATGGGCCTGCAGCGGCACATCAAGGTGCTTGGGCTCTTCTGCCGGATCAACTACCGCGACGGCAAGCCGCACTATCTTGCCGATCTGCCGCGATTTATCGCCTATGCGCGCAAGGTCGCGGAACGCTACCGGCCGCTTGCGCCGTTCGCGAAGTTGCTCGACCAGCTCGAAGGCCGTGCTGCCGACGTCGGTTACACCTTCTGAGCGGGCCAGTACACCGATGAACACGCCAGCGAATTGCCTGACGAAAGCGATGATTTTTGCCGCCGGACGCGGCGAGCGGATGCGTCCGTTGACCGATTCACGCCCGAAACCCCTTCTCGAAGCCGGCGGCAAGGCATTGATCGTGTGGCAGATCGAACGGCTCGCGCAGGCCGGTTTGCGCACCATCGTAATCAATCACGCGTGGCTCGGCCAGCAGATCGAAGACGCGCTCGGCGACGGCTCGCGCTGGGGCGTTTCGCTGCGGTATTCGCCGGAAGACGAGGCACTGGAGACGGCCGGCGGCATCGCGCAAGCCCGGCCTTTGCTCGAAGACGCGGGTGCGCCGGAAGTCTTCGTTGCCGTTAGCGGCGACGTGTATGCGGATTTCGACTACGGCACGCTACATGCGCATGCCGCTCGGCTCCGGGACCTGCCCGAACCCGGCATGCATCTTGTGATGGTGCCCAACCCGCCGTTTCATTCGTCCGGGGATTTTGCGCTCGTCGACGGCGTGCTGTCGCTCGAAGGCGAGCCGCGCTATACGTTCGGCAACATCGGCCTGTATGACACGCGCATGTTCGGTGCTCTGCCGTCTGGCACGCGGCGCGCGCTCACACCTTACTACCGCGACGCGATCGCGCGTGGCAAGGTGACCGGCGAGCTGCATCAGGGTTTGTGGGAGAACGTCGGTACACCGGCACAGCTAAAGGCGCTCGACGAACGGCTCGGCGCGGGCCGCTAGACGCCCATCATGCTCAAGGTGCGGCGGGTGGCGGCGTCGCCCGCTATCACCCGCTATCGCGCGAAGTATCCGGATTGCTTAGGCGAGGCGCGCATGAAATGTCCCTGAAACCAGCCACGGCAACCCGCCACCAGCCGACATCATTTGTCCTCGTGCCCTGCCGCGACGGCGGGCTCCTGCGCATCATCGGCCAGTGCTGCGCGCTGCTGTTGCAGCGCCCACATCTGCGCAAAATGTCCGCCGGCAAGAATCAGCTCGGCGTACGTCCCGCGTTCGACGATCCGCCCGCGATCCATCACGATGATCTGCTGGGCATGCACGACCGTCGACAAACGGTGCGCGATGATCAACGTGGTCCGTTCGCGCGCAATCTGATCGAGTTCGTGCTGGATCGCCCGCTCCGAACGCGAATCGAGCGCAGAGGTGGCTTCGTCGAAAATCAGCAGCGGCGGATTCTTCAGGATCGTGCGCGCAATCGCGACGCGCTGCTTCTCGCCACCTGACAGCTTCAGCCCGCGCTCGCCAACCGGCGTGTCATAACCCTTCGGCAAACCTTCGATGAAGTCGTGAATGTGCGCCGCACGCGCCGCGGCAATCACTTCGTCGCGTGTCGCGCTCGGGCGGCCATAGGCGATGTTGTAGTAGATCGAATCGTTGAACAGCACCGTGTCCTGCGGCACGATACCGATCGAAGCGCGTAATGAATCCTGCGTCACATCGCGGATATCCTGGCCGTCTATCGTGATCGCGCCACCCGTCGCACGGTCCAGATCGTAGAAGCGGAACATCAGGCGCGCGAGCGTCGACTTACCTGAGCCGCTGTGCCCAACGACAGCCGTCGTTGTGCCAGCCGGAATCGTGAAGCTCACGTCATGCAGGATCTGCCGCGCGGGTTCGTAAGCGAAGTTCACGCGTTCGAAGCGCACCTGCGCGCCGGTCACCGCGAGCGCCGGCGCATTCTCGACGTCGGGCACTTCGCGCGCCGCGCCGAGCAGCGTGAACATGCGGTCCATGTCGGTGAGGCTCTGCTTCAGCTCGCGATACACCACACCGAGAAAATTCAGCGGAATATACAGCTGCAACATGAAGGTGTTGATCAGCACGAGATCGCCAAGCGTGAGCCGCCCTGCCATCACTCCCTGCGTCGCGCGCCACAGGATGAACACGAGCCCTGTGCCGATGATCGCCTGCTGTCCGAAATTCAGCGCCGACAGCGAGTTCTGCGATTTGATCGCCGCCGCGCGGTAGCGCTTGAGGTTTTCGTCGTAGCGCTGCGCTTCCCACTCTTCGTTGCCGAAATACTTGACGGTCTCGTAGTTGAGCAGCGAATCGATCGCGCGCGAATTCGCGCGCGAATCGAGATCGTTCATCGTGCGGCGAAAATGCGTGCGCCACTCAGTCACCTTCACCGTAAACGTGATGTACGCAGCGAGCGCAATGAACGTGACGATCGCGTAATACGCCTCGTACTTGACGACAAAGAATCCAAGCACGAGGCCGACTTCGACGAGCGTCGGCAGGATGCTATACAGCGAATAGGAGATCAGTTGCGTGATGCCGCGTGTACCTCGCTCGATGTCGCGCGACATGCCGCCGGTCTGCCGGTCGAGGTGGAACCGAAGCGACAGCGCGTGCAGATGCCGGAACACCTTCAACGCCAGCTGACGCACCGCGCTTTCGGTAACCTTCGAAAAGAGGATTTCTCGCAGCTCGGTGAAGAGCGAGGTCGACAGCCGCACGACCGCGTACGAGACCACCAGCAGCCCGACACCGCTGAGCAACACGATACCCGGCGCGTGGTCGGCCCGGCCGAGTGCCGTCAGATGCTGGACCGACGCGAGGCTGTCGACGATCCGCTTCATCACCACCGGCACGCCGAGGTTCGCCACCTTCGCGCCGATCAGGCAACTGAGCGCGAAAATCACACGCCATTTATAAGTGGCGAGGTAGGGCAGCAATGACACGATCGTCTGCCAGTCGTTGCGCGGCTGGGTCGAGATCGGCGAAGGCTCGGAGGAGGCGGAATAACGGCGCATGAAGGTCGGCTGTGGGGAGGGGCGGATGTATCGGTGCGCTTTTGGCCGTGCCTTCCGGTTTGCGCGCTTTCCCGTACAATTCCTGATCTTTCGTATTGTCGCAGAAGCCGGCTGGCGCCGCTTTCCACGCGCTGGCCTGGCAACGTCATGCCGAGCGCCTGAACCGACGCGTCTGCACGCGAAGCCAACCTGTTCCCCAAGGATGTCCCGATGACCGAAAACCTCCAGCTTCCGCAAAAGTCCGCGGCCCTGCGTGTGATGCCGCAGCCATCGGACGCAAACGTTCATGGCGACGTATTCGGCGGCTGGATCATGGCGCAGGTCGACATCGCGGGCTCGATCCCCGCGAGCCGTCGCGCCAACGGCCGCGTGGCCACGATCGCCGTCAACTCGTTCGTTTTCAAGCAGCCGGTTTTCGTCGGCGATCTGCTGAGCTTTTACGCCGATATCGTGAAGACCGGCAACACGTCAATCACCGTATCGGTCGAGGTGTACGCGCAGCGCATGAGCCTCACCGAAGAAGTCGTCAAGGTGACCGAAGCGACGCTCACCTATGTCGCGACCGATAGCGAGCGCCGTCCGCGCGCGCTGCCCGCGCTGGACTGACCCTCAGCACCTGCCGCGGGATGGCCACGGCAGCGGCTATCGCCACTCCAGCTGCAGGTCACGCTTCGGCCGTCGCCGCCACGGGTGACCCGCCGTGCGTCAGCAGCGCCCGAATGGCATCGCGCGGCATCGGCTTCGCGAAATAGTAACCCTGCATCTCGTCGCAGGCGCGCGCTCTCAGGAAGTCGAGCTGCGCCGACGTCTCCACGCCTTCCGCGATCACCTGCAATTCCAGCGAATGCGCGAGCGCGATGATCGCCGACGTGATCGTCTCGTCGTCGTTCGAAGCACCGATATCCGACACGAACGAGCGGTCGATCTTCAGGCGATCCACCGGAAAGCGCTTCAGATAGCTGAGGCTCGAGTAGCCGGTGCCGAAGTCGTCGATTGCAAGGCCGATGCCAAGTGCGTGCAGATCGTTGAGCATCGTCACGGCTTCTTCGGCGTTGCGCATGATCGTGCTTTCGGTGAGTTCGAGTTCGAGATACTGCGGCGCGAGCCCGGTTTCCTCCAGCACCCGCGTGACGAGCTCGGCGATGTTGCGCTGATGGAATTCCCGCGCCGACAGGTTCACCGACACGCGCGCCGGCGGCAAGCCTTCGTCCTGCCACGCCTTGTTCTGCCCGCACGCCTCGCGCAGCACCCATTCGGTCAGCTGTCCGATGAGCCCACTCTCTTCCGCGACCGGAATGAACGACGAAGGCGGAACCAACCCGACTTCCGGATCGCGCCAGCGCACCAGCGCCTCCATGCCGACGATCCGGCCGGTCACGATGTCCACCTGCGGCTGGTAATGCAGCAGGAACTCGCTATCGCGCAGCGCACGCCGCAGGCGGCGCTCCATGTTCATCCGCGCGCTCGCGCTCGCGTTCATCTCCGGCTGGAAGAACTGGAACGTGTTGCGGCCCAGGTCCTTCGCGCGATACATCGCGACATCGGCCTTTTTCAGCAGCGTTTCGGCGTCGTGTCCGTCCTGCGGGAAAAGGCTCGCGCCCATGCTGCAGCCCACGTAGAGCTCGGTGCCGTCGAGCCACACCGGCTCTGAGATCGACACGCGCACGCGCTCCATCCACGCGATCAGCGACTGTTCGTCGACGGTATCGGTCATCACGATCACGAACTCGTCGCCGCCATGGCGCGCCACGGTGTCGCTCGCCCGCGCGCAGCGTGCGAGCCGCTCTGCGACCACGCCGAGTAACCGGTCGCCGACGCTGTGCCCAAGGCTGTCGTTGACGTTCTTGAAGCCGTCGAGGTCGATGAACACGACCGCGACGCCCTGCTCGCGCCGCTGCGCGGCGATCAGCGCGTGCTGCAGCCGGTCGCGCAGCAGGTTGCGGTTCGGCAGGCGCGTGAGGCTGTCGTAGTTCGCCTGATATTCGAGCTGCTCCTGATAGCGGATCAGTTCGGTCACGTCGTTGATGATGCCGATGTGATGCGTCGTCTGTCCGTCGGCATTCGGCACCGGCGCGATGAACAGCTGGTTCCAGAACAGCGCACCGTCCTTGCGGTAATTGCGCAGCACCGCACTCACCTCGCGATTGGCGGCAAGCCCGAGACGGATCGCCTCCAGCCCTTCCTGATCGCGGTCGTCCCGCTGCAGCAGGCGGCAATCCTGACCGATCACTTCGGCCGGATCGTAGCCTGTGATCCGCTTGAACGCCGGATTCACGTATTCGATCAGATTGCCGCTGCCCGATACCGGCCCGGTGATCAAGATCGCGTTCACGCTCGCGTCGAGTGCGCGGCTTTGCAGGCGCAGCGCCAGATCCGAGCGCTTGCGATCAGTGACGTCCGTGTACGAGCCGAGCACGCCGATCACAGTGCCGTCGCTGTCGGTAAACGGCAGCTTGCTCGTGATCGTCGTCCGGTGCACGCTGTCGAGCGTCATGTCGAACTCGAAGTTCATCTTCGGCACGCTCGACGCCATCACATCGTGATCGTGCTCGCGCATCTGAGCTGCGAACTCCCGCCACGGCAGATCGAAATCCGTCTTGCCGACGACCTGCTCCGGATACGCGAGCCCCGCATCGCGCGCAAACGCCATATTGCAGCCGAGATAGCGCGATTCGAGATCCTTCCAGAAGATGCGCTGCGGGATGTTGTCGATAACCGTCTCGAGCATCTGGTTCGAGCGCTGCGCCTCGGCTTCGGCGTTGATCTGGTCGGTGACGTCGTCAGCCAGCACGAAGAGCGCGGGACGTCCCGTGAAGGTCAGCGCGTGATACGAGATATCGACGCTGATCTGCGTGCCATCCTTGCGGCGGTGATGCCAGATGCCCGCCATCGTGCGGCCGCTACGCGGCACGGCGTCGCTGCGCTGCAGATGCGACTCGAGCCGCGCCACTTCGGCGACCGGACGGATCGCGCGGATCGTCATCGTCAGCATTTCCGCTTCCGAGTACCCGTACTGCTGGATTGCCGCCGCGTTCACCGCGAGAAAGCGCAGCGTTTCGCGGTCGAAGATGTACATCGGTACCGGATGGGCGTCGAACAGCCCGCGAAAGCGCTCGTCGTTACGGCGCAGCGCCCGCACGACCCGGATTTTTTCGCGCGCGGCGCTCTCGCGCACGCCGAACGTGAAGATCAGCAGCGCGCCGCCGGCAAGCGTCGTCACGAAGAGGAGCAGCATCGCGACCTGGGTGGCTTTCGCCGATTCGGTCAGCGCGGCCTCCAGCGAGCGATCCTCCTCATGCCGCATCGCCGCGAGGTCATGCTCGAACGCGCCAAGCTGCATGTCGATCCGCGTGTATTCCGCGGCGGCCCACGTCCGCGGCGCGTCGGGCGGAAGCTTCGCGCTGCGGGCAAGCGCCGCCGCCACGTCCCGCTGCAACACGTGCGCGGATGGCGCGAGTTGTTCGAGCGCGGCGATCATGGGTGGCTCGTCCCGAAACGCGGCGCGCAATGCGCCTTCCAGTTGGGACACCTCGGCCGACCGAACCGCCGCGGCAGCCTCGGGCTCGATTGCGCCGGATGCCTCGAAGCGGCCGAGCGCGGCCAGTTCGAGATCCAGCGTCTCGCGCCACGCGTCGAGATCCCGCTTGATATTCATCGAGCGTATCGTCCGCGCATCCGCCGCTCGCTGGCCGCAGATCTGCGTGTAGGCGACGAACGCGTTCGCGCCGACCGCCGCGGCGACGACTGCCAGATTGATCAGCAGCCGCTTCGAGAAAAAAGGAGTCATGGGTTCCGAACGTCGGATCGTTCCGCGGGCGGTGCGCCCGGCAGGCCCGCTCTTCGTGGGATGCAGCGGCACGAACGCGGCTCTTATACGCGCTAACCCATGGATAACGGCGGCGCCCGGAAAAAGTTGAGGGCCAGGACGAAAAGACTGTTCCCTAGCTGAGTGTGTGTCCGGAGATCGCGAGCCCGAATTCACTCATCGCCGGGACGAAATCGTGATTTTCTTCCGGTTTGCGCGAAAGTTTGGCAAGTACGTAACGCTGGAACGGATCGAGTTGCGCCCATTGCTCCTGCGTCGGCGCCCGTAGCCGGGCGACCATGGCCTGGTGCACCACGCCGTCCGGCACCGCGGCCGTGTCACGCCAGGCGGGTGCCTCGTCGGGCGAGAACCACTCCGGCTCGACGTTCGCGTGGGTGCGCAGCATTTCAAACAGCGCGTGGTCGAAATTCGGCTCGATGGTGGTGTCTTCGTCGACCGGAAAGCGCGCCAGCAACTTGCGGTCTTCGAGCGGCAACATCTGCCACTGGGCAAGCGAAATGCGCAGGCCGAAGCGATCGAGATTGAAGCGCACGGCCATCGGGATAAAGGTGAGATTCTCCGAAGAGGCGATTTCAAAGTTAAACAGGAGGGGCGACTCGTTGAGTCCCATAACAGTGTCCTCGTGAATGACAGGCAACGCGCGATGCCGGCTTGAGGTATTTTAGAACCTTATTAGCGAGATAGCGGCACCGCGCACGGCCCGCTGCGCCCGCGCGACAAATCGAAGGAGTCTGCTTTTGAACGAACTGGAAACCGCCGGCCAGCCCGGCGCCGTCGAACAGACGGTGCGCCGGCATCGGGGCGAGGCGATCGAAACCGTCGCCGACCATGTCGGCCAGGAATGGCCGGTCGCGCTCGTTTTCAACGGCATTTCGCACGCGGTGATGATGTGCACGCCGCGCGACCTGGAAGCTTTTGCGGTCGGTTTTTCGATTTCGGAGGGGATCGTCGAGCGTGGCAGCGACATTCAGGACATCGAGGTCGCGTTGTACGACGGCGAGCTGCCGCACGCCGAGGTGCAGTTGACCGTCGTCCAGCAGGCTTTTGTCGCGCTGAAGGAAAAACGGCGTGCACTGGCAGGACGCACGGGCTGCGGCGTGTGCGGAATCGAAAGCATCGATCTGCTCGATCTGCAGCCGGAAGTCGTGCCGGATACCGGCTTTCTGGAACGCCTGGCGCCCGACGCGATCGCGCGCGCCGCTCGCGAACTGCCCGCCCACCAGGCGCTCACCCGCCTGACAGGCGGGCTGCACGCCGCCGCGTGGTGCGACGCCCAGGGCGCGATCCGCCATGCGTTCGAGGATGTCGGCCGCCATAACGCGCTCGACAAGCTGATCGGCCAGCTGGTGCTCGATCGCGCGGATACCAGAGATGGCTTCGTTTTTCTGTCGAGCCGCGCAAGCTATGAACTGGTGCGCAAGGCGGCGCGCGTCGGTGTGCCGATGATCGCGACGATTTCCGCGCCGTCGTCGCTCGCAATCGCGATCGCGAAGAAGGCGAATCTGCGGCTGGTGAGCTTTTGCCGGGAAACGAGCTACGTCGACTACGGTACGCGGTGATGGCGACGCCGGCTGTGACGCTTCCCTGACGCCGAAAACATCACAGCTACAGCGCTGCCTCAGTCGAACTGCCGGAAATCAGGCTTGCGCTTCTCGAAGAACGCCTTGAAAGCCTCGCGCGCTTCCGGCGCAAGCAGCATCTTGCCGAAGTGCACCGCTTCCTCGCTCATCTGCGTCTGGATTTCGTGCTGACTCGCGCGCTTCATCAGCGACTTCGTGACACGCAGCGAAGAAGCCGGCAGCGCCGCCAGCTTCGCCGCCTGCGCGAGCGCAAAGGCATCTACTTCGCTCGCCGCCAGCAGGTGGTTCACAAAACCCATGCGCTGCGCTTCCTTCGCATCGAACGCTTCGCCGAGCAGCAGCTTTTCCGCCGCACCCTGATAGCCCGCGACACGCTGCAGCAGTAGCGACGAGGCCGCTTCCGGACACAGTCCCAACTGGCTGAACGGCAACGAGAAAGTGGCGGTTTCCGCGGCATACACCAGGTCGCAGTGCAGCAGCAGCGTCGTGCCAACCCCGACCGCTGCACCCGCCACCGACGCCACAACCGGCTTTTCGGCCGAGCTTATCGCGCGCAGGAACTGGAACACCGGCGCGTTCTCGCCCATCGGCGGCGCCTTCATGAAATCTTCCAGATCGTTGCCCGCGCTGAAAATGCCCGCGCTGCCGCGAATCAGGATCGCGCGCACCGACGCGTCGGCCTGAGCATCGACGAGCGCATCGGCCATCGTCTGGTACATCGCGGCCGTGATCGCGTTTTTCCTCTCCGGCCTGTTGAAGGCAATCGTCAGCACGCCGTCTGCGCACCCAACCAGAATATCCATCGCCATCTCCTCGTTACCTTTCGGACTTCCTGAGTGGAAAAAACGGCTCGCAAGCCACGCGACCTGCGAACCGTTCGTCCTGTATTGCGCTGCCGGGGCGAGCCGTTTACAGGCGTTCGATGATGCCTGCCGCGCCCATCCCGGTACCGACGCACATCGTCACCATCCCGTACCTCAGGTTGCGGCGGCGCAGGCCATGCACGACCGTCGAAGCACGGATCGCGCCCGTCGCGCCGAGCGGATGGCCGAGCGCAATCGCGCCGCCAAGCGGGTTGATCTTCGACGGATCCAGACCGAGGTCCTGGATCACCGCCAGCGACTGCGCCGCGAACGCTTCATTCAGCTCGATCCAGTCGATGTCGTCCTGCTTGAGGCCGGCGGCCTTCAGCGCGGCCGGAATCGCTTCCTTCGGACCGATGCCCATGATCTCCGGCGGCACGCCGCGCACGGCAAAGCTGACGAAACGTGCGAGCGGCGTCAGGTTGAACTGCTTCAGCATTTTTTCCGACACCACGATCAGCGCGCCCGCGCCGTCCGAGGTCTGCGAGCTGTTGCCCGCCGTCACCGAACCCTTGTTCGCGAACACCGCGCGCAGCTTCGCAAGCCCTTCCATCGACGTGTCCTGACGCGGACCTTCATCGAGTGCGATTTCGCGCGTCTTCACCCTCACCTCACCGGCGGCGAGATCGGGGAAGCGTTCGACGATCGTGTACGGCGCGATCTCGTCGTTGAACTCACCCGCCTGTTGCGCTGCTACCGCCTTGCGGTGCGATTCGACCGAGAACTGGTCCTGCGCTTCGCGGCTCACCTTCCAGCGCTCGGCGACCTTCTCCGCGGTCAACCCCATGCCGTACGCGATGCCGACATTCTCGCTGCTGTCGAAGATATGCGGCGACAGCGACGGCGTGTTGCCCATCATCGGCACCATGCTCATCGATTCGCAGCCGCCCGCGATCATCGCGTCCGATTCGCCGACGCGAATGCGGTCCGCCGCCATCGCGAGCGCGGTCAGGCCGGACGCGCAGAAGCGGTTCACCGTGACGCCGCCGACCGTGTTCGGCAAGCCGGCGAGCAGCGCGCCCATCCGCGCAACGTTCAGTCCTTGTTCCGCTTCCGGAATCGCGCAACCGATGATCGCGTCTTCGATCAGCTTCGTGTCAAGGCCCGGCACTTGCGCCACCGCAGACTTGATGGCGTGCACCAGCAGTTCGTCCGGGCGCGTATTCTTGAACATCCCACGCGGCGCCTTGCCAATCGGGGTGCGGCTGGCGGCGACGATATATGCGTCCTGCAATTGCTTTGTCATTTGAAGCTCCTTTGTCGACCGGACTTAGCGCTTTAGCGCCTGGTCCGGTCCCATGCAATCTCGTTGCGGTCCGCGCCGCGCTTCAGTTCCGTACCGGCTTGCCGGTCTGCAGCATGCCCATGATGCGTTCCTGCGTCTTTTGCGTGCCGAGCAGGTCGATAAACGCACGACGCTCGAGTTGCAGCAGCCATTCTTCGTCGACGAGGCTGCCCGCTTCGACATCGCCGCCGCACACCGCTTCCGCGATGCGGCTGGCGATCAGGAAATCGTGCTCGCTGATGAAGCGGCCATCGCGCATATTGACGAGCGAGGACTTGATCGTCGAAATTGCCGAACGGCCCGCGACGGGAATCTGCGTCGCGCGCAGCGGCGGACGATAGCCCGCGGCGGCAAGCGCCCGCGCTTCCTTCTTCGCCGTGTCGAGCAGTTCGAACACGTTGAAGACGATCGTGTCGGACGGCTTCAGGTAACCCATCGCACGGGCATCGAGCGCAGAGGCCGAAACCTTCGCCATCGCCGCGTTCTCGAACGACTTCTGCACGAACTGCAGCAGGTCGTTCGTTGCGCCGACCGCGTTCGCCGCTTCCGCTGCGCGCACCGCCACTTCCTTCAGGCCGCCGCCGGCAGGCACGAGGCCCACGCCCACTTCGACGAGACCGATATAGCTCTCGACATGCGCGACACGCTTCGCGCTATGCAGCACCAGTTCGCAACCGCCGCCCAGCGCGATGCCCGACACGGCAGCCACCACGGGGACGCTCGCGTACTTCACGCGCAGCATGCTCTGCTGGAATTTCTTCACGAACGGCTCGATGCCCTTGGCGCCGCCCATCATGAACGCGGGCATCGCTTCTTCGAGATTCGCGCCGGCCGAGAACGGGCCGCCCGGCGTGCCGAGTTTCAGCGACGTCGGCTGCCAGATCACCACGCCCTTGTAGTCTTTCTCGGCGAGGTCGATCGCCTGCACGAGGCCGTCGATCACCGACGGTCCGATCGTGTTCATCTTGCTCTTGAACGACACGATCAGGACGTCGTTCTCCCCGGCACGATCGTCGACCCATGCGCGCACGGCTTCGGTTTCGAACAGCGTCTTGCCGTACGTCTTCGGATCGACGCCCGTCTCACCGGCGAGTGGTGCGCGGAACACCTGCCTTTCATACACGGCGAGCGACGAGCGCGGCACAAACGACTTCGACGCCGGCGACCACGAACCTTCGCTCGTATGCACACCGCCCTTTTCTGCGACTGCGCCGTCGAACACCCACGAAGGCAACGGCGCGCTGGAAAGCGCCTTGCCCGCTGAAATGTCTTCCTGCACCCAGTCGGCGACCTGCTTCCAGCCCGCCGTCTGCCAGCCTTCGAACGGACCTTCGTTCCAGCCGAAACCCCAGCGGATCGCGAGGTCGACATCGCGCGCGTTGTCGGCGATCGATTCAAGGTGCACAGCGATGTAGTGGAACACGTCGCGGAAAATCGCCCACAGGAACTGCGCCTGCGGGTGCTCCGATTCGCGCAGCAGCTTCAGACGCTCCGCCGGCGGACGCTTGAGGATGCGGCCGATCAGTTCGTCCGCCTTCGCGCCGCCTTCGACGTACTCACCCGTCTTCGGGTCGAGCACCTTGATCGCCTTGCCTTCCTTCTTGTAGAAGCCAGCGCCGGTCTTCTGACCCAGCGCGCCCTTCTTCACGAGTTCGGCGAGCACGGCAGGCGTCTCGTAGACCGGGAAGAACGGATCGTCGGCGAGGTTGTCCTGCATCGTCTTGATGACGTGCGCCATCGTGTCGAGACCGACCACATCGGCGGTACGGAAGGTCGCCGATTTCGCGCGGCCGAGACGGCTGCCCGTCAGATCGTCGACTTCATCGAAACGCAGGCCGAACTTCCCGGCTTCGGTGATGACGGCCAGGATCGAGAAAATACCGACCCGGTTGGCGATAAAGTTCGGCGTATCTTTCGCACGCACAACGCCTTTGCCGACGACGCTCGTCAGGAACGACTCGAGCTGGTCGAGAATTTCCGGGCGCGTCATTGCAGTCGGAATCAGCTCGACGAGGTGCATGTAGCGTGGCGGATTGAAAAAGTGCACGCCACAGAAACGCGCCTTCAACTCGTCCGCAAAACCTTTCGACAGTTCGGTGATCGACAGGCCCGACGTGTTCGTGGCGAAGATCGCGTTCGGTGCGATATGCGGCGATACCTTTTTGTACAGATCGTGCTTCCAGTCCATGCGCTCGGCGATCGCTTCAATCACGAGATCGCATTCTTCGAGCCTGGCGATGTCGTCGTCGTAGTTCGCGGGCTGGATGTATTGCGCATCGTCCTTGATGCCGAAGGGCGCCGGCGACAGCTTCTTCAGGTTCTCGATCGCCTTCAGCGCGATCGCGTTTTTCGGGCCTTCCTTCGCAGGCAGGTCGAATAGCAGTACGGGCACCTTGGCGTTGATCAGGTGCGCGGCGATCTGCGCGCCCATCACGCCGGCGCCGAGTACGGCTACCTTGCGAATGATCAGATTGCTCACGTTGTTCCTCCGGGGGAGTTGTGCAGGGTCGCGTGGAAACGCGAGTGTGAGACGGGGCGCGCGCCACACGGTTTGCCGCACGGCCTGCCGCGCAGCGCGTGCCCAGGATGCGCTAGAACAGGGCTTCGTCGACTTCCATGAGCGACTTCGAACCGGCACGAGCCTGGCGGATCGTCATGGCCGTTTCGGGCAGCAGCTTCGCGAAGTAAAAGCGTGCCGTAGCGAGCTTGGCCTTGTAGAACGGATCGCCCGAAGCTTCCTTGTCGAGCGCGAGGCGCGCCATGCGTGCCCAGAAGTACGAGAACACGAGGTGCCCGACCGTACGCAGGTACGGCACAGCGGCGGCGCCGACTTCGTCCGGGTTCTGCATCGCCTTCATGCCGATTTCCATCGTCAGCTTCTGGACCTTGTCACCGATGTCCGCGAGCGGGTTGATGAACTCCTGCATCTCCGGTTTTACGCCTTCGGCGTCGATGAACTCCGTGACGAGCTTGCCGAATTTCTTCATCTTCGCGCCCATGTCGCCGAGCACCTTGCGGCCCAGCAGGTCGAGCGACTGGATCGCGTTCGTGCCTTCGTAGATCATGTTGATGCGGGCGTCGCGCACGTACTGCTCCATGCCCCACTCGGCGATGAAGCCATGGCCGCCATAGATCTGCATTGCGTGGTTGGTGCCCTCGAACGCGTTGTCCGACAGGAACGCCTTCAGGATCGGCGTGAGCAGCGCGACGAGGTCGGCGGCTTCCTTGCGCGCCGCTTCATCCGCATGCGACAGCTCCTTGTCGATCTGCAGCGCGGACCAGTACGAGAACGCACGCGCACCTTCCGCGTAGGCCTTCTGCGTGAGCAGCATGCGACGCACGTCCGGGTGAACGATGATCGGGTCCGCGGCCTTGTCCGGCGCCTTCGGGCCGGTAAGCGAACGCATTTGCAGGCGCTCTTTCGCGTACGTGAGCGAGTTCTGATAAGCCACTTCGGTCAGGCCGAGGCTTTGCATGCCGACGCCCAGACGTGCCGCGTTCATCATCACGAACATCGCGTTGAGGCCCTTGTTCGGCTCACCGACCATCCAGCCCTTCGCGTTGTCGAGATTGATCACGCACGTGGCGTTGCCGTGAATGCCCATCTTGTGTTCGATCGAGCCGCACTTCACTCCGTTGCGCTCGCCCGGACCGCCCGCTTCGTCCGGGATGAACTTCGGCACGATGAAAAGCGATATGCCCTTGGTGCCTGGGGGCGCGTCCGGCAGGCGTGCGAGCACCAGGTGGACGATATTCTCGGCCATGTCGTGTTCGCCGCTCGAGATGAAGATTTTCGTGCCGCTGATGGCGTACGAGCCATCGCTGTCCGGTTCGGCCTTCGTACGCAGGATGCCGAGATCGGTGCCGCAATGCGGCTCGGTCAGGCACATCGTGCCCGTCCAGGTGCCGGAGACCAGCTTCGGCAGATAGCGTTGCTGCAGCTCCGGCGTGCCGTGCGCGTGCAGACATTCGTACGCGCCGTGCGACAGACCCGGATACATGGTCCAGGCCTGGTTCGCCGAGTTCAGCATTTCGTACATCGCGTTGTTGACGAACGCGGGCAGGCCCTGGCCGCCGTATTGCGGATCGCAGCCGAGTGCCGGCCAGCCGGCTTCGACGTATTGCTGATAGGCTTCCTTGAAACCCTTCGGCGTCGCGACGACGCCATCACCTTCGTACGTGCAGCCTTCCTGATCTCCACTCTGGTTGAGCGGGAACAGCACCTCTGCGCAGAACTTGCCGGCTTCTTCGAGCACCTGGTTGATCGTTTCTGCGTCGAGATCGGCGTGCTTCGGCATCTGCCTGATCTCGGCTTCGACGTTGAGCAGCTCGTGCAACACGAATTGCATGTCGCGCAGCGGCGCGGCGTACTGTCCCATGACTTTCTCCACTCCAAAGGTGTTGGCTGAAGCTTGGCTACCAGCTCGGGCCCGTGAGTTGGACCCTTCCGCGCCGACGAACCCGATGGATCCAGTCAGCCCTGCTAGCGGCTTTCGCTCTGATACGAAATAATCAGTTTTTCGAACGCGGCCCATGTCAGGCGCACTGCATCCGGCAGGTGCAGGAAGCGTGCATCGTGATGCAGGCCGAGCGTAAAGCTGTACAGTTCGAAGAGCATCAGTTGCGGATCGGTGTCCGGCCGCAAATGCCCCTCCTCCATCGCCTGCGAAATGGCTCGCGTGAGCGCCGCACGCCAGGTCGTCACGCTCGACACCAGTTGCTCGCGCACCGGGTTGTCCGCGCGGTCGTCGTATTCGACGGCTCCGCTGATGTAGATGCACCCAGTGGTGACCTCCTGGATGCGCTTCTCAATCCAGCGCGAGATCATCGCCCGCAGACGCGGCAGCCCACGCGGTTCGCGCAGACTCGGAAAAAACACCTCGTCTTCGAAACGACGGTGATATTCCCTGACTACCTCGACCTGCAGATCTTCACGCGACCCGAAGTGCGCAAACACCCCGCTTTTACTCATCTGCATCCGCTCGGCGAGGAGGCCGATCGTCAGACCTTCCAGTCCGTCGCGGCTTGCCAGGTCGAGTGCTGCGTCAAGAATTGCGACCCGCGTCTGTTCGCCTTTTCGCATAGCTCTATACCGTTCTGATGTGACCGAAAGAAAATCGAACGGCCGTACTATTATTGGATACGACCGTCCGCGAAACAAGGACTTTATTAGAAACCGGTTTCTAACCGGTCGTTAATTTTGAGGCATCCACCAACCAGACGATGTCGAATTTTTAGAGTCCTCTGTCCGGAGCGCCTGTTGTGGTTCTACCGGCTGGCCGCGGGCAGGTATCTGATGAATTTCCCGGATTGCCCCGGACAGCCGCGTGAGGCTAGTCGTAGCCGCCGACCGTGAGCAGCTTCATCACGACCCGGTACGTGTTGTACGCAAGCCAGTTCAGCAATCGGTCGCTCATCGGCCGCGCCTCATAATGCGCCGGGTCGATGCTGCGGGAATCGTCGAACGCGGTCAGGATCGCGTCGCGCAACGCCTGAATTTCGTCGTGCAGCTCGAGCACCACGTTGGCCTCATTGTTGAGGAGGAGACTGAGCGCATCCAGATTCGACGAGCCCACGGTGCCCCAGTTCGAGTCGACGACCGCGACCTTGCCGTGCAGCATGGTCTTCTCAAATTCGGCAATCTTCACGCCGGCTTTCAGCAACGCCCGGTACAGAAACGGCACCGCGTAATCGAGCGCCGCGAACTCCTTGCGGCCAATGATCAGCCGCACGTCGACACCTCGGCGCGCCGCCTGGGTGAGCGCCCGGCGCAGCCTGCGGCCGGGCATGAAATACGGATTGGCGAGCAGCACCTCGGTTTTCGCGTGGCCGATCGCAGTCAGATAGGCCCGTTCGATCGCGCGCCTGTTGACGAGGTTGTCACGGGCGACAAAGGCGACGCACGGCACGCCGGCTGCCCTCAGATCGCCCCGGTTCCGGTGCTGCAGCCGCAACCGGGAGACGCCGCCCAGATCGGGTGGCGCGTCACGCTCCGGCTGCAGCGATTCGATGGGGCGGTGTCCGAGCCGGATACGGCGCCATTGCCACTCGAACGCCTGGCGGACGTCGGCGACCACCGGCCCGCGCAGTTCGACGGCAAAGTCCCAGCGCGGATGCGGCAGGCGCGTGCCGTTGTTGTCGAAGTCGTCGACGATGTTGATCCCGCCGCAATACGCGTACTGGCCGTCGACGACCGCGAGCTTGCGATGCGTGCGGGAAAAACCGAAGCGGCCGAACAGATGCGGGTTGTAAATGCGATGTTCGACGCCGTTCGCCAACCAGTCGTCGAAGAGGGGCAAGCTCGCGGTGCCGATGCCGTCGGTGATCACGCGTACGCGCACGCCGCGCGCGGCAGCGCGCAGCAACGCGCCGGAGATCTTCTGGCCGGCGGCGTCGTTGCAAAAAATGTACGTTTCGAGCACGACGTCTTCGGTCGCGGCGTCGATCCGTTCGACGAGCGCATCGAAGTAGGCGTCACCCGAACGGAAGAGCCGGACATCGTTGCCGGCCGTGAAGCGGTATCTCGACCAGTAACGCCGGCCGGGCAGGCTTTGCCTGAGCCGCGCGAAGTGTCGCGCGCCTATGCCCGTCATTGCAGACGGCCCTTGAGGCGCGCGGGAAGCTGCAGGATCGCCTCACGGTTCGACCATGAGAAGCAGCGCGCCGCCGCCTCTTCATAGGGCAGCCACAGATAGGCCGTGTGCTCGCGTGGCGCCAGCCTCACGTCGACGCGGCGCGGCACCTGCAGACTGAACCAGTGCTCGGTGTTGCGCGTCACGCCCTCGGCATAGCGATGGCGCCACACCGGATAAATCTCGTATTCGATCTGACGCTGCCAGTCGAACAAGGCCTCGGCGGGCACTTCGTCCGTGCCGACCACGATGCCCGTCTCCTCGCCCACTTCGCGTACGGCGGTCTCGGCAAGCGGTTCGTCGCGATGATCCTTCGATCCCGTCACCGACTGCCAGAACTCGGGGCGGTCGGCACGTTCGATGATCAGCACGTCGAGTTGAGGCGTATGAATGATGACAAGAACGGACTCCGGGATCTTCGGTGGTTTCGGCATGATCGTGGGACGGGGGACGGCGCATGCGCAGATTACGCGCGATGCATGTCAGTCGATGGGCATCGCATCGACTGTAACGCAAAAAAAGAAAAAGGCGCATGACGCGCCTTTTTCAACTGCTGCTGCCGACTGACTGCGTCGGACGTCCGGCGAGTGCTTACGCCTTCGCCTCCGGCTGGCGCAGGCGGATGTGGAGTTCGCGCAGTTGGCGCTCGTCCACTTCGCTCGGCGCCTGGGTGAGCAGACACTGCGCGCGCTGGGTCTTCGGGAACGCGATCACGTCACGGATCGAATCGGCACGCGCCATCATCGTCACGATACGGTCGAGACCGAACGCGATACCGCCGTGCGGCGGCGCGCCGTACTGGAGCGCGTCAAGCAGGAAGCCGAACTTCGCACGCGCTTCTTCCGCGCCGATCTTGAGCGCGCGGAACACCTTGCTCTGCACGTCTTCCTGATAGATACGGACCGAACCGCCGCCGATTTCCCAGCCGTTCAGCACCATGTCGTAGGCCTTCGCGAGGCAGCGGCCCGGATCCGTTTCCAGATACTCGAGGTGCTCGTCCTTCGGGCTCGTGAACGGGTGGTGAGCAGCAACGTAACGGGCTTCTTCCTCGTCGTATTCGAACATCGGGAAGTCGACCACCCACAGCGGCTTCCAGCCGTCTTCGACGAGGGCGTTCGCCTTGCCGAATTCCGAATGGCCGATCTTCAGACGCAGCGCGCCGAGGCTGTCGTTGACCACCTTCGCACGGTCTGCCGCGAAGAAAATGATGTCGCCGTCCTGCGCGCCGGTGCGCTCGAGGATCGCGGCAATCGACGCGTCGTGCAGGTTCTTGACGATCGGGCTTTGCAGACCGTCACGCCCCTTCGCGACTTCGTTGACCTTGATCCATGCGAGGCCCTTCGCGCCATAGATGCGCACGAATTCCGTGTAGCTGTCGATGTCGCCGCGCGACAACTCGCCGCCCTTCGGCACGCGCAGCGCTGCGACGCGACCGTCCTTGGTGTTGGCCGGCGTGCTGAACACCTTGAAGTCGACGTCCTTCATCGCGTCGGTCAGGTCGGTGAATTCGAGCTTCACGCGCAGGTCCGGCTTGTCCGACCCGAAACGGCGCATCGCTTCCGAATACAGCATGACCGGGAATTTTTCGTCCAGCGCAACGCCGATGGTTTCCTTGAAAACGTGACGAATCATCGCCTCGAACAGATCGCGGATTTCCTGTTCGTTGAGGAACGAGGTTTCGCAGTCGATCTGCGTGAATTCCGGCTGGCGGTCGGCGCGCAGGTCTTCGTCGCGGAAGCACTTGACGATCTGGTAGTAGCGATCGAAGTTCGCCACCATCAGCAGCTGCTTGAAGAGCTGCGGCGACTGCGGCAGCGCGAAGAACTGACCGGCGTTCACACGCGACGGCACCAGGTAATCGCGCGCGCCTTCCGGCGTGCTCTTCGTGAGCATCGGCGTTTCGATGTCGATGAAGCCCTGCGCGTCGAGATACTTGCGCACTTCCATCGCCACGCGGTAGCGCAGGCGCAGGTTGTGCTGCATCTGCGGACGGCGCAGGTCGAGCACACGGTGCGTAAGACGCGTGGTTTCCGACAGGTTGTCGTCGTCGAGCTGGAACGGCGGCGTCACCGATGCGTTGAGCACCGTCAGTTCGTGGCACAGCACCTCGATCTTGCCGCTCTTCAGGCCGGCGTTGGCCGTGCCTTCCGGACGGTTGCGCACCACGCCTTGCACCCGCACGCAGAACTCGTTGCGCACGCCTTCGGCGATCTTGAACATCTCCGCGCGGTCCGGGTCGCAGACGACCTGAACGAGGCCTTCGCGATCGCGCAGGTCGATGAAGATAACGCCGCCGTGGTCACGTCGGCGGCTCACCCAGCCGCACAGCGACACGGTTTGGCCCAGCAGGTGTTCGGTCACCAGACCGCAGTATTCAGATCTCATCGACATGATGTTTGACTTTCGTTTTGCATTGGTTGAACGGAGCGCGTCGACAGGCGACGTGCACCGGCATTACAGCGGTGGCTCGATGGTGGTGCGGCGCACGGGCGCCGGCTGCGCCGGCGCGGACGGTGCCACGACGCCCATCGAGACGATGTACTTGAGCGCAGCGTCGACCGTCATATCGAGTTCGATCACTTCGCTCTTCGGCAACATCAGGAAGAAGCCGGACGTCGGATTCGGCGTCGTCGGCACGTACACGCTCACGTGCTCTTCCTTCAGGTGATTGACCACGTCACCACCGGGCGTGCCCGTCAGAAACGCGATTGTGTAGGAACCCTTACGCGGATATTCGATGAGGAGCGCCTTGCGGAACGCATTGCCGCTGCTGGACAACAGTGTGTCCGATACCTGCTTGACGCTCGTATACAGGGGCCCGACCACCGGGATATGGCGCACGATCAGGTCCCACCACTGCACAAGCTTCTGACCGATGAAGTTCTGAGTCAACAGGCCGACGATAAAAATGAAGGCGAGTGCCAGCACCGCGCCGAGACCCGGTATGCGGTATCCGAACCGTTCCGGCCGCCAATCGGCGGGCAGCAGCAACAGCGTCTGATCCATCGTGCCGATGATGAGGCCGAGCACCCACAGCGTGATGGCAAGAGGCACCAGCACCAGCAGGCCGGTCAAAAACACCGATTTGAGCGTCGTCTTTTTCGTCGTCATGTGTCGCGCCAGTGAACCGTGCCGGATCCATCCGGCACGGTGTACTCGCTACCCGTTCGGGCAGTTGTCCCGCTAGGCCCCGTCTGCGCCCGAGGTCGAGGCCGCAGCGGGCGAAGCCGCTGCCGCGATGGGCGCGGCCGCGGCGGGCGTGGCACCTGCGGACGAAACGGCGTCGGGCGTGCCGCCTTCGGCGGTCTTCGCCTCGGCTGCCCCATTGCTGCCACTGGCGGCCGCCTTGGAGCCGCCTGAGCCACCACGGAAATCCGTCACGTACCAGCCCGATCCCTTCAACTGGAACCCGGCGGCCGTTACCTGTTTGCGGAATGCGTCTTTGCCGCATTCCGGGCACTGCGTCAACGGTGCGTCGCTCATCTTCTGAAGCACGTCCTTCCCGAAGCCGCATGATTCACAACGATAAGCGTAGATCGGCATGATCCTTGTTCCCTGCAGAAATCTTGTAAACGCTTGCAAAGCCTTGAATTATAGCCGCAAACGACTGCCGTCCCCGATTTGAGGATCGCCGGCAGCAACACCGGCCGTGTCACTAAATGGGGGCACCCGTTCCCGGATCAAGCGTGCGCCGGTCCACGCCGACGCCACGTGAGCCACCGCTCCCGCCCGGCAAACACGGGAATCGAGTCCGCCACGGCTTCGTCCTCGATCAGTTCGAAGTCCGGCGACAGGAGGGCCTCCAGTTCTGGACGGTCAATACCAAACGGTGGCCCTTTGGGTGAGGCGCCAAGAAAAAAGAAGCCGGCCAGCAGCCCGCCTGCCGGCAACAACCGGGCCATCCGCCGCGCGTAGTCGAGCCTGCGGGTCTCCGGCAACGCGCAGAGAAACGCGCGTTCA